>CP003801.1:705063-1057595 GCA_000299115.1 alpha proteobacterium HIMB59 | reverse complement strand
CTGCCATAAGAAATGCTGGCCAATATACGGCGTGAAATCTAAGAATATCTTTGCCAACAACATGAATACCTGGCCAAAATTTTTTATATTTCTCACTTTCTTGATCCGGAAAGCCTAGAGCGGATATGTAGTTTGTTAATGCATCTAACCATACATACATAATGTGCTTATCATCATTAGGAACATCTATCCCCCATTTAAAAGTTGTTCTTGAAATAGATAGATCTTTAAGCCCTCCAGAAACAAAGCTTTTTACCTCATTTAAGCGAGATTTAGGATGAACAAAATTTGGAATTGAGTCATAGAGTTCTAATAATCGATCTTGCCATTTAGATAATCGGAAAAAATAGCTCTCCTCCTCCACCCAGGTTAATTCAGATCCAAAAGAATTAAACTTCTTCCCATTCTTTTCAGTTATTTCATTTTCAGCAACAAAGGCCTCATCTCTGACGGAATACCAGCCAGAATATTTAGATAAGTAAATTTCATCATTTTCTAGAAGTCTATTCCATAAATTTTGAACTGATTTTATGTGTCTATCTTCGGTTGTTCTTATAAAATCATCATTATCCAAATTTAAAATATCTGATAACGCTCTAAAGTTTTCAGAGACCTGATCTGTAAACTTTTTGGGATCAACTCCTTTATCTAAAGCTGCTTTTTCAACTTTTTGCCCATGTTCATCAGTTCCTGTTAAAAAATAAGAACCATATCCACGTAATTTGTAAAATCTCTTTAAAACATCAACAGAAATAGACGTATATGCATGACCTATATGAGGTTTGTCATTTACGTAATAAATGGGTGTAGTAAAATATTTATTTTCCATATTTGATAAGGTTTGAATTAAGTCTGGTAAAATAAATAGCAATTAAATCATTAGTCAATGTATTAAATTTAATACTTTCGTCTAAATCATAAATAAAGTCAGAATGTAGTTTAATTAGATATCTAAAAAGTTTTTGATTATTCAAAGATTGATTTAAATAAAAACTTAAAACTTTTAAAAATATCTCAGATGGTAAATTTAAATTATTTTTATCAAAAAGCTTCATACTTTCAAAAAAATCTGATGTTTTTAAATTGATAAATGGATCAATAATAGAAGATATAATATCATCTGAAATATTTTGATTATGATCAACTGTCGTATTCAATAAATCTTTTAGATTTGTTGTGGTATTTGAAATAGTTTCTTCAATTCTAATAATTCTTGCCCTTGATAAAATAGTATCAGGAACTTTTAAAAGGTTTTGAGAACAAAATATGAAGTAAGTTTTTTGAGGAACTTCTTCAATAATTTTTAATAAAGCATTGATAGAATTATTATTAAGCAGATTAATTTCATTTAAAAAAATGATTTTAGAAAGATCTAAAACATTAGTATGAAGAAATTCCTTCTTTAGTTTTCTTATCTGTTCAATGCTAATTGATTTAGAGGCTTCCTCTGGTTTTATAGAAAAAAAAGATGTATCGACTTCATATTGTTTTTGAAAAAAAATCTCTTTTAAAGAATTCTCTATAATTTCTGATTGATAATCAGTTTTTATTTCAATTAAAAAAAAACCATTTTTTTGTGATTTTATAAAACTTACTACCTTATCAATTTGCATCTTTTTAAATTTTCAATTATTTCTTTATGGACAATATCTTTTGGCTTGTCGGCATCTATAGTAATAAACTTTCTTTTACCAACTTTGATTTTTGCAATTTCATCATAATTTTTTTGAATACGTGTAAAATGCGAAGAGTATTTTTTATCAAAAAAATTCTTTTCGCCTCTCATTTTTTTTCTTTCTAGCAGAGTTTTTTTATTAATTTTGAAGTAAAATGTAATTGTCGGGATATATTTTTTTTCAATTTGATTGATTAAATTCAATATTAATAATTTATCTTTACTTGTAATTTTTTGATATGCATAAGTGGAGTCAAAAAATCTATCAAATACAACCAAATTTTTTGTTTTCATTGATGAAAGTAGAGAAAAACGAGATGCAAAAAAAAATAAAATTAAACTTAGATTGTCAAAATCAGACTGAAGTATAATTTTTCTTATTTTTTCTAATTGTTTGTTTCCACCAGGTTCTCGAGTAAAAGTAGATTTGATTTTATTTTTCTTAAGATAATTTTGTAAAAGTTTTATTTGTGTAGATTTTCCAGAATATTCAAAGCCTTCAAAGCTAATTATTTTCATTATTCTGCTTAGTTAGAACCTAAAACCAAATAATAGAGAGCTGAGGTAATTCTTGAAAAGAAACCTTTTTGTTCAATGTTCTCAGAGGCTAATAATGGATATTGTAATTTTTTATCAGCATAAGAAATTTGAACTAAACCAACCTGATCGTTAATGGATATTGGAGTTGGTATAGGTTCTTCAATAAGAATTTCAACTTTCATATCAGAGATGTGGGTTTTAGGAATACTAACACTTATATCTTGTTGTGCGGATAGTTTGACCTTTTCTTGTTTACCAAGCCAAGTTGAAGCTTCTAACACCACTTCCCCCTCTTTATAAAAGTCAACTAATTGAAAATTATTAAAACCCCAGTCCATTAATCTCAAAGACTCTTGCGCTCTAGCTCGTGAAGTCTCTAAACCATTTAAAACTAATAATAATCTTCGACCTCCCCTTTCTGCAGAACCAACCAAACCGTATCCAGCAGCTTGGGTATGACCAGTTTTAAAACCATCTGCACCATCAAAAGAGTATAAAAGTGGATTTCGATTATCTTGCTTAATTCCACTATAAGTAAATTCAGTTATTCCATACATTTTATAAAGCTCTGGATGCTCGTTGAGAGTGTATTCCGCAATTTTAGCTAAATCTTTAGCAGTTGTGTAATGGTTGTCATTTGGCCAACCACTACTATTAACAAAATTAGAATTATTTAAGCCAATTTTTTTTGCCAAATTATTCATTTCTATCGCAAAGGTTTCCTCAGAACCTGAGATACCCTCTGCTATTGCAATTGAAGCATCATTGCCACTCTGAACCACGACACCGAGGAGCAAATCAGAGACTTTTACTTTTTTGTCCACTTCAATAAACATTTTGGATCCACCCATTTTCCATGCTTTTTTGCTTATTAGAAACTCTTGATCCATCGACAAAGTACCATCCTTAATCTTTTCAAAAGCCATTAAAGCAGTCATAATTTTAGTCATACTAGATGGATATGTTCTCTCTTCAGAATTTTTATCAAGTAGCACTTCGCCAGTCGAAAGATCTATTAGCAGAGCTGTTTTAGCGATACTCTCAATAGCGTTAGAATTAAAAGTAAAAAATATTAGAGAAATCGATAAAATTAATGAATTAAGGGTATTTTTGAGCATTCGTGTATCCATTTCTAATTAGAAAATCTATTTTTAGATTAATATCATTTTTTTCAAAAGGACCAGCAAAAACATTGATTTGGTTCTCATTTTCTTCGAATATAAGGCCTAAATTTCTAATTTTATTGGTAATTAACTTTGCAGAACCAATGTCATTATAGCTGTCAATAAGCACTAAACCTTCATAGTTCTTAAATAAAATTTCAATTTCTTTGATTTTTTCTTTATCAAGGCTTGCGCTTAATTCTGTTTGCTCATCTTCTAAACTCTCAAAAGAAATCTCCGTATCATCCATTTTTACTCTGCTTTGTTCTTTTGAGTCCTCAACCTTTCTCAATCTAAGGGAATCATCTTTTAAATATTCAATATAAATTCTTGAATTTACTTGCAATATAGAGGACAAGTTTTTACTTATTTGTAATTTGCTGTTAGTTGTATTTTTAACATTCCTAACAACAATGTATTCACTCAAATCGTTAGGATTAGAGATTTTTGCAACACCAGGATATGGCAAATTTTTATGGGAAATTTCATAGTCACCTAAACTGTCGGATATTGTGAAACTCTCTAATGTTGATAGTTGTATTTCATAATCCTCTATATCTGATAAAATGACAGAAGTTTTAGTAAAATAAGACTCATCAGATACCTTTTCAGTAGCTATATTTTCTTTTTTTTCTTCTACTACAGGAACAGTACAAGATGAAAGAAATAGCAAAAACAGTAATTTATGAAAATTATTTAATTTTATCACTTAAAAGTCCTACAGATAGGGCATAATAATTAGAACAGTTATATGACAGGATATTTAAATAGTTATTATAAACAATGAAATATCTATAATCATTTTCCTCTCTGCCCATTCTTACTAAATAACTATCTATGTTTAAGTTATCTACTCTATCTCCATTTAATTTTTGAAAATTCATCTCTCTAAATGCTGATAAAGGTAGTTTTTTAGATAGTTTTTTAATTGCTAAACATCCTTTTTCTCTTTTAATGAAAAGCTCTTTTTCTAATTCTTTGATGTTTGTTGGTGGAATTACTTCTCTGCCCCATGTGTAATTTGGATCCCATTTATTAGATCCGACACCTTGGAGATATCTGCCAATTGACGCTAATGAGTCTTCAACATCTGTCCAAATATTCTTTTTCCCATCATTATTAAAGTCTTGAGCGTAATTTAGAAAGCTAGATGGCATAAACTGATTTTGACCCATTGCTCCAGCCCATGAACCCTTAAAATTTTCCAGATCTATATGACCTTCCTCAATGATTTTAAATGAATTGAAAAGCTCCTTAGTGAAGTATTTTCGACGTCTTTCATCGTATGACATAGTGAGTAAACTCTCTATAACTGGATAATTACCGGTAATTTCTCCATAAGCAGTTTCTAACCCCCATATCGAAATAATAAATCTAGGTTGAACATTATAAATTTGTTTAATATTTTGTAATAAATTATTGTTTTCATTGTATTTATTTATACCATTTTGAATTCTTAACTTCGAAATTCTTTTATCGATATACTCAGAAAAAGTTAAAGTGAACTCAGGCTGACATTTGTCATTTTCGATAACCCTTTTATTGACCTGGTAATCTTGAATTAATGTCTTCACGAAATTCTTATCTAAGTCATATTGAGGGGAATTTTCTATAACCTCCACTTTCCAGTTATCAAATTGGGAAAAATCATAATTCTCTAAAACATCACAATTTTTGGGGTCATGGGAGTAAGATGATTTTACAAGTAATAATAAAGTCGAAAATGTAAGGATTATTAATTTGTGCATAGTCTTAGATTCCTTATTTAGACATTGATTATATATCTTTTAGAATGATCTTTTTGATCTGTTTTGTAAGTATACTTTTGCTAATTCTCTCTTTTCTGGTATATTGTATACATGGAATTATCAAATGTAGGCAAAAGATTTGTTTATACCTCAATAATAATGATGTTTTTATCTATGGTTTTGCCATGGGAATCTCTTTCTGATTATACTTATTCAGAATCAATGGGGCTTTTAATGAATGTCATCCCTGCCGTAATCTTTGCTGTTAGCGCTTTAATGGTAATACTTAAGCCTCTTGCATCTGCCTTAAGCAAGCTTGGCGTAAATTACATCTTATTGCTGTTATGTTTATTAAATGCCATAGTTCTTTATTTTGGAATGCAATACTATCCTGATACTTACACTATTGGATATTTATTATTCCCCTCCTCTGTTATCGTTTTTATGCTAGGAACAATTTTTAGCTTAAGAAAAGTTGACGGTACTAAGGCTTAGTTTTTAATTTCAGGTTGTTTTTTAAATTATAATCGTTATTAAATAACGTCTATTACTGCTTATTCGGAAGGATGGCTGAGCGGTTGAAAGCACCGGTCTTGAAAACCGGCAAAGGGGCAACTCTTTCCTGGGTTCGAATCCCAGTCCTTCCGCCACTTAAAATAATTATTCCGAAATTATTATTCTTGTATTTGTTCCTATGGAGATAGTAACTTTTGATCCGATTGGGATTTGCTCATCTCCTGACTGAACTATAGATATATCTTCATCGCTGTCTTCAATATCTACAACATATTGAAAACCATTATGATCACCAAGTCTTGATGCTACCGCATTCCCTATAATGGCTCCACCAATAGCACCAACAACAGCTACTGTATCGCGACATTCGTCATCAAAAATACCTTCACCGCAACCAATAACAGCACCTAATAATCCCCCAGTAATAGCACCTAGCCCATCATCCTCACCTTTGATTTTAACGGGTTCCGCGGCAACGAGAGTACCGTATTTCACTGTATTTATTTTTTGGGTATCAGATTTATTAACACCATCGATCATGTTGTTGCAACTTATAAAAAGTATAGATGATAAGACTATTAATTTTTTAATTAGGTCTGTCATATTCAACAAATTTCTTTAATGAGTTTGTCAAAAAATCCTCATAATTGTCAATATCATATTTTTGTTCTTCTTCTATTTCTAAATATTTAGGATCTAATTTGAAATCATAAGAAGGCTCAAAGAAAAAGGGGATAGAAATTCTTTCTTCTTGGTTAAATAATACACGATGATTGGTAGCTTTCATCTTTCCATTAGTTAGATATTCAAGAGCTAAACCGCTATTAACAACATAAGCATTTGGATCATGAGGTACATCATGCCATTCTAACGTATGGCGATTTTGAACTTGAAGACCGCCTTTCTTATCTTGGTATAAGATTGTCATTATTCCACTATCAACATGCGTCTCACAACCTAAAGCAACTCCATCTTGTTCTGATATTTCAACTGGTTTTTCTTGTTTTGGATAAAAATTAAATCTTAGCGTAGATAGTGTTTTTGGTCTTATAAAAGCTTTATTGGCCAAATCTAAATTTGAGGAGTAGACGCTAATAATCGATTTGAATAATCTCATTCCCAGTTCAAAAATAGAATTATAATAATCATCAATAACAATTTGCCACTCAGGATTTAAGTAGGACATATCATGATTGACCTCAAATTTTTCTTTTACTAAGAGATCTTTCATGTCATCAGATAATTGAGGATCGCCAATATCTAAACCTTCTTTCCCATTAACAGAACTAGGAAAATATCCTCGATAAACTGTATTTGTATTTGGATTCCACTTTTTAGGAGCAATCTTTAATTTTTCTTTATCTGGAGAATGAAAAAAATGTCTACAAGTAGAGAGTAATTTATCAATCTTAGCATTGGAGATCCCATGGCCAGTCACTGTAAAAAAACCAATCTCTTCAGATGCCTTTTTTATTTCCTTTGCAACATTTTTATAACTATCATCATTAAAATCAGAAGATATTAAAGAAGAGATATCTATATTGGGAATATAACTATTCTGCATCGCCTATCTTAAAATATAATTTTTTAATATATTTTTGTTTTCTTTTTATTGGGAGTTCAAAAAATTCATCTGGGGTAATCGGTTCACCTATTTTTTTTTGATTTTCAGTCAATTCAGCTAAAATTGATTGATAGTATACTAACCACTCTGCATTAGTTTTTGGCAGCTGTTGATTCATGTCTTCCATATTAAGAGCCTAACTTTTTATAGAATAACTTAATACTATAAAAAAGATCCTCTTTTTCTACATTATTAATTTGAATAGCTTTTGAAGATTTCATTTTTATAAAATTTTGTTGAACCATATCCAGAAGAATAGTTGAAACGTTTTGATTAACTTTATGGAATACTAAATCTATATATTTTTTCTGAAGATTTATCTTAATTATACCTAAAGAAATAGATAGAATTTTTATATTCAATAGATTTATGAGATTATTGACTTCTAAGGGGTAACTCCCATATCTATCTTCCATTTCATAAAGAACACTTTTTAATTCGTTATTTGATACAGCGTTAGTTAATTTTCTATAAATTATTAATCTAGATACATCATCGGATATGTAATCTTTTGGAATGTAGTATTCAAAAAATGCATTAAATTCAAATTCTTCAAAAATTTCTTCTTCTTCAGTACTATGGCTCTTAAGTCTTTCTACCTCTTCTTTCAACATGCTTTGATATAATTCGATACCTATTTCTTTTACATGGCCACTTTGTTCATCTCCCAATAGATTTCCGGCTCCTCTAATTTCTAAGTCTTCATTGGCTAATTGAAAGTTAGAGCCTAAATTTTCATAATTGGCTAATACTTGTAGTTTTTTTAATGCAGTTTTATTTATTAATTTTTCGCTATCATGGAATAGATAAGCATAAGCCCTTCGATTAGAGCGCCCGACTCTTCCTCGTAATTGATATAATTGTGAAAGTCCAAACAAATTGGAATTGAAAATTATTAGTGTATTTGCATTTTTTATATCAATGCCTGACTCAATAATATTTGTAGAAATCAAACACTGTATTTCGCCATTGGTGAAAGAAAGGAACACATCCTCTATCTCTTTTTCTTTCATCTTACTGTGTCCAACCCCATAGGACACGTCTAATTGAAGTTTTTTAAGTTCATTTTCAACAAATGGGATATGGCTAATTCGTGGAACAACAATAAATACTTGCCCTCCCCTCGATATTTCATTTGTGATTGCAGTTAAAAAAGAAACTTGTTCATATTTTTGAACATAAGTTCGAATACTAATTCTGTTGGAAGGAGGAGTACCAATTACACTCAAATCTTTTAAACCAAGCAATGACATTTGGAGTGTTCTCGGTATAGGAGTGGCTGATAGAGAAAATAAATGGATGTGAGGATACTTATTAATTAAAAACTCTTTTTGATCTACTCCAAATTTTTGTTCTTCATCAATTATCAAGGTCCCAAGATTATTAAATTCAATATCCTTTTTAAAAAGACTATGGGTAGCAATAAGAATTTGGGTATCTCCATTTTTTAAACCTTCTAAGATTTGTTTTTTTTCTTTTGATGATGTAAAGCGTGAAAGAGTAGCTACTGGAGTATTGAAAATTGAAAATCTAGATACAAATGTCCTACTATGTTGTAAAGCTAATAATGTAGTCGGAACTACGATTACAAATTGATATCCTGAAAGATACGTTGCACAAGCAATACGTAATGCAACTTCCGTTTTACCAAAACCTACATCTCCACATATCAAACGATTAGCTGGTTTTTCTTGAGTTAAATCATGAAGTGATTTTTCAATAGCCGTTAATTGATCTTCTGTCTCAACAAATTCAAATTTTTCATTAAATTTATCTAATTCTAATTGAGAGTAATTTAAGGGATTTATATTTATAGAGTCACGCTTGGCGGCATTTTTAATTAATTTATTAGCTAAAAATTTAATTCTCTTTTTTACAGAGCTTTTTCGGAGTAACCAATCATTAGAACCAAGTTTATCTAAAATGAGATTATTGTCGTCAAAGCCATATCGACTAATTAAATTCAAATTTTCTATAGGAAGAAGTAATTTGTCATTATTTCTATAAATTAATCTTATAAATTCCCTGGTCCTTCTTTCAACATCAATTCGATCGATGGAAATAAATCTACCTATTCCATGCTTATGATGAACAACAGCATCACCAAGATTAAGGTCATTAAAATTAATAACCTGACTAGTTTTGTCTTTATTTATATTTTTTGAGTATAAGTTTAAGTGAATAGAATTATCTAATTCATAATTTTTAGATATTACTGTGGATTGAAAAGTTAAATTACCCTCAAAAGAAGGGTTAACCTTAATTTTTTCATCGTATTCTTTTTGTAAACTTGAGGAATTATTTCCTTGGTGAATAAAAATTTTCTTTTTTTCATTTTTAAGTTGTTCCAGAGTAATAATGTTTTTTGTAAATGAAAAAATAGGTGATGATGATTGTATATTAATAAAATTAATATCTTTTATATCCTCATTATCCAAGTAATACGAATTATAAGGATTAGCTAATTCTGTTTTTTCATATATTGATTTAAAAAAATTAATACGATCAAATAGAACTATATCTGAACGATTAAAACTATAGATATCCCGATTTTCTAAATAAGATAAAAGTGAAATCCCTTGACTTGAGCTGATGTTATTTTCAAAATTTGGATTAACAATTGTAATGGAGTCCAAGGATTTTTTATTAGTTAATTGCGTTTGGGGAGAAAATTCTTTAATTGACTCAATTGTATTATCAAAAAAAGAAATTCGATAAGGATTATGATGATAGTTATATATATCAAGAATATCCCCTCTATGAGAAAATTCACATCGATTATAAACATTCGCATTATTAACATGTTCAAAACTAACTAAAGTTTCAAGAATTTCACTTAATTTGATCTCTTGATTAACATTTAGTTTAAAATAATGTTTACTGTCATGCTGAATTAAAAATTTTTTAAGTAAATTATTGCAACTGATAATTATTATATTTTGCTTTTGGAGTTTAATTAATTGAAATGATCTTTCCAATAAGATCTCTTTACTAGATTTTTCATCACTAAACGGAAGAGAGTCGTGTGCAGGAAAATAGCAGATATCGTCTTGGGGATAAATTGAAATAAGAATGTTATATAAATCTAAAGCAGATTTATCATCTTCACATAAAACGACAGAAGGTTTTTCAAAATTCATTATTTTGAGAGATTTATAATAGTCTTATATTTTGACCTTAGATCTTCCATCTCTGGATGAAAAAAAATATCAAGGATTAATTGAGTCTCCTTTTCGACCAAATCCTCTAAAAGAGAGATATCTTCAATTTTTTGTGAGTTTTCTATTTTTTGAAATATCTTAGAAAAAGTAACGTCAAGTTCTTTTATGCCTAATGTTTGGCATCGATATTTTAATTTTTTTAATCTATTTTGAATATCTGTCATGAATGAAAATAATTTTAAGTTCTTATATCAAAATGTAGATAAACTTAAAGGCATAGGGCCTAAAAAAGCCAGTTATCTCAGAAATTTAGGAATTAATTCCGTTATAGATGCTTTTTATATCTTGCCCTCAAGAGTAATCGATCGAACACAAGACATAGATTTTAGAAAATTAGAAAAAGGTCAAATAATCACAACTTCTTTAAAAGTAAAAAAACATCACTACCCTTTTAATCCCAAATTGCCTTATGTTATTGAGTGTAGTAAAGGAAAATTAGTCATAAATTTGATATATTTCTCTATTAAAGGGAACTTTTTAAGAAATAAGTTTCCTGAAAACAAAGAATTCATAGTTAGTGGGAAAGTTTCATTTTATAAAGGCAATATTGGTATTGCCCATCCAGATTATATAGAGGAAATAGAAAATGAGGAAAAACTCAGAAGTTTTGAAAACATATATCCACTAACAAGGGGAATACATCTAAAAGACTTAAAAAAAATTTTTGACTTTGGAAAAACTTACATTGGGAAATATGAAGAATGGATATCAGAGTCAATTCTTAATAAGTTCAATTTTCATAGTTTCTATGAGTCAATTTTAAAATTACATTTTCCTGAAAATAACAAAGATGTAGAAAAAAAAGAACTATTTAGAAAAAGACTTGCTGCTGATGAGTTGATTTCCAACTATTTCGCCATTCGCTATTTAAAAGAAAAAACTAAAAAAAAGGATGATAGTTTAGATTTAGATTTTTCATCTCAAAAACAGTTACTCGTCAAACTACCCTTTAAACTGACGGAAAAACAAAAAACAATTATCAAAGAAATAAATTCATTAAATAATAGTCATTATCGTGAAACAATCTTATTACAAGGAGATGTTGGATCTGGAAAAACAATTGTATCCTTATTAACAGCTGTTCCCTTTATAATTAAAGGATATCAAGTTGCCTACATGGCTCCAACTGAAATATTGGCAAATCAAATATATGAAAATCTTAAAAATCTTATTCAACTAAATGAAATTAATGCCGTTCTATTAACAGGCAGTACCAAAAACAAAGATGTTATTTATCAAAATATTAAAGATAAAAAATATAATTTTATTGTTGGAACTCATGCTATCTTTCAAGAAAACTTAACGTTTAATCAATTAAAATATGTCATCATTGATGAACAACATCGTTTTGGTGTAAAACAAAGATTAATTTTAGGAGAAAAAGGCATTAACACTAATATTCTGTTAATGTCGGCTACTCCTATTCCAAGAACATTAGCGCTAGCTCAATATGGAGAAATCGAACAAGTAGTTTTAAATGAAAGACCAGCTTTTCAAAAACCTATTATTACAAAAGTTTCAAATACCGAAAAAATTAAAGATCTTATTATTTACTTAAGAAAATCCATAACAGATAAAAATCAAATATATTGGATATGCCCTCTTGTAGAAGAGTCCGAAAATCAAAGTTATAAAGATGTAGAGTCTAGATTTCAGTCTTTGCAAAAAGTATTTGGTTCGAAAGTTGGTTTGCTTCATGGAAAAATGAAAGCTATTGATAAAGAAAACATTATCAATGAATTTAAATCTGGAAAAATAAGTATTTTGGTTGCCACAACAGTCATAGAAGTTGGAATAGATAATAAAAATGCAAATACAGTTGTCATAGAGAACTCAGAAAAATTTGGATTATCACAACTTCATCAATTAAGAGGAAGAGTCGGAAGAGGAAACGAGCAAGGTTATTGTTTTGCTATTTATGGCGAAAATATTACCGATACATCTAAAGAGCGTCTTAAAGTATTTAAAAATAATTTAGATGGCTTTCAATTAGCAGAAAAAGATTTAGAGATAAGAGGAACTGGAGACGTGCTTGGTTATCGTCAAAGTGGTGACTCTTTATTTAAGTTTGTGGATACTATGAATGATCAAGAATTGATTAGAGAATGTTTTGATTATGTAAAAGAAGTTATATCTAATAAGAAATTTGAAGATAAAGAATATCAACAAAAAATTTATCAATTACTTTTATTTTTTAAACAACAAGAAGCGATAAAATTACTTTTTAGTTAATTTTTTTTTAGTCTTTGGTAATGCTTTTTTGATTGTTGGTGCGGAAGGTGTAACCAAGCCAGCAGAAATAATATATTTAATAGCTTGATCTACTGACATTGATAGTTTTGTGCATTTAGATAAAGGGACAAACATCAGAAAACCTGTTGTGGGGTTTGGTGTAGACGGCATAAATACATTAATCATCTTTTTATTTTTTCTAACTGCTATTTCTCCTTTAGTTTCACTAGTCAGAAATGCTAAGGCATACATGTCTTTTTGGGGATATTCGATCAATACCACTTCTTTAAAGGCATTGGATTGAGTTGTAGCGAAGGTTTCTATGATTTGCTTAACTGTATTATAAATAGAGTTAAGGCCAGGAATTTTGGATAGTGTCGCATCGACAATACGATGATATAAACGTCCAAAAAAACTTCCTGCTATCGCACCTAAAATAGTGAAAAATAGAAAAGCTACTATAAGACCTACCCCAGGAATTTCTGAAGGAATGCCGAATTTATCTAAAGGAATAAAAGGTCTAAAGATTTTGTCTGCTAGACCAACAACGACCCAAGCAACGTAAAGAGAAAGAGCCAAAGGAGCAACAATTAAAATTCCACTTATAAAATAACTTTGAATCTTTTTCATGATGAAACTAAATGTCTAATTTATCTTCAAAAATATAATATTCCTTACCGTCAATTTGAAAGGATACCTTAATTGGTATATTTTTGGACTCTGGGTTTTCTGAGATATATTTATGTAACTGTTCTTGGGAATTAATGCCAAGTCGTTTTAACAGTTTACGAACTTCTAATTGAGTTTTTTCATCCATAAGCTCATCTTAATTATTTTTCTTAATAAATGAAGATAAAAGCAATTAGAACGAATATATAATAGTGAGAATATTTTTCAGTTCTAAAGCTGTTGTAGAAATACCAATTACAACTACAAATCTGGCCAAAAAAGCTAATATTTTGTTACCTTTATAATGTTGAGAACTTCTCCAGACACCAATACAAGAAGTAAAATAGTAAATTAAGTTTAAAACCAAATACAAAGAAAAAGTATAAATGTAATTTTGAATTTGAATTTTGGTAATCAAAAGTAATGGTGCCGAAATTGCAAAATTACCTAAAACATAATAAATCCAATAACTTTTATATAATGGAAGGTTTCCTTGAAACAAATTAATAAGATTAATTTCTAATTTAGACAATTGACTCATTGATAAATTCGTCCCCAATTTATTTTGTTCCATCCTCTTTCATGTAAATAATATAAGATAGCTTTAGTGATTATTTCAAAGAAAGCAATAGAGGTGGCCCAGTCAAATCGACCAGTAATAAGATAGCTAATCAAAAAAGTATCTAAAGAAGCAGCTATTCTCCATGTAAATGCCTTTACTAATGACCTTATTCTATTTACCTTTTCTTTAATTCGCCCAATATTAAATCTATTCCATAATCTTTCATGCAAATAATAAATGATTGTTTTTGTTATAACTTCTAATGTGGCAATATAAAAAGCTAGATCGTAAGTATAATTTTCAGATGAAAAATTAATTATAATTAGACTTAAAATAAAAGTATCAATAGATCCTATTACCCTCCAACTTATAGCTTTAATAAAGGATCTTTTTTTTGTAACAATCATTAATCTTTAATTTTATAACTTTTTAGATAAAGCTTTGCTGAAAATTTCTTTGACTTTATATCATATTGAACAGGAAATTTAATATCATCTAATTCAATAAAACTCATTTTAATTTCTTGAAGATTGTTTTTCTTATCTAATTTATGAAGACCTTGAAAAAAAGGAAAAACGATATTCATAGTTTGAGTTATTCCAGTATGGACTGTAGGGTTGTTATCATCAAAAACCTCATCACTTAAATTTTGATATTTTAAAGAATAAATATTCAAACCATCAACAATCATTCGGTTTGAGTCAGTTTGAAATAAGAAATATTGTACTAATTGGGATATAGGATCTGTAAAATATTGATATTGATTGATAAATTGATTTTGCATAGTTAATTGTTCATCATTTAATTCTTTAGAAATATCAAACTCCAATATTTTACCTTCTGGACTGAAGTTTAAATTGGCATAAACATCTTGTTTAGTACTTTTTGTTTTGCTTTTGTATGTTAAGGGATGTAGTTGATTGTTTTCAATTAAGCCTTCGATATTAGTAACAGATTTATATTTGAAGATTTTATCCGTCATGCCATAACTTTGAATCACAAAATCTATCGAGTAATTATCTTTGTTTAATAAAATATCCCATTCAATATCTGCTAAATGAACTGATTTCCAATCTATTTCAAATTTAAGATTAATCTCTTTGGAGAACAAAGATTTTGAATATATTAATGTTAAAAAAATGAAAAATATGCGCATCAATAAAGTTTCTTACAGAGATCAGTTAATTGAAGATTATAGCGTAATAATAGATGTAAGAACACCATCTGAATTTATAGAAGATCACATTCCCAATTCTATTAATTATCCAGTTTTGTCTAATAAGCAAAGACATGAAATAGGTATCAGTTATAAAGAAAATTCTTTTTTGGCAAAAAAAAATGGAGCAGAATTAATTAGCTTTAATATATCAAAAATTATTAAGAAAATTGAATTTGATAAAAAAGATAAAGTTTTGATTTATTGTTGGAGGGGCGGCTTAAGATCCCTTAGTCTTTATCTTGTGCTAAAACAAATTGGTTATGATGTTTACTTATTGGACGGAGGTTATAAAAGTTTTCGAAAAAGAGTTGTAGAATATTTAGACAAAGAAGCACCTAAATTTAAATTTAATCAAATTATGGGAATTACCGGTGTAGGCAAAACATTGTTCCTAAAAGAACTATCAAAAACAAAACAAGTTATTGATTTTGAAGGACTTGCAAATCATAAGGGTTCAATACTTGGGGACATCCCAAATAAAACCCAACCGTCACAAAAATTCTATGAAACTTGCATTTATCAAAAATTAAATGAATTTAATAATAAAAAGGATATCTGGGTTGAAGCAGAAAGTATCAAAGTGGGTAAATTAAGTATCCCAAGTAAGGTTTGGAAAACAATGCCATTGGGTAAAAATATAAAATTAAATGCCACTATTGAGGAGAGAACTAAATATATTTTAAAGGATTATAATTACTTCACAAAAAACCCAGAATTAATGAAAAAAGCCCTAGATGTTCTAAAGAGAATTATACCAAAAGATGATTTTAAGAATATTGAGGAAAGTTTAAAAAATCAAAATTACTATGATCTAGTTAGTAACTTAATTATTTATCATTATGATAAAGCCTATAAAAAAACCCGTGCCGAAAGTTCAACAAATATTATTTCAACTATTGATTTAGATAAAATTACAAAAAAGGAAATTCAAAAAGCTATAAATTTAAGTAAGTATTTTTAAAGTGATTAAACGTATTATTTTTAAAATTTTTTAATTCTGTAAAAACTACTCCCTGCCCTTTTTGAACAGTACCAATTTTAATTACATAAATACGATTTAACTTAAAAAGCTTAATATCTTGTTTGGTTAATTTGCCAGTAAAAACAGGAACAAACTCTTCCCCGGAAGAGAGAACGAATGAAAAATAGTTTTTAGAGTTTAAATTTTTCAATAATAATGGAGATATATCTTTTAAATTATCTATAAAAAATTTCTTTTTAGATTGCTTGGATAATTCTTTTAAGGAAGTGTAAAGAGAGTCAGAAATATCCATACATGAACTAATATTACATCTATTAAATAAATTTGAATAAGTAATGATTTTGGGTTTTAAAAATTGATCTTTTGATTTTAGAAGTAAATTTTTGTTTAGATTTTGTTTTTTAAATATTGATAAATAACCTAATTTAGAAAATCCAATATTCTTAAAAGTATAAATACTATCACCTACTTTGGCATTTTTTCTGTTAATAATTTCAGACTTTTTAATTGGTTTGCTGATGAAAGTACTTGAAAGATAAATTCTAGAAGAAGAAGTTGTGTCACCTCCAATTAATTTAATATTATGTTTTGTTAAAAGTTTCTTAAAAGATTTAATTATTCGTTGAGCTAATTCGAAATTCTTACCGGGAAAACTGATATTTAAAAGCGCATATTCTGGATATCCACCTGAACTTTGTATATCACTATAATTACACAAAAAAAGTCTATGAGCTATTTTAGAGGCTTCAAAATGTTTCAGGTTAAAATGAACATTTTCAACCAAAGTATCTGTAGATATAAGTTGATGAGATTTGCTTAAGTAAGCGCAATCATCATGAATGAATGAGTTATTTGAAGATACTAGCTTAAGTATTCTTTGTTCTAGGTCCAAAATATAGTGGAAAGGGTTTAAAAATTACCTTTTTCTAACTCATCTTCATATTCTCTAGCACTCATAGAGATGGATTGTTTTTGTTTTTTTGTAAGTATTTTCAGAGTATTTTGTATAGCGATTTTATAAGTAGTTAGTTGATCGATAATTTCTCTTTCGCTTGTGTTCCTCATCATTTGACTTAGAGCTTGATTTAAACTGTGTAATCTGTTTTCTAAAGTGTTTTCAGACATTTATTTAAAATAATTAAATAATTCTTAATTAATTCTCTTTCTTACAATAGGGAATGTATCTCTTTTTTTTGTAAGAACCAATTGGAAAACGACATTGTCACCTTTTCTAAAAGATAGCTCACTTAAGTTTAAATATGACTCCCACATTCTAATAAACCTCTCATCATACAAATCTAAGACTTGTTTTTCAGCTTTTTTAAAATTTTTATACCAGTTTTTTAAAGTATCAGCATAATGAAGCCTTAATACCTCCACATCACTGATAATTAAACCTGATTTCTCAACTGCAGGCATAATTTCAGACAAAGTAGGAATATAGCCTCCTGGGAAAATATATTTACGAATAAAGGCAGGAGTTAATTTAGGAGTACGAATGTTACCTATTGTATGCATGACAGCTATTCCATCTTCCGAGAGAAGATCATTTATTTTTTGAAAATAGGTATTATAGAATGGCTTTCCTACATGCTCAAACATCCCTACCGAAACTATTTTATCATAAAAGTTATTCTCATTTCGATAGTCTTGAAGTGAATATTGTAGATCCTTACTATTTTTTGACGATTTTTGCTTTTTTAAACAGTAGCTAATTTGTTCTTCAGATAAGGAAATACCCTTAACGCTACATTTATATTCAGAGCTGAAATGTCTACTTAATGAACCCCATCCACATCCAATATCTAAAACCTTATCACCTTTTTTAAGATGAAGTTTGTCAGCTAATCTATCCATTTTATTGATTTGAGCTTGGTATAAAGAGTCTTTTTCAGTCTCAAAATATGCACAGGAGTATTGTCTAGTCTTATCTAAGAATAAATCATACAGTTTATCTGAAAGGTCATAGTGAGAAGCTACATTGCTTTTTGATATTTTAGAGAAATTCAATTGAAATAAGGGGTTGATTATAAGGAATATCCTTGAAAAAAAAGTTCTTGAAAATTTTTCTAGATATAAATTGTAATTATCGATTAATAACTCTGAAAATTCATAAAAAGAAGAATTTGGTAATTCATAATCTTTGTCCATATAACCCTCAGTAAGAACCAAAGAGGGTGCGTAAAATAATTTGATGAGGAACTTTTTATGATTAATTTTTAATATTAATGGTTCAGTACTATTATCAATTAAATGATCTCTACCTTCAAATTGAATTAAAATACTCTTTGAGGTAATGAACTTTGTTAACAAAAACTTTAAAAAGGCAAAAGTCATTATTTAACAAGTTTTAATCGATTTTCACCATTACGTGCCTAATGTTTGTGTAATCCTCTAAAGCATATGGTGATAAGTCTTTTCCATAGCCAGATGCTTTAACGCCTCCATGAGGCATTTCTGTGGTAAGCATAAAATGAGTATTCACCCAAGTACAGCCATATTGAAGTCTTGAAGCAGTACTCATTCCCTTCGTGATATCATTAGTCCAAACTGAGGAGGCAAGTCCATATTTCGTATCATTGGCCCAATTTACAGCATCATCAACATTTGAAAAAGGAGTTACTGAAACTACAGGACCAAAAACTTCTTTTTGAACAATTTCATCATTATGATTTGCTCCCGCTATAACGGTAGGTTTGAAAAAGTTTCCTTTTTCACCCATACCTTCACCTCCAGTTGTAATTTCAACATGTTTTAAAGATTTGGCAGACTCTACAAAATTAGAAACACGATCGAAATGTTCTTTAGTGATTAAAGGAGGTATTTCATTTTTTTCATCATTGCTATCAGCTAAGACTATAGATGATACAGCTGAAGTTAAATCAGAAACTATTTTATCGTATACTTTTTTGTCTGCAAAAACTCTACATGCTGCCGTACAATCTTGACCAGCATTGTAATAACCAAATGTTTTTACATTTTCCACTACATCATCAATATCTGCATCATCAAAAACTATAACTGGGGCTTTGCCACCTAATTCAAGATGTGTTTTTTTTATACTTTTACTTGCAGCTTCTAAAACTCTAGATCCTGTAGCAATATCTCCAGTCAAAGAGATCATATTTACATCTGGATGATTAATAAGAGTAGAACCAACAGTCTCTCCTACTCCGTGAATAATATTAACTACACCTTCGGGCAAGATATTTGAAATTAAATCAGAAATAAAAAGTGTAGATAATGGAGTTTGCTCTGAAGGTTTTAAAACCATGGTATTTCCTGCTGCGATTGCAGGTGCAATCTTCCAAGCACCCATCATTAAAGGATAATTCCAAGGCGCAATAGATGCCACAACACCTATGGGATCTCTTCTAATCATACTAGTAAAACCAGACATGTATTCACCAGCAGCCATACCTGGCATATTTCTGCAAGCTCCAGCATAATATCTAAAGACATCAGATATCGCTGGAAGTTCATCATTTAAAGCTAAATGAAAAGGTTTCCCTGTATTTAAAGACTCAATTTTAGCAATCTCTTCTGCTTTACTATCGATTGCATCTGCTAATTTTAATAACATCGAAGATCTCTCTCCTGGAGAGGTTCTAGACCATTTTGGAAAGGCATCTTTCGCAGCTTGAACCGCAAGATTAACTTGATCTATGGAAGATTGGTTAACTTCGGCGATAATTTCAGAGTTAAAGGGATTAATTACCTGATATGGATCAGCTTCTCCTGTTACAGATTTATTATTAATAAGTAAATTAGTATTCATTTTCCCCCCTTGTATTATTTACTAGAACCCTCTACCTCCGTTGTATTTCTAGTAATATAACTTGCATATAATATAGGAATAAAAGTAATACATATAATAAAAACAGCAACAACATTTGTAATTGGCCTTTGTCTTGGCCTTATTAGTTCTGAGAGCATCCAAATAGGAAGAGTTGTTTGTTGACCCGCGGTAAATGTAGTAACGATCACTTCATCAAAAGACAAGGCGAAGGCTAGCATTCCACCTGCTAAGATAGCAGTTCCTAAATTTGGCAAGATGACATAAAAAAAAGTTTGAAAACTATTAGCACCTAGATCCATAGAAGCTTGAATAATATTTGGAGATGACCTTCTCAGTCTTGCTACCACATTATTATAAACCACAACCATACAAAAAGTTGCATGACTGATTATAATAGTCCATGTACTAAATGGCACCCCTACTACTCCATAAGCACTTCTTAGGGATATTCCAGTAATAATTCCTGGCAAAGCAATTGGTAAAATAATCAATAGAGTAATTGATTGTTTTCCAAAGAAGTCAGCTTTATAAAGCGCTGCTGCTGCAAGAGTTCCTAGAATAATAGCAGCAAATGTTGACACTAAAGCTACATGAAGAGAGAGATAAACAGCACTCCAAATATCTTCTCTAGATAAGACGATTGAAAACCATTTTAATGTATAGCCCGGTGGAGGAAATTGATAAGATTTATCTTCCGTTGTAAATGCATATAAGATGATTAAAAAAAGAGGTATGTGTAAAAAAAGAATACCCACAATAGCTCCAAATTTAAGTCCAAATGAAGCCTTATTTAAATTAAAATTAGAGCGCATTAAACGCTCCTAATTTCTTTGCAAAATAAATATACGCAGTCATCACTGCTATAGGCACCAAAGAAAATGCTGCAGCTAAAGGGATATTCCCTGCAGTACCTTGATGAGTATAGACCGCTTGTCCTATAAAGAACTTAGATGTACCAATAATATAAGGAATAATATAATCGCCTAAAGTAAGAGAAAAAGTAAAAATACTTCCGGCAGCTATACCCGGTAATGCTAAAGGTAAAATGACTTTATAAAAAGTTTGTCTTTTACTGGCTCCTAAATCGTAGCTAGCATTTATTAATGAATTAGGAACCCTCTCTAAAGAAGCCTGGATTGGTAAAATCATAAATGGAAGCCAGATATAAGTAAAAACTAAAAACATTCCAATATAGGAAATAGATAATGATGGTCCTCCAATTACAGGAATAGATAAAACAAGATCCAGTAGCCAATTCAAATGTAGTTTTGTAAAAAACCAATTAATTATTCCTTCTTTAGCTAAAATCAATTTCCAAGAGTAAACCCTAACCAAATAACTTGACCAAAGAGGGAGCATAATAGCAAGATAGAAAAAAATTTTCATTTTAGGAGTAGTAAATTTGGCCATGTAGTAAGCAATCGGAAAGCCAATTAATGCAGCACCAATCGAGACACATGCAGCTAAAACTACTGTTCTGATTAAAATATCGATATTAGCCGCAGAGGTAAAAAGTTCTGTAATTGTGCTTAAAGAAATTTCATAGACAATTTTTCCTGTAAACCCATCTAAGTAGAATAGAGAATGAAACAAAAACACCAAAAGTGAACCTAAATAAATAATTCCTAACCACAACAAAGGCGGCAAAAGAAAAATTAAAAAAAGAACATGTTTATTTCTAAAGAGATAACTTGAGCAATTATCTAAAAAACTATTCATTTAAATCAGTAATATTACTTTTATTCCAAGAAAGATTGATAGTCTCCCCTATAGCTAAGTTAATAGAATGTGATGAATTTGGATAATAGTAAGCATTGATTAAAATTGAGTCTTTTTCCAATAGAAGTTTGTATAACGATCCTTGAAATTGGATATCTGAGATCTTTGCAGTAATATTAAAATCTAAATTTTCTGATTGATTTACCATCACAAATTCCGGCCTTATGGAAAAAGACGAAGAGTAATTAAAATAAGATAGAGCATCTTTTTTAGAAATAATTGATGTGGTTCCAATAAAGTCAGCTACAAATGCGCTTTTAGGCTTATTATAAATATTTATAGGGGTATCAATTTGTTCTATTTTTCCCTCATTAAAGATTGCTATACGATCACTCATGCTCATAGCTTCTTGCTGATCGTGGGTGACATAAACAAAAGTAATTTCAAATTGACGTTGAAGACTTTTTAATTCGAATTGCATTTGTTCTCTAAGTTTTAAATCAAGAGCTCCTAATGGCTCATCTAACAATAATACTTTAGGTTTGTTAATTAAGGATCTGGCTAGCGCTACACGTTGTCTTTGGCCTCCGGATAACTCACTAGGTTTACGAGAGTCATAGCCTTGTAATTTTACTTTTTGAAGTATTTCTTCAATTAATCTTTCTTGATCATTTTTAGGAACTTTTTTAATTTTTAAACTGTAGCCCACATTATCTCTAACATTCATGTGGGGAAATAAAGCATAGTCTTGAAAAACAGTATTAACATCTCGCTTAAAAGGGGGAATAGAACTCACATCTTCATCGAAAAGATGAATACTCCCACTATCCGGCACTTCAAAACCCGCAATAACTTTTAAACATGTAGTTTTACCTGAGCCAGAAGGACCCAATAAGGAAAAGAATTCTCCATCAAAAATCTCTATATCAATTTGATCTAGCGCCGCTACATCTCCATAACGTTTTTGAATATTTGATAATTTTAAAGCTGTTTTCATTGAAATTAGAAATGAAAAAGGAGGGGAAATCCCCTCCTTTAAACTATTTTAAAGTTTTAATTTATCTACCACCTAGAACAGCAATGTAGTCTGTTACCCACTTATAATAAGGTACACAACTATCTTGAGTTTCACATTTGGATACAGGTGTTTTCCAGAAATAAATTTTATCGAAGTTATCGATACCATTTATTTTACAAGCATCTGCACCCTCAGGATAAATCCCCGCTGCAGGATCCATTAATCCTGTACCACATTTTGATGGTACTGAAGGAACAGCTCCAAACCAAACACCTAAATCACTTTGTAGATTGGAACTTAATTGATGTTCCATCCATAAATATGCACAGTTTACATTAGCTGCATCAGCATGAACCATGGTTGTATCAGCCCAACCTGTAGCTCCCTCTTGAGGAATAACACTAGCAATTGGTTGCTCAGCACCCACTAGCAAGTTAACTTGGAAAGGCCATGAGCCTGAAGCAACAAAACCTTCGTTGGTAAAGTCATCAATTTGCATAAATGCATCATGCCAATATCTTCCTACCAATTCTCTTTGTTGTCTTAAAAGATCAAGAGAAGCCTGGTATTGAGCATCTGTTAGTTCATATGGGTCTTTAATACCTAATTCAGGTTGATGATACATTAAGTACATAGCAGCATCAGCTATATGAATAGGACCATCAAAAGCTTGAACCCTACCTTTGTTACTAGCTCCATCTCCAAGTGTTTGCTCTTCAAATACTACATTCCAACTTGTTGGAGCCTCACTAAATGCATTGGTATTGTACATTAAAACATTAGAACCCCACATATAAGGTGTACCATAGTGCTTACCGTCAACAGTATGCCATTCAGCATCTTGCAATCTTGGGTCAATGGTATTCCAGCTTGGAATTAAATCAGTATTAATCTCTTGCACTGTTCCACCAGCTATTAGTCTTAAACTTGCATCACCAGAAGCTGTTACAATATCAAAACCACCTTCATTCATAAGTGCTACCATTTCATCAGAAGTACCCGCAGTTTTAATATTTACTTTACAACCAGTATTGTCTTCGTAACCGGTTACCCAGTCAAAAGCCTCTACAGTTGCTCCTCTTTCAAGATATCCTGCCCAAGCAACAACATTAAGCTCACCCTCTGGTTCACCTATGGATTGAAGTGGAGCTGCATTAGCTGCCAATGGGATATAAGATAAAGCGAAAGATAATAATATTGATAATATTTTCATCATTCCTCCTATAAGAATTTAATATGTTAAATTATCATATATTAATGATTATTTTTAATTAAATTTTTCAATTTCAAGTAAACCTAAATATGATTTAATCGTACATCAATATAATGAATACTTCTGAAAAAATTAATCTTATTTCTAATTGGATCTTAGATTACTCTGATAAAAACAACTTTTCCTCGTTGGTTATCGGAATATCTGGAGGAATAGACTCTGCTGTTACTAGCACCTTATCTGCGAGAACAAATTTACAAACACATGTGGTGACTATGCCAATCCTTGACCATCAAACATTGAATAATAGAGGAAATAATCATGTAGATTGGCTTAAGAAAAATTTTAAAAACATTACCCATCATCATATTGATTTATCAAAAGTCTTTGGTGAATTTCAAGCTGAATTAGGAACTAACAACTCTGAACATGGCTATGCAAACTCTCAAGCAAGACTAAGAATGACAACGCTTTACCAAATTGCTGCGAGCAATAATGGTATTGTAGTAGGTACGGGTAATAAAGTAGAAGATTTTGGTATTGGTTTTTATACAAAATACGGTGATGGAGGTGTCGATATCTCTCCCATCGCTGATTGTCTTAAAACTGAAGTGTGGGATATGGGAAAAGAATTAGGGATTAATCAAGAAATTATCGAAGCAGATCCTACTGATGGATTATGGACTGATGGAAGAACTGACGAGCAACAAGTAGGCTTAAGCTATGAAGAAATCGAAGAAGCGATGCTTAATGAACAGTCATCTAATAGAAATAGATACATGGAAATAAGATCAAAGAATGTTCATAAGATGGAACCTATTCCAGTCTGTATCTTACCCAAGTAAATTAAAATTAATCTATTCTTTTTCCTGAAGAATTATCGAATAAATGAACTAAAGAGGATTGAATATCAAATTTAAATTCATCACCTGCTTTTAAATCAATCTTAGAAGATAATTTACAACTAAATTCTTGATCACCTATACTAGAATAAATAATCATATCAGAGCCTAAATATTCAACTAAGTTGGCTTTACAAGCAATAGAACCAGTATCTGAAATTTGTATGTCATCAGGTCGTATTCCTATACTTGCATCATCAATATTTATAGATTTATCTAAATTGATGGAGTTATTATCAATTTTAGCAATACCATTATCAATTTTACAATTAAATATATTCATTTGGGGTGAACCAATAAATTCTGCTACGAATTTTGTATTTGGTTTTGAATAAATATCTTTAGGCGTACCTACTTGCTCCACAATACCATTATTAATAACCACAATTCTGTCCCCTAGAGTCATCGCTTCTGTTTGATCGTGAGTAACAAAAATACTTGTAACGCCCATCTGACGTTGTAGTTTTTTGATCTCAAGACGCATTTGATTTCTTAATTTTGCATCAAGATTTGATAAAGGTTCGTCAAAAAGAAAGATTTTAGGGTTTCTTACTATCGCTCGGCCCATTGCAACACGCTGCCTTTGACCACCAGATAACATACTTGGTTTTCGTGAAAGATATTGATCTATTTCAAGAAGTTTTGCCGCTTCATTAACCTTATCTTCAATTTCTTGTTTTGAAATACCTCTATTTTTAAGACCATAAGCCATATTATTGTAAACCGTCATATGAGGGTAAAGAGCATAGTTTTGGAAAACCATCGCCACGTCTCTTTCAGAAGGATCGATATTATTGATTGTATTTTCATCAAGAACAATTTCACCAGCAGTGATATCTTCAAGACCTGCTATCATCCTCAATAAGGTAGATTTTCCACATCCACTAGGGCCTACGAACACAACAAACTCACCTTTTTCAATATTTAAAGATGTTTCGTTTACTGCCTTGGTTCCATTTGGATATATTTTAGTAATATTTTGTAATTCTAAAAAGCTCATTTCCTATTTCTCCGTTTGGATTAATCCTTTAATAAACCATCGTTGCAATACAACAACGACTAATACAGGTGGCAACATGGATAATATAATATAAGCAAATCGCTCACCCACCCTAGGTGCAGTTACACCCTCATAAGTTTCAGTAAATATAATTTTCATACCCATGACTACAGTCCAATATTTCTCATCTGTTGTCATGATTAAAGGCCATAAATACTGACTATAACCATACACAAACATAAAGATAAACATCGCAGCTAACATAGTTTTTGAGAGTGGTAATAGGAAATCAACAAAAAATCTCCAACTATTAGCACCGTCTAATTTAGCTGACTCTAATAACTCATCTGGTATGGTTTTATAAAATTGTCTAAAAAAGAAAGTTGCTGTTGCAGAAGCGACCAGAGGTAAAATCAAACCTGTATATGTGTTAGTAAGACCCAAATCTGAAACAATTTTATAGCTCGGAAAAATCCTCACCTCTAAAGGCACAAGTAACGTAATAAAAATTAACCAAAAAATTGGAACTGCTAATTTAAATCTAAAATAAACCAAAGCGTATGCTGACATAGCAGATATGACTACTTTTAAAGTAGCTATGCCTAAGGCCATAATAAAACTATTGATAAACATATTGGTTGCTGTGACTTCTTCAGACCAACCACCCTTTTCGTTAAGAACTTCGTTATAATTAATTTCAAAATTTTCACCTAAGAAAAACTTCATTCCTTCTTTTAAAATTGAAATATTGTCATGAGTTGAGGTTGCAAAAGAAAACCAAATTGGCAATACCATCAATAGAACACCTAATATTAGAATAATGTGAGATAAAATTTGTACTGGTTTAAATTTCATTTATTTTGAAAAATTCCTTGAATAAACCATCTTTGTAAAAAGATGATGATTAAGACCGGGGGTATCATTGACATAATTACAAACGCAAATCTTTGAGAAATAGAACCATACATAGTTTTTAAACCCATAACGACAGTCCAATACTGTTCAGTAGTAGTCATGATAAGGGGCCATAAATATTGATTATATCCAAAGACAAACATGAAAATAAATACTGCCGCAATCATTGTCTTAGATAAAGGAACTAAGAAATCGATAAAGAATTTCCAACTATTAGCACCATCTAGTTTAGCCGCCTCCAACAATTCATCAGGAACAGATTTATAAAATTGTCGAAAGAAAAAAGTAGCTATTGCTGATGCAGAGATTGGAAGAATAAGACCCATATAAGAATTGATTAGGTTTAATTTAGACATAACTTCATATGTTGGCATAATTCTTAACTCTAACGGCACAAGTAAGGTAATAAAAATTAGCCAAAAAAATAACGAAGCATATTTAATTCGAAAATACACTAATCCGTAAGCTGCCATTAATGAGGTAGCTACAGACAAAGTGGCTATACCAGTAGCCATAATGAAACTATTTAAAAACATTTTAATAGCAGTAATTTCTTGAAAAAAACCTGATTTCTTAAATAAAACTTTTGAGTAATTTTCAATAAAACTATCACCAAGTATAAATTGCAATCCGTTAGTATTGATAAAAAGACTGGTATGAGTTGAGCTAGCAAAAATAACCCATACAGGAATAATCATTAGTAATAGACCTGTTAAAAGAATTAAATGATTTAATTTTGAAGTAAGTCTATTCATTTTAGTTATAATGAATTTTTCCTTCAATATATCTAAATTGGAAAATAGTAATAACTAAGACGATTAGCATCATCATAATTGATTGAGCACCAGCACTACCTAAATCTAAACCTTTAAAGCCATCAATATAAGCTTTGTAGACGAGCGTTTTGGTTTCACTTCCTGGAGCACCAATTGTGGTAGTATCAATAATTCCAAAAGTATCAAAAAAAGCATAAGTGATATTGATAATGATTAGGAAGAACGTAGTTGGCATTAATAAGGGAAAGGTAATCGTCCAAAATCTTCTTATATTACTTTTACAGTCAATAATTGAAGCTTCGATAACTGTTTTTTGAATAGCTTGAAGACCAGCTAAGAAGAAAATAAAGTTAGCACTAATCTGCTTCCACGAACCGGCAATAATCACATAAATGTAGGCATCAAAAATATTTTCATACCAATTGAAACCCCATAGCTCATGAAATAAGTGATATAAAAGACCAAATCTTTCACTAAAAAAATAATTAGCCATCACACCCACGACAGCTGGAGCTATAGCATAAGGCCATATTAAGAGAGTTTTATAAGCATTCTTTCCATGAAGAACGCTATTCGCTTGAACAGCTAACAATAATCCAATTGAGCCAGTTATAAGTGTAATAACAAAACTGTAAATTAAAGTAAATTTAAAGGCCGTAAAATATGAAGGGTCAGAGAAGATAAATTTAAAATTTTCAAAACCTGCAAAATAAGAACCAAATCCAAATGCATCTTGAATTGTAAATGCATCGCGAAAAGTTTGAATAATGGGCCAATAAAGAAAAATTAAAAGAATTAATAGCTGAGGAGCTAAAAAAACATATTGAGAATAACTAGACTTAAACTGGACTTTTTTCATATTTTAACAAGGAGGGTATATTAAATACCCTCCTATGTTTAATTTAATTTATAAGGTTTTAGCGAACTGCGCTAATAGCTTCTCAGCTCCCTTATCCATATTACCAAGTGCTTTTTCAACACTAATGTCACCATTAAGCATTGGCTCTACATTTTCGTAAATTACTTCACGAATTTGAGGCCAGTTTCCTGCTCTGTATCCACCTGGAATAGTTGACCCTTCTAAGCCTAATTGATCACCAACAGCTTTATGGTAAGGAGATGTTCTGTAGAAGTTAATAGTCTCAGCTAACTCGATACCACCTTTAGTAACAGCAGCATAACCAGTCATGTTGTGATAGTATAAATCCATCTCTGGTGAACCCATAAATTCAATAAACTTAGCAAGTCCTCTGTACTCCTCTTCTGTATGACCGTTTAAGATCCAGTTAGCAGCACCACCAATAAATGTTGGGTATTCTTTACCACCAGTTACAGAATCCCAGTAAGGAATCGGGTTAACAGTAAAGTTTGGAAGGATACCTTTCATACCGCCAAAAGATGCAGCTGAACCAAACCAGAACGCAGCTTCGCCGTTTGTGAAAGGAGCTTGGTTATCTCCCCATGCTCTACCCTTGTAGCCGTACCAACCTTTTTCATACCACTCTTTAACTTTTTCCCAGTGCATTACGAACTCAGGAGTATCAGCAAAAAGTGTTTTAGTTGGAACTGCATCATAACCGTTGTTACCATCAGTCATTAATAGGTTATGTCTTGAGAAGAAGTTCTCAGTCCAAATCCATGGGCTATGACTTTGTAGAAGTGGAATATATCCCGCATCAGCAATTTGTTGAGCGATAGCTTCAAACTCTTCGTAAGTTTTTGGCACTTCCTCAATACCTACTTCCGCTAAGATATCCATATTTGCATACATCAAACAAGTAGAACTGTTAAACGGAACACCGACCATCTTACCATCAGAGTCAGCGTAGAAGTTTTTGATACCTGGAATGTAGTTATCAGCATCTACTTCGATACCATACTTCTCTGCCATCTCTTCAAAACCGATTACAACACCGTTTTTAACTTGTGCTACCATGATCGCAGCACCGGCATCATAAACCTGAGAGTAATGAGGTTGGTCACCTGCTCTAAAAGCAGCGATAGTAGCAGCCATATTATCTTCATAACTACCCTTACCTGTTGGAATGACCATATACTCATCTTGAGAGTCATTAAATCTGTTTGCAATTTCAATAATCACATCACCTAAAAATCCGCTGTTACCATACCACCAATGAATTTCGGTTTTACTATAACTGTTTGATGTAAAGGCAAAGGAAAATAGAATTACAAAAATACTTATAATCTTTTTCATAATTTCCTCCTTAAAGATTAATCCTAATATTAACTTAATAATAATTATTTTTTTTTGAAGTTAAAAATTAATGATATTCTTAAAAAAATAGGAAATTTATGTTGATATTTAATTAATTATTTGAAATTGAGTTTTTTCTTCTTCTTTGGTTTATAATTACAAAACACAAAAGTATGAGTCCAAATAAATAAACCCACTCTTTATTGGGTCTATCTAAGTTACCGATTTGAACAGATGTTATCTCATCATAGAAAAAGAGACCTCTTTGCTCAGCGACACCCATAAATTCAAGATTAACAACATCTAAATTTCCACGATCATTTAGCTCTGTTTCAATACCGACAAATTTTTCTATAGACGTATTAATGTCTTCCTCTACTTCGAATGCAAATAATTTATAACGTTCTCCATAATTTGTATATCTAGTAACTTGAAGTCGTATGTCTCTGCCTTGTTCAAAATTTATATCTTCGTTCAAACTACCCTCGTATTCAGAAAATTGAGGGTAAATACGATTCATAATTGCATCTGGTCTAAACATTGAAAGAGTAATTAGTAACAATAAAATAGTTTCGTACCATTTTAGTTTGGTAATAAACCACCCTTGAGTTGCACTAGTGAAAGTCAAAATAGCGATTAACGAGACTACAAATATCAAAACTCCATGAGAAAGGCTGGATACGCCAATTAATAATAACTCAGGATTAAAAATAAAAACTAATGGTAAGATTGCCGTTCTAATTTCATAATAAAAAGCTTGAATACCTGTCTTGATAGGATCTGCTCTTGAAATAGCTGAGGCAGCATAAGCTGCTAAACCTACAGGAGGTGTAACGTCTGCCATTAATCCAAAATAAAATACAAATAGGTGTACTGCGATTATTGGTAAAACTATTCCTGAGGCACCACCTATTTCCACAATCACATTAGCCATCAGTGATGCAACAACAAGATAATTAGCAGTTGTCGGTAAACCCAAACCCAATATTAAACACAAAACCATCACAAGAAGAATGAGAATGATAAAATTACCTCCAGAAATAACCTCAACAACTTCAATCATAGCATTGCTTAATCCAGTAGAAGCAACCGCTCCCACAATAATTCCAGCAGTAGCAATTGCGATTGCTATATTCGTCATGTTTACAGCTCCTCTGATCATTCCTTTAACTACATCTTCAATGCCGAGCTTTATTTGTGATAAATAATCAGAAAAGTGTTTGTTAGATTTAAAATCTATTTTTTGAAAAATCATCAAAGCCATCATGGCGATAATGCTATAAAAAACGGATGAGCCCGCTGACCACCTTTTTATAATAAGAAGATAAATGAGAAGTCCTATTGGAAGTAAATAATGTATTCCTGATAAAAATGTTTGACGTAATGGAGGTATATCAACTGGCTCCATTCCTTTAAGTCCTAATTTGCTCGCTTCTAAGTCTGAAATCCAAAATAAAGATAAATAAATAATTATGGCAGGAATAAATGCATGAGTGATTACTTGAAAGTAAGTAATACCCAACATCTCTGCCATAATAAATGCAGCAGCACCCATAATTGGAGGCATGATTTGACCATTCACTGAAGCAGCAACTTCTATCGATCCAGCTTTTACTGCAGGAAAGCCTGTTTTTTTCATTACAGGAATAGTAAATGTTCCAGTCGTAACAACGTTTGCGATGGAAGAACCAGAAATCATTCCAGTAAGACCAGAAGCAAGAATAGATGCTTTTGCTGGGCCGCCACGAAATTTTCCGACTAAAGCAATAGCGAGATTTAAAAAATATTTCCCCCCTCCTGCATAATCCAACATAGAACCAAACAAAACGAATAAAAAAACAAAACTCACAGAAACAGAAATAGGTATTCCAAATATAGCTTCACCACCAAACCAATGATAACCAACTAATCTTTTTAGAGATAAGCCCTGATGAGAAATTAAGTCTGGCATACTTTGCCCAAAAACTGAATAAGCTAAAAAAACTATTGCAACAATAACAAGTGGTAATCCTATGGTTCTTCTTGTTGCTTCTAGTAATAAAGTAACCGCAATGATTCCAATGATCATTTCTATTGGAAAATCATAACTATTACCAAATAAGGTTATGGGTAATTTCCATAGAATTCCATTACTGTAGACAATCTTTTCATAAAAAATGACTATGTACATGGCACAAGCAAATGCCACGAGTGCAATAACAATATCTAGAATTCCAAAATTTTTATTTTTATCTTTTTTTAATAAAGGGTATGAGAGAAAAGCGATTAAAAAAGCAAAGCTAAGATGAATAGCTCTAGCGGGTACATCTATAAAGACTCCAAAACCAACCATAAAGGGAAATGGTGAAGCGTACCAAAGTTGAAACAACGACCAACAAAAGGCAATAAAAGCAATTGTTTTAAGATGCAAACCAGAAAGGGATCTGGTTTTACTTTCTACTTCGTCATATTTCTTAGCAATATTGTTATTATTTTCAGACATTTAGAAGTAAAAATAAAAAAAACCCATGCCATTTTACTGGCATGGGTCAAAATAATTTAAATTATTACATCCAACCCATTTCTTTGTAGTACTTTACAGCACCAGCATGAAGTGGAGCAGAAAGACCATTAGTGATCATGTCTGCAGGATTTAAATTTGCAAATGCAGGGTGTAATTTTTTGAAATCTTCTAGATTTTCAAAAACTGCTCTTACTACCTCATATACTACATCTTCACTGACATTTTGATGACTAACAAAAGTCGCCATCACACCAAATGTTGTAGCATCTTCTTTTTGAGATTTGTAAAATTGACCAGCAGGAATGCTTGCAAAAGCGTAATATGGATTTTCATTTACTAATGCAGCTTCGACATCAGAGTCAAGGTTTACAAAATGAGCTCCACAACCGTCAATAGCTTGACCTATTGCACCATTTGGAACACCTACAGTATAAGCAATAGCATCAACTTTACCGTCACATAATGCATTTACCTGTTCAGATGAAGTAAGTTCAGTTGCTTGTTTGAAGTCATCCATTGAAGTGCCATGAGCTTTCATTAATACTTCCATTGTACCTCTCTGACCTGAGCCAGGATTTCCAACATTTACAACTTTTCCTTTTAAATCAGCCCATGAGTTAATACCTGAGTCTTTAGCTGCAATTAACTGAAATGGCTCTGGGTGAACAGAGAAAACGGCTCTAAGGTTACTTACACCATTTAGTTCCCACTTTGAGCTACCGTTATAAGCATGATACTGCCAGTCAGACTGAGCAACGCCGAACTGCAACTCACCTTCTTTAATCTGACCGATATTATAGTTTGAACCACCGGTAGAAGGTGCTGCACATCTTAAGCCATGTTGACGGCCTGAAGATCTACCTTCTGCAGCTTCTTTGTGAACCATACGACATACTGAGTTACCAACAACGAAGTAAACACCTGTTGGTCCACCAGTACCAATAGAAATAAATTCTGCAGCTTTGACAGAGGAAATAGACGCACTAAGACCTAAAGATAATAAAGCTGCAAAGACAATCGATAATGATTTTTTAATCATGATTGTTCCCTCCTTCTGAAAAATTGACTATAAATCATGCATTATATGCATACAATATTTTTATGGTCGAAATTAATAAAAATTTCCACAATTTAGAAAAGTCAACAACTTTAGCTATCAATGAAAAATCTAATGAGCTCTTAAGTCAAGGAAGAGAGGTTTATAAATTTGGACTCGGACAATCGCCTTTTCCCGTTCCTGAGAGTGTAGCAGAAGAACTTCAAAAAAAAGCTCATGAAAAAGATTATTTAGCTGTAGCTGGTCTTGAAGATTTAAGAAAAGAAATAGCAAAGTATCATTCTGATAAAAATAAACATAATTACTCAAGTTCCGATATCATTGTTGGCCCTGGATCAAAAGAATTATTATTTCAAATTCAATTTGTTTTAGATTATGAATTAATCTTACCTACTCCAAGTTGGGTTTCTTATTTACCTCAAGCTATTTTAATGAATAAAAATTTTCACTTTGTAAAATCAAATGCGTCGATTAATTGGGATTTAAATACAAAAGAACTTGATGAATTATGTCAAAAAAACAAAAAAGCAAAATTATTAATCATCAATTCACCCAATAACCCCTCAGGCACAACTTTTAGCAATTTAAATGAAATTGCAGAAGTGGCAAAGAAACATAATCTTATTATCATATCTGATGAAATATATTGTGAGCTTGATTATGAGGGGAAATATAAATCAATTACTCACCTCTATCCTGAGAGAACTATCATTAATTCTGGATTAAGTAAGTGGTGTGGAGCTGGTGGTTGGAGACTAGGATATATGGTTATTCCTGATGCATTAAAAGAAATTACCAATGCTATGACGATTATCGGAAGTGAAACTTACACTTCAGTGAGTGCGCCTATACAATATGCAGCCATAAAAGCATTTACCAACGACCACTCAGAGTACTTAGATAAGAGCAGGAGTATTCTCAAATACATTAGTCAATTTATAAGAGAAAGATTTCTTCAAAATGGTATTAAGTGTCAGCCAGCCCAAGGAGGATTTTATATGTTATGTGATTTCACAGGAACAAAATTAGCAAAATTTAATTCAGGATCATTGATCTGTAAAAAAGTTTTAGAAGAAACGGGTTTTGCCATGTTGCCTGGAGAAGATTTTGGATTTGAAAGTAATGAAATGTTATCACGCATCGCCTTTGTTGATTTTGATGGCGCTAAAGCATTACAAAATTTAAATGATGAAAATTTAAATGATCAATTTATCCAAGAATATTGTCCAAAAATATATAAAGGCGTAGAGAGTCTTTGTTCTTATATTAAAACTCTATGAGTTAACAATTTGCCTTAAGGCATAAAGATAGCCATTTACACCCATTCCTAAAACCGAACCATGGCAAGCATGAGCAATAATTGACTTCTGTCGAAATTCTTCTCGAGCATAGATATTTGAAATATGCACCTCAATCTTGTGAATTTTTTTAATCTCTAAAGAGTCATGAAGAGATACAGAACTATGAGTTAAACCACCAGGGTTAATAATAATTCCATCAAAACTATCATCTAGTCCGTTTAGTTTGTTAATAATTTCTCCCTCAATGTTATTTTGAAAAAATTCAACTTGGCATCCAAGAACATTAGCCTCTTCCGTGATTAACTTCTCTAGACTCTCTAAGGAAAAATCACCGTATGTAGACTTGTCTCTTTTGCCTAACATTTCTAAATTAGGACCATTGATAACTAAAATCTTTTTGCTCATTGCGTTATTCTTATATCAGATTAATTTTTAAACCCAACCGGTAATCGTTTTTACTTCCAAGTATTCATCTAGGCCCCATTTGCCACCTTCTCTACCATTACCCGATTGTCTGTAACCTCCAAATGGTGTCCCAGAGTCCATAGAGTGACCATTAATATAGACAACACCAGAACGAAGTCTTTTGGCTACTCTTCGAGCTTTTTCCATATCAGATGTTTGGATGTAATTACCAAGACCATATTCAGTATCATTGACAATTTTGATTGCCTCTTCTTCACTATCAAAAGGAATAATAGATAGGACTGGTCCAAAAATTTCTGATTTGGCAATTTCCATATCATTGGTAACATTTGTAAAGATGGTAGGTTGAATGTAATAACCTTTGCTTAAAGTTTGTGGTCGTTCGGACCCACCACAAGCAAGATTAGCACCTTCTTTTTTTCCTAATTCAATTAAATTGATGATTTTATCATACTGAACTTTGGAGACGACAGGACCAATATGATCGCCATTTTTTTCAGGAGAGTCCACTTTCATTTTAGAAACTTCATCTACTGCTTCTTCAACAGAACGATCATAAATCGATCTTTCCACAAGCATACGTGTTGGAGCATCACAAGATTGTCCAGAATTACTCATGACGTTGCGTATTCCATCTCGAACTGCATTTGAAGGAGCATCAGCAAATACGATATTTCCACCTTTACCCCCTAATTCAAGACAAACTCGTTTAATAGTGTGAGAAGCATTTTGTAAAATTAATCTTCCAGCTCGAGTAGAACCGGTAAATGAAACTAAATCGATATCAGGATGTCCAGACATAAAAGTTCCAACGCCTGCTCCGTCTCCATTGACAAGATTGAAAACACCTGCTGGAAAACCAGCCTCATCCATCATCTCAGTAAATAAAATTCCAGATAAAGGTGCTATCTCTGATGGCTTTAAAACCATTGTACAACCTGTTGCTAAAGCAGGAATGACTTTGAGTGCTATTTGATTGATAGGCCAATTCCATGGAGTAATCAGACCACAAACACCAATTGGTTCATGAGCAATATAATTATTAGATTTTTCATTAAACTTATTTTCAAAATCAAAATTTTTTAATTGTTCTATAAAATCATTTAAATGATCAAGACCAGATTGCGTTTGTACATCTGAAGAAAAATCTTTTGGACAACCCATCTCCGTTGTTATTGCAAAAGTCATTTCATCAAATCTTCTTTGATAAATTTCCTTCAGTTTGTTTAACAATGTTAATCTCTCCTCAACACTAGAAAGTGACCATGTTTCAAAAGAGTTTTTGGCAGCTTTTACAGCATCATTTAAGTCTTCTTCATTACCAATAGCTATTTGGGTTATAATTTCCTCATTGGCGGGGTTAATAACATCCAATAACTGAGTAGATTGAGGGTTTACCCATTGACCATTAATATAGAATTTTTGATTATTTTGATTGTTCATAGGGTTATTTTAATAAGATCTCTTTTTTCATATTTTAAGTAAAATAATATAATTAGGAGATTATAGATATGAGAAAATTTATTATTGATATGACTATGTCATATGATTTTAAGGTTACTATTGAAGCTGAGTCAGAGGAAGAAGCAAAAGCAAAATTCACCTCTACCCCACTTGAAAAACTTGGTGATTATCAGTTCAAATCTTTTTATAAAACTTTTCGAAACATTCAATTAGATGAATTCGATCCTCGATTTTATAAAGATGACGGCAAAATAAAATAATTACTTATATTGGATAGCAATATCATCCATCATGAAGAGAGCTATTTATTAAATAAACTTCATGATTATCCTGTAACAAAAGGTGAAGGAAAATTTGATAATGATGGTAATCCATTACATTGGCCTGGATGCACCATCATTTGCCCAATTCAACAAAGCTCTTTAGTTTCAAGTTTATTATCCGAAGTACAGGAAAATTTTAAAGAGATAGCTCCTAAGAAAAAATATACTTTTTTACCTCAATCAAGTTTTCATATGACTTTATTTGATTGTTGTAATGTTAGTACATTTAAAACTTCTTTTTGGCCAAAAAATATACAAGAGACTGAAAATTATTTAGAAGTTGCAAATATTTTATCTGATCGTTTAAAAAACTATCAATTTCCCAATCCTTTAACAGTAAAGCTTAATAAATTCTTTGGAGGTTTTAGTACTTTATTAACTCCCTACTCTGCAAAAGATGAGGAAACTATGAGAAGTTGTCGTGATGATTTAAGTAGCTTATTAGGTATAAAATTTGAAAATCACTTAAGATATACTTTTCATATTACATTGGCCTATTTATTAGAGCCATTAACATTAGAAGAAGTAACTAGATTGGTAGATTTAGAAAAAAAAATGAATCAAAAATTTAAAAATGAAATTCCATTAATATATCTATCTCAACCAGAAATATGCGTCTTTAATGATATGTATAAATTCACAAATATAAATAATCTTATTTGATGCTTAAGTTAGGATTAGTGGGACAACATATTAAAAAATCACTAACACGAACATTTTTTCAGGAATTATCAGAAGTTTACAATATTGAATTAAGTTACGATTTATTTGATCTGTTCAATCAAAATATTTCCATTGAGGAAAAATTAAAAGAATTATCGGATAAAGGCTACAAGGGTCTGAATATAACATACCCTTATAAAGAAGAGATTTTTCAATTTATAAATTCTAAAAGCGAAGAGGTAAAACTAGTTCAATCAATAAATACAGTAATGATAGATAATTCAATATCAGCCTATAATACAGACTATCTCGGTTTTAGACATATTTTAAAAACAAATAAAATTCAAAATAATATTAATGTTCTTATTATTGGATCAGGAGGAGTTGGTAGATCAGTGGCTAATGCTTGTGGTCAGGAGCTAAATGCAAATATATACCTTTATGATATTAATCTATTAAAATCAGAAAAATTACATCATGTTTTAAAAGAAAATAAAATTAAGTCTGAGGTATTAAATGAAAATAATTATATTTCACTATTAAATAAAATTGATCTTATTTGTAACTGTTCGTCTTTAGGCCATTATCAAAATCCAGGAAATCCATTAGGTGAAATAAAAGATTGTAAAGAAAATGCTATTTTTTTTGATGCCGTTTATACTCCATCAAATACTGAATTTTTATCTCAAGCTAAAAAATACGGTTTTAAAACAATAGGAGGTTTAGAATTATTTATTTATCAGGGGATAGAAAGTTTTTTAATTTTTACTAAAAGAAACGAATTAAGAGAAAAATTAATGAGCTCAAGTAAGCAATTTATTTCAAAATATCAAAATTTATCCTGAATAGCCCATCAATCTTGGAAGCCAAAGGACCATATCAGGAAAAATTATAAGAGTTATAAGAGCGGCTATTAAAGTGATAAAAAATATCCATATTTCAGAGATTATTTCTTTGATTGGTATTCCTGTAACAGCATTAATAACAAAAAGAAGGATGCCGTAAGGAGGTGTTATTAAACCAATCATTGAGTTAACGACAACCAAAACTCCAAAATGAACTAAATCTATTCCTAATGCTTTGCAAGCAGGAATAAATAAAGGAACAATTACTAAAATTATTGTCGTAGCATCTAAAAAACAACCTAGAACAAGCACAAAGATGTTAATAAGTAATAAAAATAATAAAGGGTGCATATCTATTCCTGTTAATATTGTGGACATAAAACTCGGAATATTCTCTGCTATTACGATATAGTTCAGAATAAACGCACCACCAATTACTACTCCAACAGCAGCTGAAGAACGAGCACTTTCAACTAGAATTTCATAAAGAGAATTAAAAGTTAAAGCTCTATAAAGACCAGCAGCTAAAATTAAAGCGTATAAAGCAGCTATAGCTGCAGCTTCAGTTGGTGTAGTAACACCTCCATAAATACCGTAAAGCAAAATTGCTGGCATTAATAAAGCTGGAAAAGCGTTAAAAGTTGTTTTTGGTAATTGACTTAAAGGTACTGGTTCTTCAGTAGCAAAATTTCTTTTATGGGATATATATCCATTCAATATCATTAAAAATAATCCCATAATCAAACCTGGAACTATTCCTGCAAGAAATAAAAAACCTATTGAGCTGTCTGATACAACTGAATAAAGAACCATTGGTATTGAAGGAGGTATAATTGGACCGATAGTGGCTGAAGCAGCAGTAATTGCGGCCGCATACCCTTTAGTGTATCTCCCACTTTTAGTCATCATGCCTATAATGATTTTTCCTATTCCTGCAGCATCAGCGACCGCCGAACCTGACATTCCAGAAAAAATAAGTGAAGCCACGACATTAACATGCCCTAAACCACCTTTAAAACGACCAACAACTGCTATGCAAAATTTTAGTAAGCGATCAGTTATTGTTCCACCATTCATAATATTTGCAGCAGCTATGAATAAAGGTACGGCCAATAAAACAAAAGATTTGTACAAGCCTTGTAGAATTTTTTCTCCAGTTAAAGCAACATCAAATCCCCCTACTGCAAAATAAATTATAGAAGACATCATGATAGAATAGCCAACCGGAGTGCCTATGCCGGCCAGTCCAAAAAGAGTAAGTAAACATAGAGTAAGCTCGAGAGTCATTTAGTTATTTTGTTTCATCTAAAGAGGAAAAACGATTATCGAGATTTATTTGATTATTTAATAATTTTTTAATTTTCCAGGCATATTGAATGATAATCGACAATAAAAAAATACCATAAATAGAAAAAATGTACTTAAGGGGAATTTTATTACCAAAAAAAGGAATTTTAACAGTAGTAGTTTTTCTCATTTTCATCCAATCGATGTAATCAAGAGTTGGTAAAAAAGACCAGCCCATAATAAAAATGATAGCTAATGCAGAAATAATTGAAAAAATGTATCGAGTTTTTAAAGAGGTTGCATAATATAAAATATCAAAAGTGACATGATCTTTTTCTTTTACTACAAAAGCACATCCAAAAAAAACAATCCAAACCCATAAAATTAAACATAACTCTAGAGTCCAGCCAAACGGAGATCGCAAGATATACCTAGAAAATATTTGAAATAAGAAAGTAAAAAAAAGAACCGCTAGCATACTAGCGATAATGAAATTAGAAGTTTTTTGGAGCCATTTAAATATATTGTTCATTAAACGGCTCCAAGTATATAGATAGAGGAATTATTATAAACCCCTAGGGTTTAATACTAATTACCTAAAGAATTGATTTTATCTAACACTCCCTCAGGCCATGTAGCAGCAACTTCACTACCCTCGTACTGTTTTTGTACATGAGTTCTAAATGCTTCTAGGTCTGGTGTGTAAATTTCAACTCCCTGAGATCTTATAAAATCAGCAAGATTATTTTCTTTATCTAACTGTTTTAATCTTCCATAAGCAGCCGCAGCATCAGCAGCTCTTTGAACAGTCATTTGCTGATCTGGAGATAATGAATCCCAAGTTGCCTTTGAAAAAGCAATATAGTTTAAATCAACTAGATGCGAAGTAAGAGCAATTTGCTTTGTTACTTCATAAAATTTTTTATCTACAACAGTAGGAAGTGGATTATCTTGTCCATCAACAGCACCAGTTGCTAACGCTTGATAAACCTCATTAAATGCTAGAGGAGTAGCTGAAGCGCCAAGAGCATTTCCTAAGAACTGCCATGCATCTGTTCCTGGCATACGTAAATTTACACCCGCTAAATCTGCTGGAGTATTAACAGTTAATTCATCTTTTGTTTGTCTAAGGTTAACGTGTCTTTTTCCTAAATACATAACAGATAAAAGTTTTACACCTAATTCATCTTCAGCTTTCTTTTTAAAAGGATCCATTAAAGGATCATTAAAAACTCTTACTTGATGAGCAGCATCTTGGTGAACGTATCCTGTTGCAAAGATTGAAAACTCAGGAAAGAACTGTGCTAGTTCTTGAGCAGACGCAATTGACATAGTCAGGTTACCTCTACTTATAGCGTCTAATTCAGTTCCTTGATCAAACATTGTTGCGTTATAACCAATCTGCATATCAGCAAAACCAGAAACAGCTGGTTGAAATACATCTACGATTGCCACAGATCTCATATCTGTTTCAGAGCCAGAAGTAGCCATTGTAAATGTTAATGCATTAGCAGAAAGGAAAGTAGCTGGAATTAAACTTAGTGAAATAAATAAACTAAGAAAAATTTTTCTAAATTTTGAAGTCATAACTTCCTCCTTAAAATAACAGTACGATTATTACTGATTTAATTTGATATGCAATATATTTTAAAAAATATCAGATATTTTGGATTGAAATCATCAAGTTTTTTGAAATGGACTCATGAATAGCCTCAATGACTTTTAATGATTTAGCACCCTCTGAAGCTGTTACCAAAGGTTCAGAATTATTAGTAATAACATCTTTGAAATTTTGAAGCTGAGCCACTAATGGATCAATATAATCATGACTTAAAGAATTTCTATTGATAGGCGTCCACCAATCTGGTTGATTTTCATGTTTCCAAATTGATAAATCTGGAAGTGACAGCGATCCCTTAGAGCCCCCTATTAAATAACAAGAATTGTCGACCGGATGATAAATAGGATGTTCTTTAGAGGTCATTTCCCAACTCCAGGGAGAGACAATACTATCAGATACTGAAAGTGTAGCTGTAATATCATTTTCAAATTTTAATAAAATTGATGCTACATCTTCATTCTCATAACCTCTCTTTGAGGGCACCCCATAGGCAAATACTGATTTAACGTCACCACAAAAATATCTTAGTAAATCTATGTCATGAATTAAATTGACATAAATTGGACCTGCTCCTTTTTGCTTTCTCCATGGAGCTGAATTAAAATAATGATCAGGTTTATAAAACCAGCACGTAGCTTGAATAGATCTTACCTCACCAATCGCTCCATCAGATATTATTTTTTTCCCTATTTTCGCTATATTGTTATGTCTTCGGTGCTGACCAATCAAAACAGGAGTATTAGTTTCTTCAGATTTTTTAACAATTTGAAAAGCCTCCAAAGAATTTATAGCTATAGGTTTTTCAATTAATAAAGGAATTTTTTTTTCTAAACAAATTAGAGATTGTTCTAAATGCATAACAGTAGGAGTTGAAATAATCATACCGTCAGGTTGATTTTGAATTAAATATTCTTCAAGGTTATTATGAATTTTTATATCTTGAGATTTATTGAAGCCCACTAAAGATGTTGGGTCATGTTCTATGATATCAGTCAAATTAATACCATCAGTTTCTTTTATAGCCTCAACATGCCTTTTGCCAACCAAGCCACATCCAAGAATTGCTAAATTTACTTCACTCATAAAATTTTATATATAACAGTAATAACTGATATTTTACAAGATATCTGTTATTACTAATTATTTTTGAAATATTGATTAATATATATTTTTAATAAATAATAAATTTATGGGGAATATGGATACGATAGGATCATCGACATATAAAAAAATTAAAAGAGATATTATTTTCGGGGAATTAAAACCTTCCAGCAAACTAAAATTAGATGAGATCAAAAAAAAATATCCAGTTAGCTTATCAACCATCAGAGAAACGCTAAATAGACTTTCAAGTGAAGGTTTCGTGGTGGCAGAAGAACAAAGAGGTTTTTTTGTCAGCCCTTTTTCAAGAGAAGATTTAATTGAAATTGCAAAACTAAGAATACTGCTTGAAAGCTACGCTCTTAATCTTTCCTTAAAAAATGGAGATACTGATTGGGAGGGAAACTTGGTAGCCGCTCATCATAAATTGAGTTTAATTGAAAATAAAATGGACAATAAAAACAAAGATATAGTTGAGAGCTGGAAAAAATATGACTGGGAATTCCATTTAGCATGTATTGCTGCCTGTGGATCTAAAAATTTAATGGCACTTCATTCAAATTTATTTGATCGATATTTGAGGTATCAAATAATCTTACTTCAATTCAGAGGCGAGGAAGCAATAGATGAACACAATCAAATATATAATTTCTCTATAGAAAGAGATGCAGATAACGCAATTAAATATTTAAAGATCCATATTGAAAAAGGACTAGAGCATGCTCTTGATTTATTTCAGGATCAAATTTAAATATTTTTTTACTTTTTTCTTTTCATCAATATTTAAAGTTAAATAAGGCGGACGACATAATTCATTACAAAGTCCTAATTCTTTCATAATAAATTTTACACTTTGTGTGTATTTACCTATTGAAATAACGTAATCAATAATTTGTTTTAATTTTAATAACCTATCTCTAGCTTTATCAAAATTTTTATTAATGATTGCATTTTTATAAATTTCTATATGCAATTGTGGAAAACAATTAGACATTCCACCTACCCAAGACTCACTTCCCCAGCTACAAAATTCTAAAAATTGCAAATCATTGCCGCATGCGATTTGCAAAGAAGGATAATTTGAAGCAAAGTGTCTTATCATTGCTGGATTAGAAGAGTTATGTTTGATTGAAGTAAAAAATTTATTCGACATAACTTTTTTTAAAAAGGGTTCTTTTATTTCAAAAGCCATTTTCTCTGGAAAGTTATACATCATGATAGGTATCTGAACTTTTTTAGCTATGTTGAGAAAAAATTGGGCACTCTCATCTTGTGTAGGTTGCGAATATGGAGGACTTCCTAACAAAATACATTTATAGCCTAGATATTTCGCTATTAATGAGAGCTCAATGGCTTCGTTAGCATTGATGGCCGTAGTACCTGCAATTAGCTGACATTTATTTCCAACAATCTTTTTTACAAATTCAAATAATTGTATTCTTTCTTGAAAATTCAAAGAAAAATACTCTCCCGTAGTGCCTCCAACGACTATTCCGTGGATTTTTTTCTTTAAAAGAAATTTGAGAATTTTCTCTAAAGACTCAAAGTCTATTTCAAAGTTTTTCCTAAAAGGAGTAACAACCGGGGTATAAATACCTTTAATTTTCATTTAATTTTACAATCTCATCTGATTCAAAAATGCTCTGTTTAATTTCCAATTGAGCGATTTTAATCATCGCACCAGCAACTGTTTTCACATGGATAGGTTTCATTCTTTTTAAAGGACCTATCATAAAAGGGGAAAGTATTTTAAAGATAATAATTCCTATTTTCTCTCCAATTCTTTTTTCTTTTCGATCACCTAAAAGAAATGATGGTCTTAAAATTCCTAAATTGGTAAATTTTAGAGATATTAATTCTTCTTCAACTAATCCTTTGAATCTTAGGTAGTCACCTGAACTTTTAGAATTGGCATAACCCGAAGAAACAAAAATAAACGAATGAAGATCATTTTGTTTAGCTAAATTAGCAATTTTTTTGGGAAGTTCTAATTCTACTCTTTGGTATTCTGACTTTTCAGGTGAATTTTTTTTTGTAGTACCAATACAAAAAAAACAATCATCTCCTTTTATGTCTGGAGACAATATCTCTAAATTATCAAATTTTGTTTCTATAAATTCAACCTTATGATTTTGTATGTTAAGTTTTTTTCGAACAAATAATTTAATTTTTTGATAAGAATTATTTTGTATGAGTTGTTGTACTAATTGTTGCCCCACTAGACCCGATGATCCAAATACTAATGCTGTTTTCATGAATTAGACGAGGGACTCTATTTTTGGCATTAAATTAATTAATTGTTTTGTGTAAGAATGTTGAGGATGATTAAACAAACTCTCAGAGTCATTAATTTCACAAACATTGCCATCTTTTAAAACAACAATACGATTACACATTTGTCGTATTACTGGTAAATCATGTGAAATAAAAAGCATGGTTAAGTGCAACTCATCTTGAATATCTTTTAATAGGTTAAGAATTTGAGCTTGAATACTGACATCCAATGCCGAAGTAGGTTCATCACAAATTAATAGCCTAGGTCTTGTAGCAAGAGCTCGGGCGATTGATATTCTTTGTCTTTGACCACCAGAAAACTCATGGGGGTATCGATCTAAAGACTGTCGAGACATACCGGCGATATCAATCAAATCATGAATATTTGACTGTAATTCCTGCTGGGAAAGGTCTTTTTGATAAAATTTTAACGGTTCCGCTATGATATCTCTAACTTTAAACCTTGGATTTAGCGAGGAGTAAGGATCTTGGAAAATCATTTGAATCTGACCCCTACTATATTGAGGCTGGTAAATGTTTCGATCATTATACAATTGATCATTGTAGTAAGATATTTTTCCAGATGATGGTTTTATTAGACCAGTAATAATTTTTGCAATAGTAGATTTACCTGAACCTGACTCCCCTACTAATCCAAGGGTCTCGCCTTCAAATACATCAAATGTTACTTTGTTTAAAGCCTTTACCATATCTTTGTTATCTTGTTTCTTTAATAAAGAACCATCATCAAAGACTTTAGAAATATTTTCAAAGTTTAAAATTTTTCTATTACTCGTTTCTCTCACACCCCATGTTTTAATAATATTTTTTGTAAGATTAGCAGAATTCAATGTGATTTCTTTTCCTTCAGGGCTAATTAGAGTAAATCGATTAATTTTTTTATTAGTGGGCGGAACAGAAATAATTAAACTTTTTCCCTCTGATGACTGGGGATTTGTTAAAATATCCTTAGTTGGACCTTGTTCAACAATGACTCCGTAACGCATGATTGCAACTTTATTAGTTATCTCGGCAATAACACCCATATCATGGGTAATAATAATGACTGCAAGATTTCTTTTAATGGTTAATTCTTTAATAAGATTTAAAATTTGCGCTTGGATACTGACATCTAATGCCGTTGTAGGTTCGTCGGCTATCAATAAATCAGGTTCACAACAAATTGACAAAGCAATCACCACTCTTTGCCGCATTCCTCCACTGAATTGATGGGGGTAATCATTGATACGCTTTTCCGCATCATGGATACCTACTTCTTTTAATAGTTGAATTGCTCTTTGAATTGCATCTTGATCGCTCAATTTTAAATGAGTTTGAATAGTCTCAACTAATTGTTCTTTAATTGTAAATAAAGGATTTAGAGAAGTTTGAGGATCTTGGAATATAAAACCAATTTTTTTTCCTCTAAAGGTTTGTATTAATTTTTCATTATTACAAAGCTCCAAGTTATCTAATTGAATTGAACCTTGTGTGATTTCACCCGGAGGGTCGATTTGATTAATAATGGCATTAGCTATTGTGGACTTGCCAGAACCCGACTCTCCTACAACTCCTAAAATTTCCCCTTTTTCTAGGGTAAAACTAACATTTTGACTAGCAACAATAGTCTCTTTTCTTGTTTTATATGAAATATCTAAATTTTGTATTTTAAGAATACTCATCGCTTTTTTAATTTTGGATTTAATGCATCGCGCATCCAATCTCCTAATAAGTTAATGGATAAGGCTAAAACAATTAGAAAAATTGCTGGGAAAAATGTAATCCACCATTCACCTGAAAATAAAAAGTTGTTACCAAATCTAATAAGCGTTCCAAGCGAAGGTGTGGTGGGAGGAACCCCTACTCCTAAAAAACTCAAAGTAGACTCAGCAATAATAGCCAAAGCTAAACCTATTGTAGCTATCACCAATACTGGACGTAGGATATTAGGTAAAATATGTTTAAACATGATATAAATACTTGATAGGCCGATAATTTTTGAAGCAGCTACATACTCTTTATTTTTTTCAACTAATGTTGATGCTCTCGTTACTCGAGCAAACTGTGGCCACTCAGATATTCCTATAGCAAAGATTAAAACATAAATAGCCATTTCATCATGCATTGATTTAGAAATGATTGCTCTTGCTATTCCATCGACTAGTAAAGCCATTAATATACTTGGAATTGTTAATTGGACATCGGTTAATCTCATTACAATGATTTCATATTTTCCTCCGAGATAACCTGCTGTTACACCTAAGAAAACTCCAAGCACCATTGCAAAAATGATTGATGCAAAACCAACAATTAAAGAAATTCTTGAACCATAGATAATAGTTGAGAGCATGTCTCTTCCTTGTTGATCTGTTCCTAAAATAAATCTGACATCTCCTCCTTCAGACCAAATAGGAGGAATGAAAGCATCCATTAGTGAAATATTTAGTGGATCAAATGGATTGTAAGGAGAGACAAATTCCGCAAATAATGAACAAAATGCAATTATCAAAAACAAGAGGAATGAAAAAATAGCTACTTTAGAGTTAAAAAAGCTATAGCCAACATCAGTATCATAGAGTTTTTGATAAATTTTCATGACTATTCTTTTTCCTCTTTAAGACGTATGCGAGGATCGATGAAATAATAAGTGATATCTACTATGAAATTGATCATTACAAAAATAAACGCCACCATAATCATGTATGCGGACATAATTGGTATATCGACGAAATAAACAGCATTAATAAATAAAGATCCCATTCCGGGCCATTGGAACACAGTCTCAGTAATAATAGAAAATGCTATCAGTGTTCCGATATTGATCCCTGTGATTGTTATGACAGGAATTAAGCCATTTTTAAGAGCATAACGGTAATTGATAATTTTTTCTGCAATTCCTCTAGCTTTTGCAAATTTAATATAATCTGTCTGAAGAATTTCCATCATTTCAGCTCGAACAAGCCTGATGACATAGGTCATTTGAAAAAGACTCAGCGTCACCGAAGGAAGTATGAGAGCTTTTAATCCAGAAATTGTAAGAAAACCTGTGGTCCAAAAACCAAGATCAACAACTTGACCTCGACCAAAGGATGGCAATACTCCCAATATGACTGAAAATAAATAAATCAACATAATACCAATAATAAATGTTGGAAGAGAAACGCCCGCCAATGAGAGAACCAAAATAACTTTTGATAAAAAACTATCACGATGAATGCCTGTGTAGACACCTAATAAAACTCCAACTGAAATAGCTAAGAGAGCGGAAACAAAAACCAATTCTAATGTAGCTGGCATTCGCTCAGATATTAATTCTGATACAGGTCTTTTAAGTTGATAAGAAATTCCAAAGTTACCTTGAACTATATTTTCTACAAAATTATAAAATTGCACATATATAGGATCATTAATTCCTAATTTATCTCGTATTTCTTCTCGTCTTTCATCAGAAGCTTCTTGTCCAACCATATTGTTGACTGGATCGCCCACAAAGTTAAATAGAGAAAAGGAAACAAATGCCACAATTATCATCACCAAAGAGGCCTGAAATAATCTTTTAAGGAAGTAATTGAGCATGGTTTATCCCTGGCCAGTGAATACTGGCCAGAGTTAAGTTAAGATATTAGTTTACGTTAGCAAAATAAAAGAGTGGTTCGTTGTTAATTCTTGCATGAATATCAACATTACTCTTTGAAGCTTGGTTCACTACTTGATGGTGTAAAGGAAGATAAGGAATGTTATCTTGGATAATGTCCCAACCTTCAGCAATTAATTGATTTCTTGTATCAATATTAGTCTCTACACCAATAGCAGCTGTAATTTCATCTAATCGATCATTTTTGAAGTTGATCTTATTCCAGCTTCCTGAGCTCTCTAATAAGAAAGAGAATACATAGTGACTATCGTAGGTAGGAACACCCCAACCTAACATATACATATCACTTGGATTACCGTCAGCATCACCTTCTTTTACCTCTTGGAAGTGAATACTCTTAGTTTTGGCATCTAAGTTTACTTTAACTCCAATTTTCGCAAACATACCAATCGCAGCGACACAAATAGCTTCATCATTGACATAACGGTCATTTGGACAATCTAGAGTTACCTCAAAACCATCAGGATAGCCTGCATCAGCTAATAATTGTTTAGCGGCATCTGGATCGTAAGGAAGACGAGCATCATGGGCTTTTGTATAACCATTCACACCTGGAGCAGTAATGATACCAGCTGGAAAGCTCTGACCTCTCATCACTTTATCTTTAATTGCATCCATATCGAGGGCTTGATACATCGCTTGACGTACTCTTTTATCAGCAAAAGGATTTTTTCCTTTTATATTTGATGAACTAAGCTCTGCAGATCCTTGATCCATACCAAAGAAGATTGTTCTGTTTTGAGCTACTTGACTAATCTTGTGATCAGCAGAAGCGCCAATTCGATCTAAGTCTTGAACTGGAACAACATTAGTGTAATCAATTTCACCTGATAAAAGAGCGGCAATTCTTGTAGCATCATTTTTAATTGGCAATAATTCGATCTTATCAATATTAAATTGACTTTGATCTCCCCACCAATTTTGATTTCTTTCAAAAACAGTTCTTACATCTTGTTCTCTGAATGTAATTTCAAATGGGCCAGTTCCATTGGCAGCTGAGGCACACTTTGAAGTTTCACCAGCATCCCAGTTATATGATAGCTCACAGCCCATTTCCTTAGACCATGACTCAGACATTACAAAAATTTGAACTAATTGGTTAAGTAAGATTGGATTAGGACCTTCGGTTTTAATTTCAACAGTCAAATCATCAAGAGCAGTTGCAGAAGTGATACTTTTGATTAGATCAACCATATCTGAAGGAGCCGTACGTGCTCTATTAATACTAAAGGCAACATCCGCAGCTGTTAAATCTGAACCATCATGAAACTTAACGCCATCACGAAGATTAAATACCCAAGTCTCAGGATCGACAGCTTCCCATGAAGTAGCTAATTGTGGGACGATATTCATATTAATATCGTGCGTTACAAGTCCCTCATATACTTGTCTTGAAACCATATGAGTTGGACCTTCGTTTTGTGCATGTGGATCTAATGTCAATGAGTCACCAGGCATAGACCACTTAATTGTGTTAGCCAATAATGGTGAAGCAAAACCTACTAGAAACAATGACAAAACAATAGAAAGTTTGTTTTTCATGTTTTTTTCCTCCCAGAATAAAGACGTCAGAATACATCTTATGAAAGATATTTTCAATCAATCTAGAATTAAGAAAAGCTTTGTTCTTTAAAATTAATTTATTTAGATTGTTTAAGATAAAAGGACCATATGAACGCTCGATTTAATAAGATTTATCAAATCCTGGAGAAAAATAATCTTGATGCCATAGCATTAATTCCAGGCTCAAACTTTAAATATTTAACTGGTGGTAGTTTTCCGTTAATGGAAAGACCCACCTTGTTTATCATTACTAAAAATCAAAATGTAGCTATTCTTCCTAGCCTTGAAGTAGATAGTTTTAATCATTTGGATATAAACTCAAAAATTATTAGTTGGCATGACAAAGATGGATTTAATCAAGCTTTCAAGGAAGCAAGTAAAATTCTTGGTAATATCAAAAATATTGGAGTTGAGGGACAAAGAATAAGATTTTTTGAAACACAAGCCTTTAAAGAGAATTTTAAAGAAATTGAAATAATAAATTCTCACAAAGAAATATCATCTATGCGATTAAATAAAGAACAAGATGAAATTGATATCTTAATAGAAGCAATTAAAATTTCAGAAAAATCATTAGAGAGTACTTTAAATTACATAAAATTAGGAATGAGTGAATTACAAATAAAACAATTTTTAATGCAAGAGCTATATAAAAATGGTGCCGAAGGTTTATCTTTCGATCCTATTGTTCTTTCAGGATCAAACTCTGCCATTCCTCATGGGCACTCTTCTAATCAAAATATGATTAAAAAAGGTGATACTCTTTTATTTGATTTTGGAGCTACGATTAAAGGTTACAAAGCTGATATTACACGAACTTTTTTTATGATTGAAACAGATGAATATCAAAGAAAAGCATATGAAACTGTAAGGAAAGCCAATGAAATAGGAATACAGAAATCGAAAATACCCAATTCGATGCATGATATTGATAATGAAACTACATTGATTTTAGAAAATAGTGATTTTAAAGAATTCATTATTCATAAGACAGGTCATGGGCTAGGATTAGATGTCCATGAAGATCCTTATGTAGTTAGAGGGAATAATACGGAATTAGAACAGGGAATGGTTATAACAGTAGAACCAGGTCTTTACATACCTCAAAAATTTGGAATAAGAATAGAAGATGATGTTCTCATAACTAGTGATGAACCAAATGTTTTAACTAGTTTTTCTAAAGATTTAAGAATTATTAATAACGAATAAAAATTTAATTAGATAACTTATTTACTATGGATAGTCCTAAAGCTACTGCGGGACCTATTCCAAAAGCAAAAATTAAAGTCCCTAGACCCAAAGTACCTCCGAGATACCAACCTAACAAAACAACAGTTATTTCAAGAGATGCACGGACGTATGAAATGGGATAACCAGTTACTCGAGTGAGACCCGTCATTAAGCCATCTCTAGGTCCCGGCCCTAAGTTCGCAACTAAATAAATACCACTTCCAAAACCTACTAAGAGAACCGATATTATAGTAAGAAAATATCGATTAAAAACTGATGAAGGAGGATCAAAGAAATAAGAAGTTAGGTCAATTACAGCAGCTATAATAAAAGTATTTAAAATTGTTCCTATCCCAGGTTTTTGTTTTAGAAATATCCAAAAAAACAAAACAATAAAACTAATTATAAAGGTAGAACTACCAACTGTCAGACCTGTCTTTAAAGATAATCCCTCAGATAAAACTAACCAGGGAGAGTTCCCTGTTGATGAAATTAATAGCAAAGCCTCCCCTAACCCAAAACAAAAAAGACCTAGAGATAAAAATAATAGAGTTTTATATTTTGGTTTAAAATTTAGAGGACTTTCTGAGCTCCAAGATTTTTTTGGAATATGGTTGATCTTTAGAAAATTTAAAAAAGGAAACATAGTAAAAAGAATTACGTAGCTATTATTATGGAGCTACCAGCGATGATGAATATCTTCCCTAAAATATTTATCATAAATATTTTTGATTGAGGGCATCAATTCAGAGATTTCATCTAGATCAATTGAATTTACATTCAAAGAGGCTTGTTGTTTATTTTTTGCTCCAGGAATAGCCACAGTCACTTCGTCGTGCATTAATATCCACTTCAAAGCAAAATCAGCCAAAGTAAAATTTTCTGGTAATAGTTTCTTTAATTCTTCTACAGCTTCTAATCCTTTTTCAAAACTTACTCCAGAAAAAGTTTCACCTACATCAAAAGCTTCTCCTTTGATATTGTAATTTCGGTGATCGTTCGAAGGAAAAGAAGAGTGTTTATTCATTTTTCCTGTTAATAAACCACTAGCGAGAGGTACTCTAGCTATGATAGCAACATCTCTTTTTGCTGCCTCTTTAAAAAATTCTTCAGAAGGTTTTTGACGAAACATATTAAAGATGATTTGGATGCTTTTTACATTTGGAAATTGAATAGCATCCATAGCTTCTGATACTTTTTCAACGCTGACTCCATAATGTAAAATTTTTCCTTTTTTAACGATATCATCCATCATTTCGAATGTTTCTTTTTTAGAACATACATCTGACGGAGGACAATGAAGTTGTAAAAGATCTATACACTCAACTCCAAGATTTTTTAAAGATCGATCAATGAAACTTTCTATATTTTGAGGATTGTATCCCTCCGAATTATGAGGATTTAACCTCCTACCAGATTTTGTAGCGACATAAATTTTTTCAGAAGTCGATTTTAGAAGCTCACCTACAAACTGTTCACTTCTGCCATCACCGTATACATCGGCTGTATCAAAAAAATTAATTCCCTTATCTAATGATGTTTTTAAAACTTCAGTAGCATCTTCATGAGATACGTCTCCCCATTCTGATCCTATTGCCCAACAACCAAGACCTATTTCTGAAACTCTCCAACCAATATTAGAAAATTGTCTAAATTTCAAAATTATAATTCTCCATTTAATACGTATTTTAGAATTCGAACAACTTGCTCATTATTAGATGCTACTGCTGAAGCGGCTGCATCTACTTCTTTAAGTGCGTGTTGATGATCATCGCTATGAATGACTATAATTGATTTTTTAAGTGCTGCTGCATAACCAGCATCAAAGGCAGCATTCCATTGTTTGTATTTCTCACCAAATTTAACAATCACGATGTCACTATCTTTGATTGATTTCTGGGTTCGAATAGAATTGATATTGGCGCCTTTTTGATCTTTCCAAAAATTTTTTTCTTCTTTGCCTAATATTTCTACTCCGCAATTATCAGAATTTTCATGATTGGTAACAGGCGAAGAAAAATGAATATCAAGGTTTGCTGATTTACATAAATCGATTAACTCTTCACGCCAATTAGTGTGAATTTCACCAGCTAAATAAACTTTCATCATTTCAAAAAAGTGGTGAGCCCAGCAGGATTCGAACCTGCGACACCCTGATTAAAAGTCAGGTGCTCTACCGGCTGAGCTATGGGCCCGTGTAGAAAAGGTGAACATTTCAAATTTTTGCAAAGAAATCAAGGACTGGTTTTGGGACACTTTTGGAAATGTCACCACCCAAACTATGTATTTCTTTTATGAATCTGGAGGAAATAAAATGATATTTCTCTGAAGACATTAAGAAAATAGTCTCGATTTCATTATCAATAGATCTATTCATGCCTGTCATTAAAAACTCATACTCAAAATCTGAAACAGCCCTCAAACCTCTAATAATGACTGAAGCATTTTTAGATTTAACATAATGGACAAGCAAATTATCAAATTTTTCAATTTCGATTCTTTTTTGATCTTCTATTGGTAAATCTTGAATTGTTTGTTCAATCAGTTTTAAACGTTCATCAATAGAGATGAAATGATTTTTAGATTTATTATTAGATACAGCAATCGTTAGTTTATCTACTACATGTAAACTTCTTTGAATAATATCTAAGTGACCAAAAGTAATCGGGTCAAAAGAACCTGGGTAAATTCCAATTTTACTCATTTAATCCTCTAATCTAGCTACAGAAACTATTTTTTCTTTACTATCTACTTTAAAAACAGAAACTCCTTGTGAGACTCTACCAACTACACGAATGTTTTCACCAACATTACATCGTAATAATTTTCCTGAGTCTGATATTAAAGCTATATTATCATCTAAATTCACTTTTAAAGATTGAACAACTCTTCCATTTTTTGGAGTAATAGTAATGTTAGTCACACCTGATCCACCTCTATTGGTTATCCTATACTCATAAGCGGAACTTAATTTACCATATCCATTTTCTGTAATAGACAAGAGATATTCTTCACTTTCAGCTAATTCTTGGAATTTTTTATTCATTTTTGATGCATCTTTTTTGGCCTCATTTTTTGCTTTTAAATAAGACTCTCTTACATCGATAGAAATTTTATTATGAACAAGACTACAAATAGAAACAACTTTATCATCCTTTGCTAATTTAATTCCTCTAACGCCTGCCGAACCCAAACCAGAAAATTCTCTTAAATCTTTTGTAGCAAATCTTATGGATTTACCATTTGTAGTTGCTAATTGAACATCATCATTTTCAATAACAGAAATTACACCAATTAAACGATCTCCTGTTTTGAGTTTAATTGCTGTTTTACCAGTACGGGCTAATTTGCGGGTACCGCTCATCGCAACATCTTTTAATTTATTTTTTCTAATATTACCTAAACTTGTAGCGAAAACTAAATTGTAATTTTCAAAATCACCAATATCTTTTGGTAAAGTTAGAATAGAAGAAATTTTCTCATTTTTTGATATTGGAATTAAATTGACAATTGCTTTACCTCTAGAAGTTGGGGTTCCCGCAGGTAGTTCATAAGCTTTCATTGAATAAACTTTACCTACAGAAGTAAAAAATAAAATTGTATCTCTGGTAGTAGCAGCAAAAACTTGTTCTAGGAAGTCCTCATCACGGGTAGTCATCGCATTTTTCCCCTTACCTCCTCTTTTTTGAACTTTATAGGAGGATTTAAGCACTCGTTTAATATATCCTTGATGAGAAACTGTAATCACAACATCTTCTTCTACTATCAAATCTTCGGTATCTACTTCTTCAATGTCGTGTTTTTGAATTTCAGTTTTACGAGGTGTTGCAAAATTGTCTTTAATTTCATTTAATTCATCTTTTAAAACTTTTAATAATTGCTTATCTGAATTTAGAATTTTTAAATAGCTATTAATATCGTCAACTAAAGATTTTAAATTATTAAATAAATCATCTCTCTCAAGAGCAGTTAACTTTTGTAATCTTAATTCAAGAATAGCCTTTGCTTGTTCTTCATCTAATGAAATTTTAGAAGATGAAGATTTAAATGAAGGGTTAATTAATTTTATGTATTGAGTAATATTTGATTTCGCAGCCCACTTTGTAGATAATAATTTTTGTTTTGCCTCTGCAGGAGTTTTTGATTTTTTAATTAAATCAATTACCGCATCAATATTATTTACAGCTATAGAAAGACCTATAAGGATATTCGCTTTTTCTCTTGCTTTGTTTAATTTATAGACAGTTCTTTTAGTGATTACGTCTTTTCTAAAATCAATAAAATGTGAAAGACCATCTCTTAAATTGAGGGTTAATGGTTTTGTCTCCTTTAAGGCAAGCATATTACTGCTAAAAGAAGTTTTTAATGGCGTATATTGAAATAATTGATTTTTAATAATTTCAGGGACAGCTGAAGACTTCAGCTCAATGACAATACGAACACCCTCTTTGTTGGATTCATCTCTAATATCATTTATTCCTTCAATGGTTTTATTGTTAACCACATCTGCAATTCTTTCTAAAAGCTTAGATTTATTTTGAAGGTATGGAATTTCAGTAATAACAATCGCATTTCTAGTTTTAATCTTTTCTTCATGCAGTTTAGAAAGAACTGTTACGCTTCCCCTGCCAGTTTCATACATTGAATTGAGTCCAGCGGTTCCTGAAATAATTCCACCAGTCGGAAAATCAGGACCTTTAACAATTTTATGTAGCTGCTTTGAGGTGCTATCAGGTTCATCGACGAGGAGCAATGTTGCATCAATTATTTCACCTAAATTATGAGGTGGGATATTTGTAGCCATACCGACAGCAATACCACTTGCGCCATTGACAAAAATATTAGGAAATCGAGAAGGTAAAACTTTAGGCTCTGTTAATGTTTCATCATAGTTCGGTCTTAGTTGAACGGTGTCATATTCTAACTCTTCAAGCATAAAAGAAGATACTTTATCAAGACGGGCTTCTGTATAACGCATAGCAGCAGCAGGATCTCCATCCATTGAACCATAGTTACCTTGACCATCAATCAAAGGTAATCTCATAGTGAAATCCTGAGCCATACGAACCATCGACTCATAGATAGCTGAGTCACCATGAGGGTGATATTTACCCATAACGTCTCCTACTATTCTTGCAGATTTTTTATAAGGTTTGTTATGATGATATGAAGACTCATACATCGAATACAAAATTCTTCGATGAACTGGTTTTAAACCATCTCTAATATCAGGGAGCGCTCTCGATACAATGACGCTCATAGCATAGTCTAGATAACTTTTTTCTAATTCATCAGTGATGTCTATATTTGGATAAACTTTATCGTCTAATACGTCTAATTGTTTTGATTTAGTTTTTTTCTTTTTGGCCAATGTTTATATTATTTAAAAAGGAATATCATCATCAAGCTGTTCAGCGGTTGAGTTATCAGGCCCACCAAGAGCTTCATCTGCAGCAGAGTCAATTTGACTAGAATTATCATCAGATATTGTAGACTGCGATCTAGAGTCTAACATGGTAAGAACACCAGAGTAGTTTGGAATAACTACTTCAGTTGTATATTTATCGACACCATTATTATCAGTCCACTTGCGTGTTTGTAATTGTCCTTCAACATATACTTTTGAGCCTTTTCGAAGATATTTTTCACATACATCGGCTAATTTATCATTAAAGACAACTACACGATGCCATTCAGTTTTATCCTCAAGTTGCTGAGTTTCTTTGTTTCTATATTTAGTTGAAGTCGCTATTGAAAAGCTAGCTAAACGAGAACCAGCTGAGGTAGCCCGAATATCAGGGTCTTTGCCTAAGTTACCGAGAAGAATTACTTTATTTACTGATCCAGCCATGATTATTTTAATTAAAAGATAATAGTAATATATATTAATTCAGCTTTTATTGATACCTAATTTATGGAAAATCCATCTCCTTTAACTCACATCATTGTTCACAATGCACATGAACATAATTTAAAAAATTTAAACCTCAGTTTACCAAAAAACAAACTTGTTGTTATCACTGGAGTAAGTGGATCAGGAAAATCAACATTAGCTTTTGATACAATTTATGCAGAGGGTCAGAGAAAATACATCGAATCACTCAGTGCTTATGCAAGACAGTTTTTAGATATGATGGACAAACCCAAAGTTGATAAAATAGAAGGATTGTCTCCTGCAATTTCCATTGATCAAAAAACTACAAGTAAAAACCCACGATCTACTGTGGGAACAGTTACTGAGATTTATGATTATTTAAGGGTGTTATTTGCCAGAGTGGGTACGCCCTACTCTCCTACAACTGGAAAACCAATAGTGGGATTAACTAGTTCAGAAATAATTGATGAAGTAATTTCTAAATTTAATAAGAAAAAAATTATGATCATGACTCCGCTTATTAAAGGTAGAAAAGGTGAATATAAAAAATTATTTGATGAGTATTTTAAAAAAGGGTATGAGCGTTTTTATGTAAATGAAAAAATTTATCAAAAAAATGAGATACCTGAATTAAGTAAAAATTTTAAACATTCAATAAGTGTTATCATTGATAGAGTTATACCCAGCGAAGAAAATCGTGATCGATTAGCAAATAGCATTGAAATTTGCCTTAATGAAAGTAATGGGAATGTTGAAGTTTATGATCTTGAAAATGAAAAATTAATAAGTTTATCAAATAAGTTTATGTGTCCAGTTAGTGGATTTAGCATAGATGAAATAGAACCTAGGCTTTTTAGTTTTAATAATCCTTATGGAGCTTGCAGTGATTGTGATGGCTTAGGAGAGGTAGATGCTTTTGATGAAGACCTTCTAATTCCTGACAAAAATTTAAGTATTAATGAAGGTGCTATTAATTATTGGTCAGAAAAAGCTCAAGGTAAAATACATCCAAAATTAAAAAAACTTTTTGATAAAAATAATAATAAAGATGTCATTTGGTCAAAACTTCCAAAAACTCTTCAAAATGAAGTTTTATATGGAGGGAAAAGTTTTGATGGTCTTATCAATATTATGGATGATATCTATGATGGAACTTCGAGTTGGTGGAGACAGTGGGAACTTGAAAAATTTAGAAATTCTAAAACATGCCAAACTTGCCAAGGTAATAGATTAAATGAAAAGGCTTTATGTATTAAGATTGACAATATTAATATTAGTGAGCTTACTCATTTAAGTATAAGTAATTCTCTTGCTTGGATTAATAATTTTGAAAAATCGTTATCTGATCAAAAAAAGTTAATAGCAGCTCCTCTTAAAAAAGAAATTTTTTCAAGACTAAACTTTTTAAATGAGGTGGGTTTAAACTACCTCAGCTTATCGAGAAAAAGTTCAACATTATCTGGTGGTGAGTCACAACGCATAAGATTAGCGAGTCAAATAGGTTCAGGCTTGACTGGTGTTACCTATGTCTTAGATGAGCCCTCTATAGGTCTGCATCAAAGGGATAATCAAAAACTTATCAATACTCTTAAAAACTTAAGAGATCTTGGCAACACAATTATAGTCGTAGAACATGATGAGGATATAATTAGAGAAGCTGATTATGTTGTCGATATAGGAAAAAATGCTGGCATCAAAGGAGGGTCAATAGTCTCTGAAGGATCTTTTCAAAAAATACTTCATAACAAAGATAGTCTTACGAGTGGTTATATTAATGGAGTTATCAATCGATTTCCTCAAACTAAAAATAAAAATGAAAAAAAAGGATTTATTCAAATTTCTAATGCAAGTGGCAATAATCTAAAAAATGTAAGTGTTAAATTTCCACTTGGAAAATTCATAAGTGTTACAGGAGTTTCAGGCAGCGGAAAATCCACTCTAATTAATGAAACCTTATACGGTGCTGCAAACAATAGAATTTATGAAAAAATAATTAAAACCCTTCCTTATGAGGATATCAGTGGAATTGAAAATATTGATAAAGTTATAAATATCGATCAATCACCAATCGGAAGAACGCCTCGTTCTAATCCAGCTACTTACGTTGGCTTATTTACCCCAATTAGAGAATGGTTTGCAAATTTACCTGAGGCAAAGGTGAAAGGTTTTAAACCTGGTAGATTTTCTTTTAATGTTAAAGGGGGACGTTGTGAAAGCTGTGAAGGAGATGGCCTTAAAAAAATAGAAATGCATTTCTTAGCACCTGTTTATGTTAAATGTGAAGTTTGTAATGGCAAAAGATATAATAAAGAGACTTTAGGGGTACAATTCAAATCTAAAAATATAAGCGATATTTTATCTATGACTGTAGATGATGCGTGTGAATTTTTTGAGACAAATCCTCAGGTCTACTCTAAATTAAAAACACTTCAGAATGTCGGTCTTGGTTATATTTCAATTGGTCAAGCCGCTACTACCCTTTCAGGAGGTGAGGCTCAAAGAATTAAACTGTCAAAAGAATTATCAAAAAGACAAACTGGAAAAACTTTATATATTTTAGATGAGCCTACTACAGGTTTACATTTTGATGATATTAAAAAACTTTTAGAAATTTTACACAAACTTGTCTCATACGGAAATACGGTCATAGTAATCGAACATAATTTAGATGTAATCAATACAAGTGACTGGGTAATTGATCTTGGACCTGAAGGTGGAGATCAAGGTGGTAGTATTCTTTTTGAAGGTATGACTAAAGATTTAATTAAACTAAATAACAACCAAACTGGTATATTTCTAAAAAAGTATCAGGAGTCTCTTGCTTTAAGCACAGCTTCATAATTTAAATCACCCACTATACCTAAAGCTAAAAACAAAGATGAATATGTTCCAATTAAAACGCCAAAAATAAAAACAATTGGCATTTCAGTTAAATTCACTGGAGCTAATACCACTAAACAAATAAGAGCTAATATTGTTGTAAAACTAGTTAGGATAGTTCTTCTAAGATTTAATTTAATAGAATTATTGACATTATCTGAAAATGAATCTTTGTTATTTTCATCAGAGGTAATGGTTCTTAATCGATCAAAAAGAACTATGGTGTCATTGATACTATAACCAGCTATTAGAAGTAATGCGGCAATCATAGTTAAATTGAACTCAATGTTGAACAAAGACATAAAACCGATTGCTATAAATACGTCATGCAGTAATGCAAAAATACCTGATGCAGCAAATTGCCAATCAAATCTAATCCAAATATAAAAAGCAATAACTAATAAAGATGAAGCCATGGCATATAATGAATTTTTTATCAACTCATCACTAAAAGTAGGTTCGATATACTCTGAGATCAAAACTTCCATCTCTGGATGATCTAAAATCAATTGATTAATCTCTTCTATAAAAGATGCATTATCATCTCCAGTTTCAATTCTAATAGTATGAACATCATTACCAATTTCTTTTTTAACAATAATTTCACGATCACTATTAATTTCCTGAAAAACATTTAAAATTTGCTCATTAGAGAGATTAGTTCTAACTTCAAAATTTAATCCGCCTTTAAAATCAATACCTAAATTTAGTCCTTTTAAAAAAATTATAATCACAGTCATAATAATTAATGCTGATGAGGCTAGATAAGATTTGTTTTTATATGAGTAAAAGTTAATCATTTATTCAATCCTAAATATTTTTCAGAAGTGATATTTATAAAAAATTTTAAAACTATATATGTGACTATAAGAGATGAAATAATGCCTATAATTAATGAAATTGAAAAACCTCGAATAGGCCCAAAACCAAACGCAAAAAGAAAAATTGCGGCAAATAAAGTAGTTAAATTGGAGTCAAGTATTGTCACGTAGGCTGAGTTAAAGCCATCATTTTTAGGGTTTTCAATTTTTTCTTTAAAATTTTCTCTTATTCGCTCAAAAACTAAAACATTTGCATCTACGCACATTCCAATTGTTAATACTATTCCTATTACTCCAGGGAGTGTCAGAGTAGTATTTAATAGAGTCATGAAAGCAAAAAGTAATCCAAGACAGCTAATAATAGTGAGAGCTGTAAAAAATCCTGACACTTTATAATAGGCAATCATAAACAAAGTAATGGCAATTAACGCAATGAGAGATGCATAAATTCCTTTTTGTACACCTTCCCTACCCAATGTAGGGCCAACTTGTTTTTCTTGAATAATTTTTATTTCTGTCGGAAGAGAACCGGACTTTAAAATAATAGCAAGATTGTTAGCAGACTCATTAGTGAAGCTTCCTGAAATCTGTCCACTACCTCCTGTTATAGGCTCCCTAATTACAGGTGCCGTAATAAGAGCTCCATCTAAAACTATGGCAAATCTAGAACCAACGTTTTCTGATGTCATTTTAGCAAATAGATCAGAACCCTCTTTGTTAAAAGAAAAAGCAACTACAGGTTCATTCTGATTATATTGAAGAGATGCGTCTTGGATATAATCGCCAGTCAAATTTGGAATTTCTTGAACTCTAACTTCTTCTCCTGTTTCTTCATTTAGAAATACTTTTGAGTTAACCAGCGTTCTTTTTTCAATATGTAAAGTAAGTTTTGCTGTTTTAGAAATTACATCTTTGACGTTATTGTCTAAATCGCCAGGAATTTCTAATAATATTTTGTTAAGACCGACCTTCTGAATTGATAATTCTTTGTTTCCAAGAAAATCTACTCTTGACCTAACAATCTCAACAGCATTAAGAGTCATTTCAGACAAGGATTGATTAAAATTTTGCTCAATTATTCCAAGAGACATACCTTCATTCGATCTATCAATGAGTTCTAAACCAAGTGATTGGATAGTTAAATTATTCAAATCATCAATATTTTGACCTGCGGGAATAAAAATTTGATCTTTTATAATATCAGATTGAAGATTGTAGGAATTTTCTAAAACCTGAGTGGTTTTAACTAATAAATTTTGTTTAAACTCATTTTCATTAAGCTCTAATAAATAAGAATAGCCTCCCTGAATATCTAAACCAAAGTTGATTTTAAAATCTGAATTTTTAGAATTAAAATTTGGTTGGATAAAATAGAAACAAAAACCTAATAGCAACAAAGAAATCCAAAACCTCCATTGCTTTAAAGAAGACATTTAATTAAATATTAGTTAATAAATATTTATTTAGCAGCTATATCAGCAACCATACCCTTTGCTACTTTAACATTAACATTGTCTGCTATTTCTACAGATAAGGTTCCATCATCATTGACATAGTGGATATTTCCAATTATTCCACCTTGGGTTACAATACGATCGCCCTTTTTAAGATTAGCAATCATATTCTTGTGATCTTTTAATTTTTTTTGTTGAGGTCTGATAAGTAAAAAATAAAAAACTACAAATATAAGAAGTAAGGGTAAAATTCCAGCAAGTTGTTCCATAATATAAATCCTTTAAATATGTAAAATTAGGACTAAAATCTCACAATCATTAACTAAGTCAATAAAAAATTGGAAAATAAGTCATTACTTTACTGGAATAGTTTTAAAAATAACATTGAAGAAGTAATTTTTAATAAAGTATTGGACTTAAATCTCCTTTATGGCCTAAATCAGCAGAAAAGTATAATTCACGAAAATACCAAAAATTTCTTAGATGGATTGTCATATAATCATGGTCTCCTATGGGGGGTTCGAGGAAGTGGAAAAAGTAGTTTAATTAGAGGGATTGTCCAAAAATTTGCTCATGAATACGATAACTTTGTAACACTTGAAGTTAATTCTGATGATATTTCAGATTTATCAAATATCTTTATCAATTTTGAATTTAAGAAAAATATTATTTTGTTTATAGATGATCTTTCTTTTGAGCAAAATGATAGAAGATATATTCAATTCAAATCCTTCTTGGAAGGATCATTCTCAAACTCAAAATATAATTTTTTAGTTTATGTAACAAGTAATAGACGTCATTTGATGAAAAGAGATATGATTGATAATGAGAGATCTTCAGCAATATCTCAAGATGAAGGTATAGAGGAAAAAGTTTCATTATCTGATCGATTTGGTTTATGGGTAAGTTTTCATAATTTAAGCAAAGATGATTTTTTAATGATAGTAAAAAATTACTTTGATCACTATCAATTAGATTTTAACAATAATATAGAAGACTTAGCCTTAAAATGGATATTTGCTAGAGGCAATCGCACAGGACGGTCTGCCTATCAATTTTTTAAAGATTATTGTGCTAAAAAAAGAATTAAGATTTCTTAATTACTTTGATATTTCCCATATAAGGCAATAAAACTTCCGGCACAGTGATTGAGCCATCATCATTTTGATAATTTTCTAAAACAGCAATTAAAGTTCTTCCAACTGCAAGACCTGAGCCATTCAATGTATGAACAAACTTATTTTGATCATCTGATTTATATCTTGCATTCATTCTTCTGGCTTGGAATGACCTACAATTACTACAAGATGAAATTTCTCTATACTTACCCTCTCCTGGTAACCAAACTTCAATATCATATGTCTTTTCTGCCGAAAAGCCCATGTCTCCAGATGATAGCAACATTACTTGATAAGGAATATTTAAGTCATCCAAAATGGAAGTAGCACAATTTAACATTCTTTCTAATTCTTCCTCAGAATTTTCTTCAGAGGTGATACTTACTAATTCTACTTTTGAGAATTGATGTTGTCTGATCATACCTCTTGTATCTCTTCCAGCTGCGCCCGCTTCTGATCGATAGCAAGGTGTCCATGCGGTAAGTCTTTGAGGTAAAGTTTTTTCTGAAACAATAGTATCTAATACTAAATTAGTCAGAGGGACTTCCGCGGTAGGAATTAGCCAATGTTCAGTGTTTGTTTTAAATAAATCTTCAGAAAATTTTGGTAGTTGACCAGTTCCATAAGCTGCTGCATCTCTAACCAAATTTGGAGGGATGATTTCGGTGTATCCAAATTCACCGGTATGCTTGTCCAACATAAAATTAGCAATTGCTCTTTCTAAACGCGCTAGATGGTTTTTTACATAAACAAAACGAGTACCAGAAACTTTACCCGCTTGATCAAAGTCAAGCATTTCCAAATCCTCTCCAAGTTCAAAATGAGGTTTGGGTTTAAAGTCATACTTAGGGATTTCACCAACTTTTTTTATAATAATATTACTCTGTTCATCTTCCCCTACCGGAACATCTGGATGAGGCAAGTTTGGTAAAGATGCTAATAAATCTTTTAATTTTGAGTCAATATCTGAAATTTCATTTTCGAATTGTTCAATTTCATTTTTAATATTTTGAACTTTTTTTTGTAAAGATGATTTTTCTTCATCATTTAGCTTTGAGAATTCAGAAGAAAGATTTTTTCTTTCAGATCGAAGATCTTGAGATTTAGTTAATAATTCCCTCTTTTTAAGATCTAAATCTAAAATGATATGAGATTGAGGTTCTAAAAATCTTTTTTTTAGACCCTCGTCAAATTGTGAAGGATTCTCTCTTATAAAATTAATATCATGCATTAGTCTGTAATATCTTCGGATTTCTCATTTTTCTTTTTTTTAGCTAAAAATCTAGAAATAAGAATAGATACTTCATATAAAATAATAACAGGCAAAGCCAGAGAAATTTGTGAAAAAGGATCTGGTGGAGTAATGATAGCTGCAAAAACAAATGACAAAACAATTGCGTATTTTCTGAAAGATACTAGTTGCTCTATAGACAAAACACCAAAACGAACTAATAAAAGCAAAATGACAGGCAATTGAAAAGCAAGTCCAAAAGCAAATATAAATGTCATCATTAATGATAAATATTCATTCATTTTTGCTTGGAGAGTTATGTTTATGCCTTCAGTTTGAGCTGTTTGAAAACTCAAAAAAAACTTCCACGCTATTGGAGAAATAACATAGTAAACAACTGCTGCTCCTAATAAAAAAAGAAATGGAATAGCTATTAAAGTTGGCAATGAGATTTGTTTTTCTTTCTTGAGCAAGCCTGGTGCAACAAATGACCAAATTTGGATAGAAAGGAAAGGAAATGAAATGAACGCTGCAGTAAAGAAAGCTACTTTTACGTTAGTTAAAAAAGCCTCTTGTAGAGCTGTATAAATGAGACCATTTCCATCTGGAAGAATAGAAGTTAAAGGTTTGGCAAGAAATTCAAAAATAGACTGGGAAAAATAAAACGAAACCACAAAAGAAATAAGGAAAAAAATAATGGAATACATTAATTTTTGACGAAGTTCTTTAATATGATCAAAAAAATTCATCGATGATTGTTCGATTTCACTCATTTATTTTTATCATCCATAATTTCTTTATTACTTTTATCAATAAATTCATCTAACTCTTTACCATCTTTGATAATAGACTCCTTAGTATCTAGAATTTCTTTTTTGATATCTTTTACTTCATCTAAATTAGTTAACTCATCCACTGTTGAAGTGAACTCTTTAGACATTTTTCTAATGCCGGAAGTCATGCCTTTAATAAAACGAATAACTGTAGGTATTTCTTTAGGACCTACGACAACAATAGTAATAATTAGGATGATGGATATCTCCATCCAACCTAAAGAAAACATTACTGATCCTTATTTGAAGAGTCTTTATTATCGGAGTCGGAAGTAGAAGCATTATCTTCGTCTGACATATTCTTTTTAAACGATTTAATACCTTTGGCCATGTCACCCATTAAAGTTGGAATTTTACCTTTTCCAAACAATAAAAGAACAATGATCAAAACTATTATCCAATGCCAAATACTAAAAGCTCCCATAGGTTTTTTATATAATATAATTTCTCAATTATCTAGGGAAAATGAATACGTGATCCTCATCTAAAGTTACTGATACAGAACTAGCTGGAGGAGGTAAAAAATTACCCATTACCTTACTATGAATATGATGTTTGTTATTTCTCTCATCATTTACAGTCATATGGATTATAGCACTATTACCTAAAAATTTTGAGTCGACAACAACTCCAGAATTTGGATTGAGTAAAGGCGATTTTTCTAAATTTAATTTTATAGCTTCTGGTCTGATTACAACATCTACATCTTGATTATTTGACAAATTAGAAACTTTAATTCTCCCAAGGGGTGTAAGGCAAGTATTGTCGATAACTTTAGATTGAAAAATATTTGTTTCACCAAATAAAGAGGCTACATAAAGATTAGAAGGTTTAAAATATATTTCATGAGGAGTACCAATTTGAAGCAATTTACCTTTTTCCATTACTAAAATGGTATCGCTTAAAAACATAGCCTCTTCTGCATTATGAGTAACTACTATAGCTGATGACTCAAGACTATTAATTAAATGCAAAGTATCATCTATTATTTCCCTCTTTAAATTTATATCTAAATCGGAAAAGGGTTCGTCTAATAATAATAATTTTGGTTGAACGGCAATAGATCGTGCCAAAGCAACTCTTTGTTGCTCTCCACCACTCAAAGAATGTGGATACTTATCCAAAAAGTTTTCAACTTTTGAAAGATTAATTACCTGATCAATTAATTGTTTTTTGTTTGATTTAGATCCAGCAGCAAAGCTAATATTTTCCAAAACAGTCATATGAGGAAATAATGCAAAATCTTGAAAAACATAAGAAATAGATCTTTTCTCCGGAGGTACGTTAAGATTTTTATTGGCAACTAAAGACTTTTCTAAAAAAATTTCTCCATTTTGTATTTGTTCTAAACCTGCAATAAGGCGGATTAATGTGGTTTTTCCACAACCCGAAGGTCCCAAAACAGAAACAATCGAATTGTGATCAATTGAAAAATTTAAATTAGCAAGAGCCTCTTTTTCTCCAAAGAAATGAGAAAGTTGTTTTACATCAAGTATCATTATTTTGATTTAATTGACTTTGTGAAAATTCATCTAAATTTTCTTCATTTGCTTCCTCTTCATCCACAAAAGCCTCATCTTTGTTTAAATCCTCATTAATTTCTTGGATATTCATTGAGGCAAAATTATCATTAAGCAAACCAGAGCTCTTCATTTCTTCTATGCCCGGAAGGTTATCTAAAGTACCCAACCCAAAATGTAATAAAAAATCGTCAGTCGTTTCCCATAATATAGGTCGACCAGGAACCTCTTTTCTACCACCAGGTGCTATCCAACCTAATTCCATAAGTTGATCAAAAATACCCTGACCAACAACAACACCACGAATACTTTCTATTTCCGCTTTGGTAATAGGTTGATGATATACAACGATAGCAAGAGTCTCTATTGCTTGTTTGGAAAGTCTCTTTTGAACTTCTCTTTTTTCATGAAAAATTTCACTCACTTCAGTATTGGTTAAGAAAATCCATCCTCTAGATATTTTTTTCAAATTAATACCTCGGTGCTGATAAGCAGACTCTAAATTAGACATTACTTCAGAGATATCTTCATGAATATCTAATCTTTTCTTAATCTCATTTTCAGAGACAGGTTTGCTAGAGGCAAAAATTAAAGCTTCAATTTTTTGAGAAGTTTCACTCATGTTTTTTTAAATATATATCAGAAAAAGGTTTTGATTGCCTAATATCAATCTTCTTGACTTCCTCCTTATCTTTTTTTGCCATGTGCAAACTTGCATTAAACGTACTCGAATAAAAAGATTTACTCATTATCTCTGATTGTAAATTATCAGGAATTAGGCTTTTAAGTGAAAACCAATCAGAATTAGAAGCTATTTTATTACTAATTACATTTTGACCATCCTTAATAGTAAATAATTTAGAAGAGGAAAACTTGAGAGTGTATTGCTGATTTCTTCTGTGTATGTCAGCATATGCTTTTAATAGGTCGATTAATTTATCTTTAATTATAAAGTTTTTTTCTACTTTGAGTTTATGTTTATATGTACTAGAGAAAAATTGTTGTTTATATTGTGGTAATTCAAAAAGCAATTTACTATTTTTGTGAACTAATTCTAAAATTGTTAATCTATTAGTTAAAAACTTTGTTACTTTTTTTACATCTTCTTCTTTGTCTTTATTAACTAGAAATTTAGATTTTAAAAAAACCATTATGGAAGCCATCAATAAATATTCTGAGGCTATTTCAATACTAACTTTTTTAAGATCTTCGATAAAAGCGATGTATTGATTGCATAATTCTAAGATAGGAAGATTTTTTAAATCATATTTATTTTTATGAACTAGCTCCAAAAGGACATCAAGAGGACCGTTATAGTCCTTTATTTCAATATTGAGATTAGATTCCATAGAGTTTAATTAATTCATTATACAAATCATGATATTGAATAATATTAATAGATTTAAGATCAACTTTCCCTTTAGCTTTCTTAATTTTCAATGAATTTTTATATCGACTGGTGACTTTGAAAGATTTAATGACTTCAAGATATCTTCCCCAATCAGAACTACAATCCAGGAATATATCCACACCAGATTGGTTACACTTAATTATGCTTTCTTTTATATCGTATTGATTTGCCTTCATTGTCATATCATCACTCATGATTTGACCTTTAAACCTAATTTGTTGACGAATAATGTTTTGGATAATGCTCTTTGAATAAGTTGCCATGTTTTCTTTATCCCATTTTTCGTATTTGATATGCGCTGTCATCGCATATGGGAGATGATTGAAATACTGAAATAGCTTTAATTGATTTTGTAATTTTTTAAGTGAAGAGTTCACTTTAGGGAGTGATAAATGTGAGTCTTTTGAAGTTAGACCGTGACCTGGTATATGCTTCATAACTGGAGTAATACCCATAGAAATAGAAGTATTTACTAAAATTTCATTCAATTTAATACTGATATCTAGTTCACTCCCAAATGTTCTCTTTTTAATCATAGAAATAGTTTTTGAATTTGGGATGTCCAAAACGGGAATAGTATTAATGTCAAAACCCATTTCAGATAAATGATAACTTGTAATAAAAGACTTTAAATATACTAACTGTTTAGCTAACGAAGGATAATCTAAATAAGTCTGATAATAGTCAAAATTATCTAAAAAATTAAATTCATTTAATTTTGGAAAACGATTTACTATTCCGCCCTCTTGATCTATTAAAATATGTATTTTTGGATGAAGGCTTTTGATAGATTTGATAAGTTTTTTAGTCTGATTTAAATTTAAAATATTTCTTTTAAAAAGAATAACACCAAAAGGTTTATATTTTCTAATATTTTCACTCTCAAATTTTGAAATTTGAGAAGACTTGATTGAAATTATAAGGGGGAAGCTCATTTTATAAAATCGAAACTATCGGGTTCTATAGTAAGAAAATGATCGAAAAATATGTACTTCAAGTAATTATCAAACAAGGCGTAAGAAAAAATAAGAATCAAAAAAACTACTATTAAAATAAAAATTAATCTTTTACTCACATTTTTAATTTAGGCTTAATCCCTAATATACCTAAACCTTCAGAAATTACTGATTGATATTTTTTTAATAGTGATTGGGCATTTTCAGTTAGATTATTTTCATCATCTAAAAATCTTGAATTTGGATTTGATTTAGCAGATGACCATAATGAATGAAACATTGAAGCAACTGACTCTAGGTAATGAGCGATTAGATGTACCTCATTTCTTTTATAAGAATTAAGAGCCACTGAGTCCCACTCATGTATCTTTTTTATTAAATTTTTTAATTCAAATGAAAGCTCCATATTACTAGAAATCACTTTATTCACTCTTTCTAGCACAGATTGTGATCGTGCAAATGAATATTGAATATAATAGATAGGATTTTCTTTGTTCTCTTTTTTAATCAAATCAATGTCTAAATCCATGTGAGTATCATTTTTTCGATAGCACATAAAATAGCGATAATTTTCTATACCAATTTCTTTGACCAATTCATCTAACTCAAAGATATTACCTTCTCTTTTGGACATCTTTTGAATTGTATTATCTCTTTTTAAGTTAACGATTTGGCAAAAAACAACGGAAAAATTAATTTCTGGGTATAACGAAACTAACGCAGAAGATAGTCTTTTTAGATAACCTAAATGGTCTGCGCCCCAAATATTAATTAATTTTGAATATTGTCTTTGATATTTATCAACATGATAAGCTATATCATTAGCAAAATAAGTCGGTGTGCCGTCATTTTTGGTTATGGCTCGGTCTTCGTCATCGCCAAAGTTAGTTGATTTAAAAATAGTTATTTCATTATCTTTTTTTGTACCTTGGAAATCTTTAGGATCATGGAGTTGTCCGTTATAAACGAGTCCTTTTTTTTCTAGTTCTTTAATGATCTCTGGAAGAAGTTTTTTTTCAACAATTGAAGTTTCATAAGTAATTTGATCAAAATTAATTCCAGAGTCTTTTAATGTCTTTAAAGATTGGTTAACTAAATTTTCAATAGCAAAGTTAACAATTTTTAATTCTTCATCTTTAGATAGCTTGGTTATCTCGAATATATTTTTAAAATTTTCAAAACATTTTTCTGCTAATTCTTGGATATAATCACCTTTATAAAACTGTTGATAAGGTAAATTAAAATTATGTTTTGAAGAGATTTGAAAAAGAATTGAAGATAAAAATTCATTAATTTGATTTCCAGTATTATTGACATAATACTCTCTCGTCACATTATGTCCGTAAAATTGGTAAAGATTTGAAAGAACATCACCTACGATTGCACCTCTACCATGGGCTAAATGAAGAGGACCAGTAGGATTAGCAGATACAAATTCAATATTGACAGATGATTGATCTTGAAAACGATTTTGTTGAGAATTTAGAAGGTTGAAAAAGAACTGATCTTTTAAAAAGAAATTAATAAAACCAGGCCCTGCCATTTCAATTTTGGAAAATTCTTCAGAAGAAAAATTTTCAATAATTGATTTTGCTAAATCTGCTGGTTTTTGTTTATATAATTTAGAAAATTTTAAAGCGATATTAGTTGTAAAGTCTCCTTTTTCATCAAAAAGTAGTGAAACTTCTATCTCATCTATAGATACATTGACGCTAGCATCAATCTTACTAAGGCAATTTTTTAGTGAGAGTTTAATTTGATCAAGCATAATTGTTATAAAAGTTTATGGCGTATTGGTCAGTCATACCACAAATATAGTCAACTATAATTTGTTTTTTGCTATCTTCATCCTGAATTTTAGACCTCCAACTATTGGGAAGTGGTGATTGGTCTTTTTCAAGAAATTTTATAATAAAAAGCAAGATTTGTTCTGCTCTAGATCTACTTTGATATACAAAGTCAGATGTATAAAAATTTTCATATAGATAGTTTTTTATTAAATTAATTTTACTTTGGGTTAACGTACTAAAGGAAACTAAAAAATTCTTCTGATTAATTACATCTTGATAAGATTTAAGATCCTTGCTTTTTAGGTTTAACTCTGTCTGGGAGATTAAATCTTTCACAAAATAATTAATGGTACTTCTTGTAAAATAGTTACGGGCAACTTTTTTATCCAATGACTGCATATATTTAAAATCAATGAAATCAAATAAGTCACTTAAATTAGCTATTTTTTTGATCTCTAGTATTTCTGCTCTAATGCCATCATCAAAATCATGAGCTATGTAAGCTATATCATCTGATAGAGAGGCAATTTGAGCCTCAAGAGAAGGATTTTTATTTAAATCAAATGTAAAATTATCTGACAAATCATAGTTAAATGAAGTTTCTAATATTTTTCCATTATGTTTAATTAAACCATCCAAAGTTTCCCAAGTCAGATTTAATCCCTCATAACTTATATATTTTTTTTCTAAAAATGTGACTTGTCGATATGATTGAAAATTATGATTAAAATTTTGATCAATTTCTTGACTAATTATATCTTCGCCCACATGACCAAAAGGACTATGGCCTAAGTCATGGCAAAGAGCTATACATTCAGCTAAATCTTCATTTAAAGAAAATCGCCGACTGACAGATCGAGCTATCTGGGAAACTTCGAGTGTGTGAGTTAAGCGATTTCTATAATAATCACCTTTTTCAAACATAAAAACTTGGGTTTTGTCCTTTAACTTTCGAAAGGCAGTAGAATGATAAATTCGGTCTCTATCTCTTTCATAAGGAAGACGATGATCTTCATCTATAGGAAAAAGTCTTCCTTTTGAATTTTCATTTAAAGCTGATAAATTATGAAACATATGGGAAATATTAATATAACAGATAAAGCTATAAGTAAAATTCAAGAAGTTCTTGCGAGTCAAGGAATGAAATACTTTAGAATTAAAGTTAAAGGTGGAGGATGTTCTGGTTTTCAATATATCTTTAAAAGTGATAACCAGCTAAATTCAGAAAAAGATATAATTTTTAACTTTAAAGACCTTCAGATACTTGTAGATAAAAATTCAATAGAATATATTGATCAAGCCGAACTAGATTATAAAGATGAATTAATCGGATCTAGTTTTAGTATTTCCAACCCAAATGCCAAAAACTCTTGTGGATGCGGGAGTTCCTTTAGTATCTAAATTGAAACTTGTTTCTTGGAACGTAAACTCTTTAAGAGCAAGAGAACCTTTAGTTCAAAAACTCATTGAACAAGAAAACCCCGATATTCTGTGTGTTCAAGAACTAAAAATAGATGACAGTGAATACGTTAATAATTTCTTTACTGGCTTTGATTATCAAACAATTTCTCAAACTCAAAAAAGTTACAATGGGGTAAGTATCTCAATTAAAAATCAATATGAATTTAAAGAATTAAAACTTTCAAAATTGAATGATCATCAAGCTCGAAATAATACAATCATTTTAGAAGACAAAAATATCGTCCTACTGAATAATTATTTTCCTAATGGAAATCCCATCGACTCAGAAAAATTTGATTTTAAAAAACAATGGATGAATGACCTGTATTATGAAGTCAAAAATATTAAACAGAAATATGAAATTATTATTACTGGAGATTTTAATGTTATCCCTGAAGACGATGACGCCCATGATATTAAGAAATATAAAAAAGATGCATTAGCTCAACCAGAGTCCCGAAAAGAATTTTATAAGTATTTAAACCTCGATTTATTAGATGTTTTTGAAAATCAACCAAAAAATCAAAGTTATACATTTTTTGATTATAAAACTTATAAATTTGGAAAAGAGGAAGGTATAAGAATTGATTTCTTTTTAACCTCCCCTTTTTTAAAAAGCAAGGTTATGAAATTAAAGGTATTAAAAGAATATCGCGAGATGGAACGACCCTCTGATCATTGTCCCATAATGATGCAATTAAATATCTGAATAAGTTCTTTTTTCTTTTTTACCGCCAGGATGTGTGACTGCACCTAAATATGCTGGGCCAACTGTTTGGGCATATTTCCAAAGTGTTCCTGAATGAAAATGGGGTTCCTTAGGTTTCCATTTTGCTTTTCGCTGTTCAAGAATTTCAGGTGAAACATTTAAATCAAGTGTATTTTTTTCTGCATCAATCTCAATTTCATCACCATCTTCTATTAAAGCTATGGGTCCACAATCATAAGCTTCAGGTCCTACATGACCGATACAAAATCCGCGAGTCCCTCCTGAAAAACGACCATCTGTAATTAAAGCAACCTCTTCGCCCATGCCTTGTCCGTAAATCGCACTTGTGGTAGAAAGCATTTCGCGCATACCAGGACCACCTTTTGGACCTTCGTAACGAATAACTAATACGTTACCAGGTTTAATTTTGCCCTCGAGAACAGCTGATAAAGCCTCTTCTTCTCGATCAAAACAAATTGCATTTCCTTTAAACTGTAATTTTTTAAGACCAGCAATTTTTACTATAGCGCCTTCTGGTGCTAGCGAACCTTTTAAACCAACGACACCACCTGTTTTACTAATTGGATTAGAAATAGGATAAATAACATCTTGATTTTTTGGAAGCTCAACATCTTTCACATTTTCTGCCAATGTTTTTCCGGTAACGGTGATACATGATCCATCTATCAAACCTCCGTCAATGAGAGTTTTAATTAAAACTGGAACACCTCCTACTTCATAAAGATCTTTTGCAACATACTTACCACCTGGAGCTAAATTACCTATGTAAGGTGTGGATTGGAAAATTTTTGTGACATCTTCTAAATTAAAATCGATACCTGCTTCATGAGCAATCGCAGGTAAATGAAGGCCAGCATTTGTTGAACCACCCGAAGCAGAAACAACAATAGCGGCATTGATCAAGGATTGTTTGGTAACGATGTCTCTTGGTCTTAGATTTTTTTCTATTAAATCCATGACTACTTTTCCACTTTCATAGGCGTATTGATCCCTACTCTCAAATGGAGCGGGCGTCATGGCAGAACCTGGGAGTGCCAGTCCAATCGTCTCTGAGACACAGGCCATGGTATTAGCTGTAAATTGACCTCCACAAGAACCAGCAGAAGGACAAGCAACACATTCTAATTCGTGAAGCTCTTCATCGGTCATGTTGCCGCTTGAGTGTTTTCCAACAGCTTCAAATACATCTACAATCGTTACATCTTTACCTTTATGAACACCTGGCAAAATAGAACCACCGTACATAAAGACAGAAGGAACGTTCAGACGAACCATTGCCATCATCATTCCAGGCAAAGACTTATCGCATCCAGCTAGACCAACTAAGGCGTCATAACAATGACCTCTAACAGCTAATTCAACAGAATCTGCAATTATTTCTCGGCTAGTAAGAGATGATTTCATACCCTCATGGCCCATAGCTATACCATCAGTAACTGTGATGGTAGTGAATTCTCTCGGTGTTCCATTGGCATCTTTAACGCCCTTTTTAGCTGCTTGAGCTTGTCTTGATAATGAAATATTACAAGGTGCTGCTTCATTCCAAGTTGTTGCAACACCAACAAAAGGCTGACTAATATCTTTTTCTGTCATACCCATTGCATAATAAAATGCACGATGAGGAGCGCTATTTGGACCTACAGAGACATGACGACTAGGTAAATTCTTTTTATCAACCATTTAGATTGCTTAATATACTATCAATTTTTGATAATTCCAAACTAATAGCATTTTGCCTATTTTTGTTTTGCTCAATTAAATCTTTCGGAGCACGGTCAACAAAATTTTGATTATTTAAATTTTTATCGACACCGTTTTTCTCTTTTGTTAAAGCTTCAGAGTTTTCAGTTAGTTTTTTAATAATCTTATCTTTATCGATTTGATCAGTTTCAATCTCATAATCAAAATTTTTAAAAGGTAAAGAAACTCCATTTGTTAATGGATTTAAGGATAATTTTTTTCGAGTTAAGAATTCAAATACTTCTTGGTTTTCTGAAAATAATTTTTGTAAGTTTTCACTTGAAGAATAAATCAGCACATCATGTTCTTTTTTAATATCGAAGAGCTTTTCAATAGATCTATATTCTTCAATGAACTCAATAAAGTTGTTGGCTGCTTCGATGGATTGATTGTCAATTTGAATATCTTGATAGTTCCATTGATTTGTCATCAAAATATTTTGATTGTTATATGACCATAGTTTCTCAGTAATAAATGGTATAATTGGATGTAATAACTGGAGAAGAGAATTAAAAATTAAATGAAACGTATAAGTGGTTTCCTCTCGATATTCATCTGAGTCTAATAAATTTTTGGAAAGTTCGATGTACCAATCACAAAAACTATGCCAAGTGAAATGGTAAAGTTGATTAGCAACTTCATGAAAATAATAATTTTGATAATTTATTTGAACATCTCTGTATAATTTTTGAAATTCATTAATAATCCATTGGTTAAAAATATGTTTCGGAACCAATTGATTAGGTTCATTTTTTAAAGGATATATATTCTTAAATTCAGCAAATTTATAAGCATTAGTAATTTTGGTAACAAAATTTCGATAACCAGCAATTCTTTGCTCACTTAGTCGGACATCACGACCAGGTGTATTAAGAGAAGTTAAAGTGAAACGAAGAGTGTCAGCTCCGTATTTGTCAATTATTTCAAGAGGATCGATAACATTGCCTTTTGATTTTGACATTTTTTGTCCTTTTTCATCTCTTACAAGGGCATGAACATAGACAGTATGGAATGGTGTTTGTGACATAAACTTGTTACCCATCATCATCATTCGAGCAACCCAGAAGAATATAATATCAAAGCCTGTAACAAGAACTGAATTAGGATAAAAATTTTCAAGAGTCTTTTCTTTTTCTGGCCATCCTAAAGTTGAAAAAGGCCATAAAGCAGATGAGAACCAGGTATCTAATACGTCTTGATCACGTTTTAAAATAATTTTATCGGCCTTGTAGTAATCAATGGCTTGATCCCTTGCTTCCTCTTCTGTTTCGGCACAAAATTCTTTACCATCAGGCCCATACCAAACAGGAATTTGATGTCCCCACCAAATTTGACGGGAGATACACCATGGTCTGATATTTTCCATCCACTGAAAATAAGTTTTCTCCCAATTTTGAGGAAAAAATTTCGTCTCTCCATCATTTACTACTTTCATAGCTTGTTTAGCTAGTTCTTCTGCATTACAAAACCACTGGTGAGTTAAGTATGGTTCTACGATTGTATTGGATCGATCACCATAAGGGATTGTTGTTTTATAATCTTCAATTTTTTCAATAAAACCATTTTCTTTTAAAGCTTTGACAACTTGCTTTCTTGCATCAAAACGATCCATTCCTTGATATTCGGCAGGGCAATTTTCATTCAACGAACCATCATCATTCAAAATATTTAAAAGTTCTAAATTATGTCTTTTGCCTACTTCAAAATCATTAAAATCATGAGCAGGCGTAATCTTAACAGCACCACTACCCATCTCGGGATCAGAATACTCATCAAAAATTAATGGCACAGATCTATCAGTTAATGGAATAGTAAAAGTGATGTCTTTCATGGATTGATAGCGTTCATCACTTGGGTTAACTGCGATAGCGGTGTCACCAAATATTGTCTCTGGTCTAACTGTTGCTACAGTAATAGAGCTGCCATTAGAAGCAGGATATTTGATATAGTAAATTTGCGTACTTACATCAGTCGGTACGACCTCTAAATCAGAAATAGCGGTTTTAAATTTAGTGTCCCAATTTACTAACGATTGTCCTTTATAAATTAACCCCTCTTTATATAGAGAGACAAAAACTTTTCGAACGGCCGCGGATAGGCCTTCATCCATTGTAAAACGTTCTCTTGACCAATCACAAGAACTACCAAGTCTTTTTAACTGGTTGATGATGGTCGAGCCTGAGTACTCTTTCCATTCCCAAACCTTCTCAATAAATTCTTCACGCGATAAATCTTTACGAAAAATATTTTCTTTTTCTAAATTTCTTTCCACAACCATTTGAGTTGCTATGCCAGCGTGATCAGTACCAGGTTGCCATAAGGTATTAAAACCGTTCATACGATGGTAACGAACTAAAATATCTTGGATGGTATTGTTAAGGGCATGGCCCATATGTAAAGAGCCAGTAACATTTGGTGGAGGAATACAGATAGAAAAGTTTTTATCGAAGTTGTAAGTAGGTTTAAAACAGCCTTGATCTATCCAATTTTGATAAATTTCACTTTCATATTTTTTTTTATCTTGGAGGTCATCCATCAAATTTAAAAAACGAAAGGTTCTTTGGTAATAAACCTATAAAGATAATTAGATAGAGCTTCTTCAACAATAAATCGATTACAATTATTGTTAACTTTTACGTATTTAACTATTTTATGTTTAATCTCTTGGTTATCTATTACACAAACTATCGTCGCATTTTCTGATGCTTTTTTAATAATTTGAGATGGCTCAACGTCAAGGGAACCATTAATAATTATTTTATTATATTTGTTAACATTCGGGTTTTTATTTGAAAAAAAACTCTCAATTGAAGTTTTTAAAAGATTAGCTTGGAATAAATTTTCACTTAAACTTTTTTTAAAAGTTTCAATTAATGCTTCAGAACTTTCAATGCAATCAATGGAAGTTGTATATTGATTGATAATAGAAGTAATCGTTCCTATTCCAGAGCCAACTTCCAATACGTTATCATCACTTTTTAAATCTAGACATTGAACCAAATGACTCGAAGTAAGTGGAGGTAAGATGAATCTACCCTGCTCTAATGTTATAATTTGATCAGAATAAGATAGATGTTTTAAATTTTTGGGAAACAAATCCTCTCGAGGAAAATCTTCAATTTTTTCAATTAAATCGATATCTCTAATACGATTTGCTCTTAGTTGGTTTAAAACCATATTAGATCTAGCTTGTTCAAAATTCATGATTAGTTTTTGATTTATAGCAAAAATATTAACTTTTCAAAGATCATTATCGCCTCAGATATGGCAATCTATCTAAGATTAATGAAAGTAAAAATAGTATGAAGTATCTAACAGTTTTGCTTTTAATAGCTTTTCCAATTTTTAATTTATCCGCTCATCAACCCGCTTTAAATGAGGAGAACACCAACTCTCCCAGCAAAGCGTATTTAATTGAAAAACCAGAAATATCTAAAGCGATTTATGGAACATTAGAGGGTGATGCTCATTACTATTCAATAAAATCTGAAATAGATTTTAACTTTTATGTTGGTATTACTACTCCCAAAATTGATGGCTGTGATACTTTTGATAAATTTTCTGTAGATGTCATTAATGTTTCCAATGGTATGCAAGAAACGTTGCTAGAATTAGATGGTGAAAATTATGAATGGTGGGAATGGTACGAACCTTATGGAAAAAAATTTTATTGGATAGGTCCAGAGTACGGGGCAGAGTTTAAAAGCACTAATGTTTATAAAGCAGGAGAATATTTAATAAAAGTTTTCAATAATAATAATCAAGGAAAGTATGTTTTAGCTACTGGAGATATAGAAAAATTTGGGCCCTTAGTTATTGCAAAACTTCCTTTAATAATGCCTAAAGTAAATAAGTTTTGGGAAATAGAAAATTGTCCAAAATAATTTTCCACAAGATTTTTTTTTAAAAGTATTTTTTTTAAATTTTTCTGGTAACATTTTTATTACCTATAAGGATAGGTATAAGGTCGGAGGTTACAAAGATGACGCCACCAAAGTTGTTAAGTTAACATTGCGTAACTTTACAAAATAAATCCTCTTTTTTTATAAGGGGAATTCTTGGCACAAGCCAAGATGTGTATACAAAGAATGGACTTACCACTGTTCATAACTTTGGTAAGCCATTCTTTCACTTCATAATTTTCTTTTTAACGTACTGATGAAATTTTTTAATGATATATTCCTCAGGCATTAAAACACCTGAAGATCTTCCTAAATTATAGACACCTCGTTGATTTACCTCAGAAATATTTGCATCTTGTTTCATTACTAGTATTCCAAAATCTACAACATTACCCATTTTATAATCAGGATCAGCTAACGTAGGCTCAGGAAACAACCATTCTGCAGTTAATTCCACTTCTTCTGAATTGACCGGAATTAGTCTTACTATTCGAATATGATCTCCGTAGATGCCTAAAAACATTGTAGGCCAAGTTGAAATATATACCTGCCCTCTTGACTCTAATTCTGATTGAACTTCCTTAATTGTATGGCCTTGAGAACTACCATCTGCAGACCAAGTTTCAGCACCTTTCTTTAGACCACCGTGATATTTGGCATGAGTTTCAGTTTTTTTTAAAATGTCCCATTCTGGATGATCTTGAATATCGACAAGCCTTCTCTGATAGAGGGGAACTAATTCTGATAATTCAGGATGTATGTTAGGGCAATGTAAACACTCGCTATAATTCTCCCAATAAATCTTCCAGTTACATTGGACTTTCTTTTTCCAAATATGACCAACTAGATATTTTTCGATATCAATTTTTTCTATTGTTCGGTCGTAGTATTGAAATATGGATTGAACATTAAATTTTTTTTTCGACTTTAAATTAACAAAGACTAAACCTTTCCATATATGAAAATTAACTTTTTGAAGGCTGTAATTTTTTTTATCAAAATTATTTAACTTCATAGATGTTGTATTTAATAAAGAACCACTACTGGCATCATAAGACCATTGGTGGTAAGGACAGACTATAACAGGGGATTTCATTTTCCCCTCTTGTTCTTCAAATATTTGAGATCCACGATGTAGGCAAGAATTATAAAATATAGAAATATTTTCAGACTTATTTTTTATTAAAACAATATTCTTATTATTAATGTTAAGAGTTCTGTAATGATTTTTTTCAATTGAATTTACATGGCAAACATAAATCCATTCATCATTAAAAATTTTATCTATTTCTTTTTGAAAAATTTTGGGATCATAATACCAATAAAAAGGAAGAGATTTTTCTGGTTTCTTTAATGAATTTGATGTCATTTAGATTTTTATAAATTTATCCTATTTTATCGAATTTGTGTTAATGTAAATTATGTTTATTTTCATCAGCAAATTTTTACATTTATTTTCTCTGCTTTTGGCTGGTGGAGGTGTTATAGGTGTTGCTGTTATTCAATCCATTTACAAAAAAGAAGGAAAGACTCCCGAACCACATTTAGCTAAAGGATTTAGAGTTTTGGCTTTTCTCTCACTTTTAGCCATAATCATCATGTGGGTAACTGGAGTAATTCAAACTTTATCTATTTATGGAGGTTTTAATTTAGGTTGGTCTTTTCATATTAAGCTTTTAGGTGCAACTTTTATTTTGATTGCGAGCTTAATAATCAATATTCACTTAAAAAAATCTGCACAAAACCAAACACCACCAAATCAAAATACAATGAAATACTGCGCCTCTGCAGGAAGACTTGGATTTTTGTTAGCGCTAGGTGGAGCAATTTGGACATTTGCGTAATATTTAATTTTTTTAAAATTATGCTAACTTGAATTTATGCAAGTTAATCTTGATAAATGGCATCATTGTACTGTTGACAAACAAGAGTTCGTAAAATTACTGCAAAAATCTGACTACCAAGGATTTAAACATATGTTTATCTTTTTTGGCTCTTTAATACTTTTTGGATATTTAGCATATGCTACTTGGGGAACTTGGTGGACTGTACTTTTCTTTTTTATTTATGGGAATATATGGAATTGTGCCGATCCTATATGGCATGAAACAGGACACAAAACAGCTTTTAAATCAAATTTTTGGAATAACTTTTTTTATCATATAGGAAGTTACATGAATGGTTTTGAACCTGTGCGTTGGAGATGGTCTCATTTTCGCCATCATGGCTATACTTATTTTGATGATCCTCTTGATTTTGAAATAGCTATAAGAAAACCTGCAGATGTTTTTTATTTCTTTAGTTTATTTATTCCCTTTTATGACTTTATCAATTTTAAAAAAACCACTCAGTATGAAACTATTCTTCACGCATTAGGTATCAAAACCGAAGTCATGAAGCAAGTTATCCCAGAAAAGGAGCACCAAAAATGCATTAACTCTTCACGGCTTCATGTTGGAATTTGGGTATTTGTAATACTTATCTCCATAATGTTTCAATCATGGCTACCAGTTCTATATTTTGTTTTACCTAACTATTATGGAATTACTCTAAAAAGACTTTTTGGTCTGACGCAGCACACAGGTTTGAAAGATAACATAAAAGATCATCGTTATAGTACTCGAACTATGCATTTAAATCCGATTTTCAGCTTTTTATATTGGCAAATGGAATATCATATTGAACATCACATGTTTCCAACTGTTCCCTCTCATAATTTACCAAAATTACACGAGATGATAAAAGATCAAATGCCACCCGCAAAAAAAGGTTTGTGGGGAGCTTATTCTGAAATTATTCCCACTATTCTCAAACAAGCAAAGGACCCCAGTTACGAACTTAAAGTAGCTGTTCCTCAATAAATATTTTGTCTAAAAGAATATCTGTTTACGATTTATGGAGCCAAAAAGGAAAAAGAAAATGGGCTCAAACTCATATCGATACGGATAAAGAAGCTGAGGCGGCATTCAAAGCAGGAATTGAAATTATCTCTTGTGAACCTGATCACTATTTTCCAAAAGTAAGAGAAGTAGCATCTGGTGCTTTTTTATCGGTTGGATTAAAACACGGAACGGTCAGTTCCAAACAAGAGGCTATTAAAAAGGGATTTGAAATTTTAGAAATGGGTGGCGATGCTGTTTATTGCTCTCATTCCATTGACTGGATAGAAGCAATGGCCAAAGAAGGTATCCCTATAACAGCTCATGTAGGATTAGTGCCTAATAGAGCGACTTGGACCAATTACCGCGCAGTCGGTAAAACGGCCGATGAAGCAATACAAGTTTATCAAAATGTTAAAGATCTAGAAAATGCTGGGGCGGCTTGTGTTGAAGTTGAGGTGGTGCCTGTGGAATTGGCGGATTTTATCACTAAGAATACAAAAATGATCACTATGGGAATGGGTTGTGGTGATGTATGCGATACTCAATATTTATTTTGTAATGATATTTTAGGAACCAATACTGGTCACTACCCTAGACACGCAAAAAAATATATTGACTTAAAAACAGAAGAAGAAAAGTTACAAGCTCTACGCGAGAAAGGTTTTCGAATGTTTGTGGAAGATATGAATAATGGCGGATACCCTGAGAGCAAACACGAAATTAAAATGGACTCAATTGAATTTGAAAAATTTCAAGAGAAAATTAAATAGCGTTTAGATATAAATCGATATCTAATTCTGAAACTGTACTGGCTACTTTTTGATACTCCATCTCTTTGATCGCTATAAAAGCCTTATGAAGATCTGGTCCGAGGGTTTCTTTTAAAAACTTCGATTTTTTTGCGGAAAGAATAGCCGAACTCCAATCGTGAGGCATATGATATTTGGTGCTTGATTTTTGTTTATATGCATTTCCTTTTGTTTGAGAGGGAGCTTTAATTTTGTTTTTCATACCAAATCTCATTGCAGAAAGTACAGTTAAAGCTACTAAGTAAGGATTAGCATCAACACCAGAGACACGGTGCTCAATTCTTCTATTCTTGGAGTTACTTGAAGGAATTCTAAATGCAACAGATCGATTATCCTGACCCCAATTTGGAGTTACGGGAGCATAGGAACCTAGAACCAATCTTCTCCAGCTATTCGCATTAGGGGCAAATACAAGCATACACTCCCCCATCGTTTTAGCTAAACCGCCAAGAGCATGGTTTAGATTAGGATTAAGTGTGTTTGAATTTTTCTCTGCAAAAATATTATCGCCTTTATTATTATACATCGAAACATGAAAGTGCATTCCTGAACCTGATACATTTTCCATAGGTTTAGCCATAAAACATGCTGTAACACCATGAGCACGAGCTTGCGATCGAATTATTCTTTTAAGACGAACAATATCATCAGCGGCTTTAAGTAAATTTTTTTGATGTTTAAGCGTTAATTCATATTGACCAGGTGCATATTCAGAAATTACCGTTTCAGCTTCAATCCCTGCAATAGCAGTTGCCTCATAAATATCATTTAATAATGGAAGCATTCCATGAAGGTTATCTACTGAGTAAACATCTGTTTTTCTGTGTGATCTTTTTTTTCCAATAATAGACTTAGCGGGTTGAAGTTTTCCGTATTGATCTAAATCATTTGATACAAGAAAAAATTCTAATTCAAAAGCGCCACATAATCGTATTCCTTCTTTTTCACATTGATTTACTGAGGCTTCAAGAACATTTCGAGGATCGATATTGAGTTTGTTTCCTTCAATATCTGACATGGTCATAAAAAGTTCACCTCTAGGAGGTTTGCTATTATAAATTGGTTTTAGAGAGGAAGTAATTGGCCAAGCTTTTATATCGCCATCACCTTGTTCTAGAATTAATCCAGTTTCAGGCACATCTTCACCAGTAATATCCATCCCAAGTAAAGATAAAGGAAACTGTCTACCAGACTCATAAAGTTTTAAAAGTTCATGTCTTCTAATAATTTTACCTCTTCCAACGCCATTGACATCGTGGAGAACAATATCAACAGATTTAATTAAGGGGTTTTTATCCAGAAATTTTTTAGCTTCCGCTATATACTTCTTAGAGTCATTTTTTTTCATGATGTATTAATAACAATATTTACTAATATCTAATAATATTTTTATTGAAAGGCTAAAATGATATTTGGATTAAACTTCGATCATCAAGGTGGTGCGAATATTCAAGATAATTTCAATTCTATAAATACTACTGATAAAGAAAAGACAGTTTGGTTGCATTTTGATGCGGACTCAAATGAAACACGAGAGTTTGTCGATCAAAACCTCTCCCATTTGGATCCTCATATTAAAAGAGCAGTATTAGCTGAACAAACCAGACCAAGGTATGTTCCTTTTGAAAATGGTTTTCTTTTAATCATTCGAGGAGTGAATTTAAATAAAGATCAATCTCATGAAGATATGATTTCCCTGAGATTATGGATAGAAAAAAATAGAATTATATCTTTTCAGAAAAGAAATCTTCAAACAGTTTCTGAACTGAAAGACTCACTCATAAATGGCAAAGGTCCAAAATCAATCTCTGAATTTATTCAAAAATTAATTGAAATACTTGTATTTAAAATGGAAGTTCCATTTGATGAATTAATTAAAGATACTGATAATTTTGAAATGCTTGATTTGAATTTACTATCAAAGACTCAAGGTGATCGTTTAAGCAATATTAGAAAAAAATGTGCCATCTTCTCTAGATATTTAATTCCTCAGGCAGAGGCAATTAATTCTATGATAAATAACTCAAATGATATTTTAATTAGCGAACAAGATTTAAAAAAAATTAATGAAAGTTATCATGATATTTTAAGAAGAGTTGAAGATATATCTTCCTTAAAGGAAAGAATTCAGTTTATTTATGATGAACATAGTCATGTTATTTCTGAAAAGATGAATAAAACCATGTATAAGATAGCCATCATCTCAATGATATTTATACCCATTAGTTTCTTGACGGGGCTTCTAGGAATTAATTTAAGTGGAATACCCTATGCATCAAGTGGAAGCGCGTTTATTGGATTTTCCATACTGTTATCATTAGTTTTAGTGATTCAATTAATCATTTATAAAAAATTAAAATGGATATGATTTTGGTAGCTTAAATAAGAAAATTTCTAGAATTTTCAAAGCTTATACTGTAAATATTCCTTTTAAGGCCCGCTGGCAGATTGGTTATGCAGAGGACTGCAAATCCTTGTAGCTCGGTTCGATTCCGGGGTGGGCCTCCAAAATCTAAACCATGACATCATTTGATCATATTGAAGTCCATGTCAGCGATATCAGTAAATATATAAATTTTTTAAAAAAGCTATTCGAAGGTGGTGAATTTAAAGAGTTATCTGAAAATGGCACATCTATGTTTAAAAGTCCCGATGGTCTATTTATAGAATTAAAAACAAAAGATTTACAAGCAGATCCGATTTTATCAGGCTTCTGTCAGCCTTGTCTTAGAAAGAGTAATGCAAAAGAATTTATTGATAAAAATAGCTTAGAAATTGTAAATGAAGCGGAAAGCCCAAATGGTAAAATTTATTTCTTTAAAGATCATGAGGGGATAATTTGGCATTTAAAAGACTATGAAAATAGAGACTGGACTAATAATTGGTAATTAAATTATTAAGCTTATAAAACTTATACCAATCATTATTATTGAAAGAACAAAAAAAATTTTAAAAATAAGATCTAATAAATTATATTCTTTTTTTCCCACATATCTTTTTCTAGTAATATATAAAGCAGCTGTGATGATTGTTAAAATCCAAAAAGAATTAATTATTAATTCAGAGTTCATTATTAATTAAAAATTAAACCAACCGAGGACATAAGTAGATAGTCCAAATAAACCAAATGTGACTAACAACATTATTATAAACATTCGATCTAATTTATTATATTGATCGAGAGTATCATTATCGAGATTTTCACTGCTATCATAAATTTTATTTCGTTTAACATAGAAATAGATCGTGAAGACTAACGATAAACAAAAAAGAACAAAAGCCCACATTTCAATAAAACCTTTTATTTTTTCTTTCTATAAAATATCAATCCAATGATAATGATTGACACACCAATAATCATTAACAATTCACCTGCATTCCAAAACCAAATTAAAAAATCAATCATTTATTTATCAGCATCAAATATTTCATCGACGGGAACCTGTAGCCCATTTACTAATTGATTGGTTTTAGCTGCTAAAGCAACTATTCTTAAAAATTCAGAATGTTCTTCATCGCTCATTCCTAGTTTTTTAGCTGATGCCGTATGAGAGTGAGTGCAATAACTACAGTTATTAGTAATAGATACAGCCATATAAATCATCTCTTTAGTTTTTTTGTCAATCAAAGTCTCTTTAGTCATGACATTTTTTACATCTGTCCAAACTTCTTTCAAAAGAGATGGATCAAAAGCTAAATATTTCCAAAAATTACCTACGTATTCGGTTTTTCTTGTGTCTCTGATGTCTTGATATGTTTCTTTAACTAATTGATCATTTTCTTCAGTAGTTTTTTTGATTGTGCTCATAAATCCAAACTCTCCTTTAAACTCATTGCTTAAATCAAATTAAATCATAATATCCCTCTAATTTTGATCAATTTTATTTACAAAAATATTCACCTACTCTTTTTTGGGTTTTTGATTGCCTTTTCATCAGGTTTTGGACAAACATTTTTTATTTCTTTATTTAGTAATGATTTCAGACAAACCTTTGATCTAACTAATACAGAGTTCGGAAGTTTATACTCAATCGCAACTGTGATGAGCGCCATTACTATTATATGGGCAGGTAAGCTCATTGATACGGTGTCATTAAAAAAATACACACTTGTAATTGTTTTAGGTCTAGCCTTGACCTGCTTAATGGCAAGTATTGTATTTAATATCTTTTTTCTTTTTTTAACTATTTATTTTTTAAGATTATTTGGTCAAGGATTAATGGGACATACTTCAAGAACTACAATGGCTCGGTATTTTAGTATTAATCGTGGCAAAGCATTGGCTATTTCAGGTTTTGGTTTTTCGATAGGTGAGATGATTTATCCAACTATAGTTGTAATTTTGCTAATTACTATTGGCTGGAGACTAGCATGGTTTAGTTCTTTTCTTTTTGTATTCATAATTCTTGGCGGAAGTTTTTATTTCCTTTTAAGAAGAAATAATTTTCAAAAAGAAGAAGGTTTTGAACAACACATAAGCTATCAAGATATTTCCTGGAGAAGAAGAGATGTTTTAAAAGATTTTAAATTTTATTTATATCTTCCTTTGACATTGTTGATGTCTTTTACTGTTACAGGTTTTCTTTTTCACCAAGTTTTTATCGCGGAAATGAAATCTTGGTCTATGATAAATTTAGCTCAAAGTTTTGTATTTTATGCCACTTGCGGTATTGGCGGATCTATTATTTCTGGATTATTAGTTGATAAATTTACAGGGAAAAAATTAGTCCCTTTTCATCTTATTCCTATGGCGGGTATTTTAATAGTGATGTTGTTTTCTGATCATGTTTATATTTTGTATCTTTATATGGCTGGACTAGGTTTATCTAATGGATTTACCGAAAATATCTCTAATTCTTTGTGGGCTGAAATATATGGAGTGAATAATCTTGGCTCAATTAAAGCTCTTTTGACATTCTTTGGTGTTTTGGCTTCAGCCTCCTCTCCTTTTCTTTACGGAATAATCATCGATCAAACAAACTCCATTGATATATTGATCTATTTGAGTTTAATTTTAATAACTATTTTTTCATCTTTAGCGCTATTTGCTAATAAATTTAAATAGTAAAACCTTTTTTAAACGCCTCTATAGCAATTAAGGCACATCCTTTTGCATCAGAGAGTGCATCATGATGATTAAGAGGTATTTGTAAATTTTTACAGACAGTGTTGAGTTTGTTATTTTCAAATTCCCAATATTTTCTAGCCAAAAGAACGGTATCTTTAAATTCTTGTGGAGGAATATCGATATTATAATGATAGCAGCAAGAATGAAGAACAGATTTATCAAATGGTGCGTTGTGAGCAAAGAAATAATCAACTCTTAGCAATTCATCCTTAATCAAACGCCATACCTTATCAAATGTTTTTTCTTTTTTTAGCATATCCCATGTTAATCCATGGATTTCAGTAAATTGAACTTCGGGTTTGGGAGGTTTAATGAGATATGCTTGTTTTTTAATAATTTTGGAATGATTAAAAATCACATATCCAATAGCACAAGCAGAGTTTCTTTCACTAGAAGCTGTTTCAAAATCTAATGCAGCAAATAATTGCATTAAAACATTTCGTTAATGACCTCAGAATATTTTTTTTCAACTTCGTGTCTTCTAACTTTCATTGTGGGTGTCATTAAATTATTTTCAATTGTAAATGGTTCATCAATGATATGATATCGTTTAATTTTTTCAGGCTGTGTTAAGTCAGCATTCATCTTTTCTATATAAAGATCTATTTGCTCTTTTGTAGCTTTGCTATCAGCACTTAAAATAATCAATGCCGCAATATAATTTTTTTGTTCTCCAAAAACACAGGCCTGCTCTATATCTGATGATAGGGTTAGTAAATTTTCAAGTTTTGAAGGTGCTATATTATCGCCGCCTAATGATACAATAATATCTTTTTTTCGGTCGGTAATTTTTAAATATCCCTCCCCATCAAACTCCCCGATATCTCCAGTATGTAGCCATCCATCAATAATGGTTTTACTGGTTGCTTCTGGGTTATTCCAATAACCTAGCATTAAATTCTCTCCTCTGACTAGTATTTCGCCATCTTCAGCTAACTTAACCTCTACTCCTGGAAAAATAGGTCCTACAGTTTCAACTTTTACTTTGTGTAAAGGATTACAACTTACAACAGGAGATGTTTCTGTTAAACCATAACCTTGTAGCGTCTTGAGTCCTAGAGCATTAAGGGCTTCTCCTACTCGGCTATCCAAAGGACCTCCTCCGGATACAAATGCCTCTAATCTTCCACCAAAGTTATTTTTCACTTTTTTTCTAACTAATTTATCTAGCAAGAAATTTAAAATTTTTTCACTGAAGGATAATTTTTGTTGATGGAGTTTTTTAGTTCCTAGTGATATCGCACTATTGAATAAATTTTGTTTAAACTGGGATTGATTTTTTAAATTAATCTGCATTTTTGCAAAAAGATTATTATAAAATCGAGGAACAGCAGTCATTATATGAGGTTTAGCAATTTTGATGGTTGGAAGAAGAGTCTCGATACTTTTATTGTAAAATACTTTTGCTTCCATCATTAAAGTAACAAACTGCACTACATGCTCATACGAATGAGATAAAGGAAGCCAGGTTAAAAAAGTTAAATCTGGGCTTTTCAAAGTTTGTAATAATTCATAGGCACCCTCACAATTACTTAAAATTCCACCATGGCTTAAAATGACCCCTTTGGGAAGACCTTGGGTTCCCGAAGTGTAAATAATACTAGCAGGATCATTTCTCTGAATTGATTGGTATTTATTAGGTTCTATTGAAGGATCTTCAATTAAATCATCATAAAAAGTTAAGTTTGGAATATTTGTATTCTCAAATTGATCAAAACAAATAATAAATTGTAATTCAAAATTTATTTTCTTAGACGCCATCAACACAGTATCGAGAAGAGTTTTATTTGAAACTATTAAACCCTTAGGTTTGGAGTCATTTAGAATATGTTCAAAATCTCGAGATGTATAGGTGATGTAGTTTGGAACAGCTATTAACTGATTAGACATAATAGCGATATCTGCTGCCATCCATTCAGGTCTATTTTCAGAAACTAGTAAAATTCTCTCATTTTTCTCTAAATTTTGAGAACTAATAAACTGATATATTTTATTTACTGAACTATAACTATTTGACCAAGTCCAGCTTTCAATTTGATTGATATTGTTATTAATTTTTAATAAATGCTGATTTTTTAAATTCTCTTTTGCTTTTGAAAAAAATAACTCTGGAAGATTTTGATATTTATTCATTTAAACCAATTAATTTATAGAAATTATCCATATTTTTCATCAATTCATCGTCATAAGTTACTAAATGTTCATTCTCATCAATGAAATAATTCATTTTAGGTTCTTTAGCTAATTCATACATCTTCTCACCCATCCAAAAAGGAACTATCGAGTCTCCTTTTGCATGCATAATCAATAAAGGAGTATTTATATTCTTAATTTTATCTTTGCTCATATATCGATCTTTAAGCATCCAAGAAACAGGTAAATAGGGATAATGAAATTTAGCGGCATCAACCATCGAGGTAAATGGAGCCTCTAAAATTAATCCTTTAAAAGATTTATTTTGAGTCATTTCAATTGAAACAGCGGTTCCCAGAGACTCGCCATATACAATGATATCTTCATTTTCATACCCTTTATTTTGAAGCCACTTGATAGCGCTCTTTGCATCATCATAGAGTCCCTGCTCAGTAGGACTTCCTTCGTTATCACTATAAGAACGCCAAGATATAAGAAGAATATTTTGATTATATTTTGATAATTTATTCAATTTATAAAATCTATTTTCAATCGGACCAGCATTACCATGAAACATCAATAAAGTATTTTTTGTGGTCTTCGGGCTTTCATAGAAAACTGAACGAAGTTTATTGCCATCACTATTTTCAATAAAAACTTCATTTACATCAATGATCAAAGTCTCATCGTCATAATTATCAATATTTGGAACATATAAAAGAGATCTTTGTTTGGAATAAACGTAAAAAACTATAATCAGATATATTATAAAAATAATTCCAATTATTTTTAAAAACAATGACATATTCATTTAATTTTATAAATAAACTTATCAAAAAAACCTTTAGCTGATTGAGAAAATTTCTTGTGCATCTTGGGAAATGATAAATTTGATTTTTTATCCTTGTAAAATATATGTCCTTTTACAGGGACTTTACTATTTAATGAACCTGATGAAATGGCGATTTCTTCATTCGATGATCTCGATTGAAAAAATAATGAACTACCACAATTAGAGCAAAATCCTCTTTTAAATTTTTTACTAGAAAAAAACCATTTTAAATTTTTTTTCTTTAAAAATTTTAAATTTTCTTTTTTTACTTTGGTATAATTACTGAATTCTGCATTGGATTTCTGGCACATTGTACAATGACATAAGACTAAGTATCTACATTCGTTGAAAATTTCAAAAACTATATTTTTACAGAGGCAAGAGCCTTTAATTTTTTTCATTTGTTCATTAATTTATATTTAATCAAAGAAATTCCATTTTTTAATTTGAATTCATATGATTTATTAAAAGACTCCAATTGCCATCCAGACAACCGGCATTTAATTATTTCTAAATTTTCATGTTTCCAATCACTAGAAGTATTTTCCTCCTTCCAAATAGACTTTTCTTCATTGGTTCTACCGCAGCCATAGCAATATCCAGTTTCTGGGTCAGTTTTACATACAGAAATACAAGGTGAAATAATTTTGCTCATATTGGTAAATTATAATGATAATAAAGATTTTGCGGAGCAATAAATCGTAAAATGCTAATTGAAAAATCAAAAAATTATTGTAGTTTGTTCCAACGTTCCGCAGTAGCTCAGCGGTAGAGCATTCGGCTGTTAACCGACAGGTCGTAGGTTCGAATCCTACCTGCGGAGCCAGTTTTCTTTATGTTTTCCAAACAGTTTATTTCAACATTGTGCTTAATAGGTGCTGCTCTAATTTGGGGCACGGCTTTTGTTGCACAAACTACGGGAATGGAATACGTAGGGCCACTAACTTTTACCAATATTCGTTTTATTATTGGAGGCATGCTGGTTCTACCTTTTGCCTTAAAAGAAATTTCACTGATCAAAAAAGTTACTAATAAAAAAAAACTTCTGCTAATTATTTTAGCAACAGGTTTATGTTTACTTCTTGGCTCCTATTTACAACAGTATGCGCTTCAATATACAAAAATAGGAAATGCTGCTTTTTTAACTATTCTCTACGTTCCATTCGTACCAATTATTTCTCGATTTATTCTCAAAAAGAAAATTCATTGGAGTATTTGGCTATCCGTAAGTATTTGTTTGATTGGATCATACTATTTAACGATCGAAAATTCGTTTGAAGCACAATTTGCTGATTTTTTAGTTGTGGTTTGTGCATTATTTTTTGCTCTCCATTGTATATTGATCGATGAGTATTTTGAAATTGTTGATGCCCCTTTTAGTTTAGCTTCTGCTCAATTTTTACTATGTTTTATTTATAGCTTTCCTTTTATGTTTATTTTTGAAGATCCCTCCTTCAGTGGAATTTATAAAGAGTCTTTTGAGCTATTATATGTAGGAATAATGTCTGTAGGAATTGCCTACACGTTACAGGTTATGGGTCAAAGATATGTTAAGCCGTCAACGGCGGCTATTACGTTTTCCTTAGAGGGCGTATTTGGGGCGCTAGCTGCTTGGGTTATTTTATCTCAATTTTTAACGATTACTCAAATCTTTGGATGTTTAATGATATTGATTGGTGTACTTGCAGCACAATTAATACCCCTATTTAATAAAGAAGCTGCGTCAAGTCGTTATTATTCTGATTAAAAAAAACTACATTTCTAAATTAAAATACTTTAAGATTCACTACATGAGCGAGGATAGTAAATTTTTTTTAAAAGACAGTGATGTGCCGAAACAATGGTACAACCTGGTAGCGGATTTAAAGGAGCCTATGAGTCCCCCTTTACATCCAGGAACAAAACAACCCATCGGCCCAGATGATTTGGCTCCTCTTTTTCCTATGGAGCTTATCATGCAGGAAGTCTCACAGGATCGATATATTGATATACCAAAGCCTGTTCAAGAGGCTTATAGCCGTTGGAGATGTACACCATTAGTTAGAGCAAGAGCTTTAGAAAAAGCCTTGGATACCCCTGCAAGAATATATTACAAATATGAAGGAGCTAGTCCTTCAGGTAGCCACAAACCCAATACAGCATTAGCACAAGCTTTTTATAACAAAGAAGCTGGAGTTAAAAAAATAGCAACTGAAACAGGTGCTGGTCAGTGGGGTACTGCTTTGTCATATGCAGGTGCAGTATTTGGTATCGAAATTCAAGTATTTATGGTGAAGGTTAGTTTTAACCAGAAACCATACAGAAAAGCAATTATAGAAGGCTATGGTGGAAGTGTTGTAGCCAGCCCTTCAGATTTAACTAATTCAGGAAAAGCAATATTAGAAAAAGATCCTAATAATTCTGGTTCATTAGGTATTGCTATTTCTGAGGCAGTTGAGGTTGCAGCTACTAATGATGATACTAAATATGCGCTTGGGAGTGTTTTAAATCACGTACTTATGCATCAATCCATTATTGGACAAGAGGCTTTACTTCAAATGGAAATGGCTGATGATTATCCTGATATCGTCGTAGGCTGTACTGGTGGTGGAAGTAACTTCTCAGGTCTTTGTAATCCATTTCTTGGTAAGAAATTTAGAGGAGAACAAGATGTTCATGCAATAGCTGTAGAACCTTCATCTTGTCCTTCTTTAACAAAAGGAACGTACTCTTATGATTTTGGTGATACTTTAAAGTCTACGCCGTTAATGAAGATGCATACATTAGGATCTGATTTCATGCCTTCTCCTACTCATGTTGGTGGATTGAGATATCATGGGATGGCCCCGGTATTAAGTCACTTAGTTCATCATGGCCATGTTGAACCCAGAGCTTATGGTCAAAAAGAATGCTTAGAAGCCGGTATTCAATTTGCAAGAACAGAAGGCATTATGCCTGCACCTGAAGCTACACACGCTATTAAAGGTGCGGTGGATGAAGCCTTAAAATGTAAAGCTGAAGGAAAATCAAAATCTATATTATTTAATCTTTGTGGTCATGGTCACTTTGATATGCAAGCATATATGGATTATTTCTCCGGCGAGTTAGCCGAAGACTCCTTCGATGCTAAAGCTTTTGAAGAGTCCTTATCGGCTATTCCTGCAGTTAATTAACCACAGGTAGGTCATAAAAATTTGAAGTGTAAGCGGGGCTCAAATTCTTTCTTCTCGTAAGATAGAATTTCTCATAGTTCTCTTTTGCTATGCAGATAGTCCCGCTACCATACCTACTATTTAATCGATCAAAAACTCTATTCACCTTTATTTTCTTTAGTAGATCCTTCTCTGATCTCTGAAAAAATAAATCTCTATTATAAATGCCTTCGCTACTTAAATCAGATAACAAAACCCCTGCTTTTTTATATTTTATTCCTGACTTATAAATAGAACTCAATGCCTTAACTGCTGAGCGAACTATTTCAAATAAATCATTAGTCGGTGAAATGAAGCTATAAGTTTTATCTCCATAATAGGGTTGATTTTTCTTATTAAATTTATTGGAACGGATAAAAACTGTTATTTTTTTTGCCTGCAAATGATCTGATCTTATTTTTTCAGATGCGCGCGTTGCATAAGAAATAATTCTTTGTTCAAGTTCTTTGAAATTTTCAACATAGCTCTCGAATGATCTAGATACGCGACATTGTTTTTTTGCCTCAGGGCTTTCTATGATGGGAAAACACATCTCTCCGTGTAATTCTCGATAGGTTCTTTCTCCTACCACTCCTAGATGTTGTCGTACCCATCTTGGATCAGAAGAATATAGATCATAAGCTGTTTGTATTGAATTGGATTGAAGAAATTTTGAAATTCTACTCCCAATCCCCCAAACGTCTCCTACTTCTAATACTTTTAATGCTATTTCTATTTGTTGCCGATCTAATAATTCGACTACCTGTGTTCCTAGTTCATCTTTTTTAGCTAAATGGTTAGCTATCTTAGATAGTGTTTTATTGTTAGCTATACCTATGCTAACCGGAACTCCAATCCATTTTTTAACAGTTTTTTTAATTTGCATTGCTCTTTGAAAAAAACTTCTTTCAGAGTATTTGTTTAAAATCAAAAAAGCTTCATCTACTGAATAGACCTCCAATTCATCACAATAATTTTTCAATACCCCCATCACCCTAGAAGAAATATTTGCATATAAAGTATAATTTGAAGAGAAAACTTTTACGTTATTTTGTTTTACTAATTCTTTAACTTCAAAAAAAGGAACTCCCATCTTAATCCCAACTTTTTTAGCTAAAGAACTCCTCGCAATGACACAACCATCATTATTTGAAAGAACCACTACAGGTTGATTTTTTAGATGAGGTTTGAAAATAGCCTCACAAGAAGCATAAAACGAGTTACAGTCTACTAATGCCACAACATTCATTTACTTAATAAATTGATGGATAGCACTAGTGACCACTCCCCATATCTCTAGGTCTGCAGACTCTGGTATTTTGATATCTTTATACGCTGTATTTTCTGACTTTAGCACCACTGAACCATTCGTTTTAAAAAGTAAGCGCTTTACGGTTAAATTGCCTTCTAGTATAGCAATGACAATATCTCTATTTTTAGGTTCAATACTGCGGTCAACCACTAAAATATCTCCATCATTAATACCCACATCCATCATGGAGTCTCCACTCGTTTTCATCAAAAAAGTTGATAAATGGTTTCTAATCAACAATTCTGACAGACTTAAATTATTTTCTATATAATCATCCGCCGGGGAAGGAAAACCAGCAGAAATTCTTGATAATAGATAAGGAACGGGGGTTAAGCTGCCCTTAAAATCTCCTTCATTTTTGTTCATATTTTGTTCTTTTATAGACTATCATACTCTATAAAAGAAGAAAAATTTAAATTAGATATATAGGCGCCTATGAATCGTTATAAGTATCGATTTTTTGGTTAACAATAGCTAATTGTTCACAAAGCGTCTTGGTGTGGGAAATAAAAACATAAAGAACCAAATAGAGAGATAAAAAAATTAAAATAAAATCAAGATTAATCAAATTTGCAGATTTAAGAAAAATCTTATTAATTAGTATAGAACCAATTAGGCTTGTAACTAATGGGGCAAGACGAGAAAAAATAAGGAAGTTACGTATTAAAATATTTCTTTGATTGTATAAATTAGTGTTATCTTCCATAATAAAATTATAATGAAATAAATTTACAAATATATTGAAAAATGGGAAAAATTGAAGCAATCAACATTACTAATATAAGTGAAGAAAATACTTTTTATGTCAATCAAGCTATTCTAGAAAAAGGGAAAGGAATAGTGAATGATAGGTATTATGAAAATTTTAAAGAAAAAAAAGAACAGGTAACACTAATAAATCTAGAAGATATTGATAATTTCAATAAACAAATTAAACAGGATATAGATGCTAAAGATTTTAGGAGAAATATTATCGTCTCCGGAATAAATCTAAATGAATTAATCGATAAAAAAATTAAAGTTAATGAAATAACTTTAAAAATTCATGAAATTTGTCAACCTTGCAAATATTTACAAGATCGACTTAAAATACCAGGGCTCGTTAAAATGTTAGTAAATAAAAGTGGTGTCAGGGCAGAAATACTATCCTCGGGTAGCCTTTCTGTTGGTGATGTCATAAAAATACCAAAATAACTATTCCCATATATCAAAGAAGTTTCTGGTTTTTCCAGGAGTCAAAACAGATAGAGGATTAAATATAAAATCTGTTTTATTACCATTTTTAGATACTTTAAAATCGGCAGCTATAAGACTTTCTTCAACGTTTTTACCAAACAACTCCTTTAAAAATGGAACGTTTTGAAAGTTTTTTTCAAATAAGTAAAGAGGACCATAAGTGCCATTAACTTTGGCAGTTTTTTGACTTGGGTTGGCCTCCCCTTTAAAAGAAAAAGCAACGGTTCCGCCCAGCATAATGGCATGATCAAAATTAAATACTTTTCCTTTTTTCTGAATAGGTATCTCCAGATAATTAAATTCGTCTTGTTTGTTTTGCAAAATAGAGAAAATATCAAGTAAGCGAGAGGTGAAAATTAAATTATAAAATTTAGATTCTTTGTTAACACTAAAGTCCTTTACCTTAATGGTTAAATCATAATCATCAAATCTTCTAAAATTGCCTTTACCGATTAACGCTCCCCCTATCATATTTTTTGTAATTTTTTGGGCATAAAAAAATTGACCAGCATCTCTTGCTGAAAGATAAAGTTGCTTATCTCCATTTAAATTAGGAAGAATTGAGAATTCAAAATCTTTTTTAGAGTCATAAAAAGTAAGTAATTCAAAACCTTTGTTATAAGTAAAATTTAATTTATTTGAATAAAGCGAATATTTATCAGATACAAGTAATTCAGCTATTTCCCAATTAAAATTAATTTTTTTATTTAACTTACTATTTGTTTGAGGTTTTGGAAAAAATTTTTTGAATTCATCAAAGGTGATTATATTAGTATTCAAATTAATATTTATTTCTTGATTACTATAGTCAATAACTCCAAAATGTTTTTGATTATCTTTTACAAATTCAAATTTAATTTCACTAATTTTACTCTGATCAAATTTTAGGCTTATTGATACGTCGTCTGATTTATATTCATAATTATAGGCAAATATGCTATGAGAGAAGAAAATAAAAAAAGATATAAAAAAAAGATTTTTAATCATCTAAGAGACTTGCCTCTAAAAAATCAAATATACTTCCATCAAGAACTGCTTCAGTATTAGATGTTTGATAGTTTGTACGAAGATCTTTTACCATTTTATAAGGATGTAATACATATGATCTTATTTGGTTTCCCCATCCTATTTCTTTTTTATTACTTTCGTCTTTCTTCTTTTCTTCATTTTGCTTTTCAAGTTCTATTTCATAAATCCTAGATTTCAGCATTTTCATAGCAGTATCTCTATTTCGATGCTGAGAACGTTCATTCTGGCTTTGAACTACTACATTGTATTTTAGATGTGTAATTCTTACAGCACTATCTGTTTTATTAACATGTTGGCCGCCTGCCCCTGAGGCCCTATAAGTATCTATTCTTAGATCTTTAGGGTTAATTTCCACTTCTATATTTTCATCAATTTCAGGATATACCCAAACACTTGAAAAACTAGTATGTCGACGTTTGTTTGAATCAAACGGAGATATTCTTACTAATCGATGAATCCCTGACTCTTTTTTTAGATATCCATAAGATTTGAAACCTGAAAGCAAAAGAGTTGTATTTTTAATACCTGCCTCCTCTCCTTTTTGATAGTCAATGATTGAGCATTTATAATCGTTCTTCTCAGCAAATCTTTCATACATTCTCATTAACATTTCAGCCCAATCTTGACTTTCAGTACCCCCTGCTCCAGCATGGATTTCCACGAAACAATTACAATCATCGGTTTCTCCATTCAGTAGAGATTGAATTTTGAGTTTTTCTAAATTGTTATTTAGCTGTTGAAGATTAGAAACAAGTTCATTTTTATCATCTGGATTGAGACTTTCATAAATCTCAGCAAAATCCTTGTAATCGTTAAATAAGTTATTCAACTCATCAAAATTATTTATGATATTTTTTAAAGATTTTAACTCAGTTTGAGATTTATTAATTAAAGCGATGTTGTTCCAATTGTCAGGACTGGATAGTATTTCATTGATTTCTAATATCCTTTTAACAGAGTTTTCATAGTCAAAGACCCCTCCTTGTTACAGTAAGGAGATTTTCTATATCTTTTATCAAATTAATAAGTTCAAATTTATCCATTAGTTTATACCACCAATAGTATTCACTTTATTTAGATTATTGATAGTTTCAAGTTGATCTTTAGTAAAATATTCAATTATTGAAGAATTTGTAGTTTCAAAAGAACCTGTATTTGCATCTATCTTTTTTAAAATAATATTGTCAGGAATAAAAAAATCTATGTTCTCTTCTGTATCTTTTTGAAGGTAGGCTTCCATAAAACTTTTAAAAATTGGCAATGCTACAGATGAGCCTGTTTCTCTATAGCCAATTTTTTTTGGATTATCATAGCCGACATAAACACCAACCACAAACTTTGGCGTTAATCCAAAAAACCATAAATCTTTACTATCATTAGTAGTTCCGGTTTTACCTGCAATTGGATATTGAATACTATTTAAAGACTTTCCTGTTCCTCTTTCAATCGCACCTCTAAGAATACTAAGTATTTGATATGAAGTTTGAGGTGAGATTGTATTATCTTGCTTGATTTGAATTTGAGGTTTTCTATAAGAGCGATCAGTAATTTGAAAATCACAGTAATTACATGAAAAGTAATCTTGATTTAAAACTAAATTTCCTTTATCTGAAACAACTTTTTTAATTATATTTGGTTCAACTTGATATCCACCGTTAACGAAAACTGAGTATGATTTAGTAATATTTAATAAATTATTTTCAATAGCACCAAGTAATGATGAATACACATCTTTTTGCATATTATTTTCATATAAATTTATTTCTTCAAAAAATTTTGAAACTTTATTAATACCTAAATCTAACCCTATCTTTAAAGTAATTAGATTATTTGAATTTTCTAAAGCTCTTCTAAATGTCATTTCACCATACGATTTATCTGAGTAGTTTTTTGGAACCCATATTGGCAAATTAGGTCCTTGTTCCAATAAAACGCTAGAGTCTAAAATCAAAGTATTAGGCAAATATAATTTATTTTCTAAAGCGCTTGCATAAATAAAAGGTTTTATTGAAGATCCGGGTTGTCTAAATGCCTGAGTGGCTCTATTAAAGTTGCTTTTTTTATAATTAGTTCCACCCACCATAGCCAGTATGTTTCCATTATAAGGATCCATAACCAAAACGGATCCATTTATATCAATGTCTTGTGCTAAAAAGTATTTGTCATTAATAAGAGTTAAATACAAATAATCACCTGGGACCAAAAAAGAAGATGGTTTTTGTTTTTTAGGACCGAATAAATTTAAATCATCAATAATTACAACGGTTTCTTCATTATTTAATAATTCCAATTCAACGCGATTGTTTAGAATTTTTTGAACTTTAGCTATGATCCAATGAGGGGAATAATTAAGTTCCTGAATTGAGTTTAAATCCTTATAACTACCAGACCAACTTTTATATTTTTTTTCAAAAAGTAATAAATTATCTAATAAAGATTTTTCAGCTATGAATTGTAGATTTTGGTCAATGGTTGATTGAATATAGTATGCATTTGCACTAATAGAATTTTGAGAAAGTTGTTGAAGAATATAGTCAGTCTTATAATCAAGATTATATTTCTTATTATTTCTCTCAGATAAAATAATCTCTTTCTTTGAATATATTTCGTACTTTTTTTCATCAATAAAGTCATTCAAAAACATCTGATTTAAAACATAATTCCTTCTATCGAAAGCTTTCTGATAATTTCTTTTAGGATCATAGTTATTTGGGCCCTTTGGCAACGCAGCTAAATAGGCATATTCATGGATATCTAAGTCAAAAATAGATTTATTAAAATAATTATTTGCAGCTGAAGCGACTCCATATGACCTTCTGCCAAAATAAATTTCATTTAAATATAATTCTAAAATAAATTCTTTTGAATATTCATTTTCAATTCTAATAGAAAGGATTAATTCTTTAACTTTTCTAGTGATTGTTTGATCATTATTTAGCAAAATATTTTTGACCAATTGTTGGGTAATTGTAGAAGCGCCAACATAGTTACTATTAGTTTTGGAATAAATATTTTTTAAATTAACCAAAAAGGCATTTATTATTCCTTTGATATCATAACCTTGATGTTGAAAAAAGGTCTTGTCCTCTGCAGCTAAGATAGCTTGTATCATTTCAACAGGTATATCGTTATATTCGATATAAAACCTGTCTCTGGCCCCTACGTGATATAATAAATCATAATTATTGTCATAAATTTTAGTTATTTCATTTGGAAAATATTCAGATATATTTGCATTTGGCAAATCTTCTTGGATATTCCATAAAAAAATAATCATGATTGAGATGCCTAATACAAATAATAAAAAAATGTATTTAATTAATTTAAAAAGTTTCATATCAAGTAACTCAAATTTTACTTGTAATTTATCATACCAAAAGGATTTAAAAACATGTCAAAACGAATTTTTATTGATGGAAACATCAACTCAGAATTATGCATCATCGCCACAGATGGGCAAGATATCAATTATTTCGACTATTCTGACGAATTAATATCAAGTAAAAAAAATAATATATATTTAGGCATCGTATCAAGAGTAGAACCATCTTTACAAGCTGCATTTATTGATTTTGGATCTGAAAAAAAAGCATTCTTACCCTTTGATGAAATTCATCCGAGTTATTTTAAGATACCCCATAATGAAAAAGTAATTGATAGCTCCAAAAGTCAGAATGAAGATGTGGAAGATGAAAAACAGACAAAAAAACAATTTTTATCCTTTTACAGAAAATACAAAATACAAGATGTAATAAAAAAAGACCAAGTTTTATTAATACAAATTGTAAAAGAAGAAAGAGGAAATAAAGGGGCTGCAATAACTACATTCATATCTTTACCAGGACGATATAGTGTCTTATTACCGAATAACTCTTCAAATGGTGGAGTTTCAAAAAAAATATCAAATCCCAATGATAGAAAAAGACTTAAAAAACTTCATGATGGATTTAATTTACCTGAAGGAATGTCGATCATTATAAGAACAAATGCTATTTCTGCTGAAGATGAGGATATAATAGCTGATTTTACGTATCTCAGAAAATTATGGACAAAAATTAGAGAAGATACTCTTAAGTCAAAGGCACCCAAATTAATATCTGAATTAGATACACCCCTAATTAAAATAGCTAGAGACTTAAACCAAAGATCTGTTGATGAAATCATTTTCTCAGACTCAAAAACATTGAAGGAATATAAAAAATTAGAGGATGAATTTAGTGTCAATAAAAATAAAAAGATTACCCTTTATAAAGAAAAATTTCCTCTTTTTGAAAGTTATGGAATAAAAAATCCAATTAACTCTCTTAGTGAGGAAAATATTTATTTAAAATCTGGTGGTTATTTAGTCATAAATCCTACAGAAGCTCTAACTAGTATTGATATAAATTCAGGAAGATCAACCTCAGAAAAGAATATAGAAATCACTGCACTGAATACTAATTTGGAGGCGTGTGATGAAATTTTCAAACAAGTACAGCTTAGAAATATAGCTGGTTTAATAGTAATCGATTTTATCGATATGAGTATTTCTGGAAACAACAATAAGGTTGAGAGAAAAATTAAAGAGCTCTTTTATAAAGATAGAGCAAGAGTTCAAATGACTAAAATTTCACAATTTGGGCTCATGGAAATTTCAAGACAAAGAATTGGCCAAAGTATATATGAGACTTTTTATCAAAAATGTGAATGTTGTAATGGAAATGGATTGAAGAAAACTAAGTCTATTGTCATACATAATTTAATATCTCTTATTAAAAACCTGAATTCATTGGATGAGAACGAGACTTATGAGATTAGAATAGATGATCAGTTTTTTAAAGATAATGAAAATGAGATTAATAAAAGAATTAAGTCATTAAAATTAACTTTTGAAGTTAAATTTATAAAAGTTGAAAAAGATTTAGAATTTAACACTTTTGAAATAGATCAAAAAATTCTTGAAAAAATTAACATTAAATCTAAAGAAAATATTGAAAAACATACTGTTGAAGAAAAATCTGAAAAATCTTATAGAAGAAAAATTAAGAAAAAATCAACTGAAGACATTAGTTAGTTTTTTTCTATTTATAATTAGTTTCAATGCTAATTCATTGGAGATTGTTAGAGATCCTATTGCTGAAGATTATTTTTACAATTTAAGTAATAACGATAAGAATTTTCAAAGTTATATCGTCTTTGACAACAAACCTAATGCTTTTGTAATAGAAAATAATATATATTTTACATCCGAGCTTATTAAATTAATTGAAGATGAGGATACCTTAAAATCTATATATTATCATGAATTGGGACACATTGAGCACAATCACTATGCATCTAAAAAGATCAAAATACTGGATGCTAGTAAATCAAATTCCCTTAATAATTTATTATCTATAGGCCTAGCTGTTTTATCGGGTGATCCTAGTATCGGAATAGCGTCTAGTCTGGCAATTAATCAAAAATTATTAAGTGAACTTTCCTATAATTCTATAAAATTTGAAATTCAAGCAGATGATTTTATGATTAGTAAAATCAAAGAGAGAAATTTAAATACAAAAGGTTTGATCAATTTTATTGAAGAATTGCCTGATAACCAAAATGTCTACTTTGCTACACATCCCAGAAATGAAGATAGAATAAATATCCTTAAAAATTTAGCCAGAAAAGACTCAGCAATTAACTCTCCAGAATTTAATTGGATAAAAGCTAAATATGGTAAAAATTCTCAAATTGATGATTTTAATGAATTCTTTATTAATCTAGAAAAAGGTATTGTCTCACAAATTGAAGAAAAATCAGTACCGAATTCATATTTCAATTATGAAATATATAAGAAAGGTATAGGCCAATTAAATAATGAAGAAATGTTTCAAGAATTGTATTCTATAAATGACAATAGTTTTTTAAAAATAGAATACTTCAATTATATAATAGATAATCAATTATCTGATCTTTATGAATTAATTGAAAAAAACAAACAAAATAAAGCAATACAAAAAGAATATTACTTTCATTATATTTATGGAAAATATTACGCAAAACGAAATAATTTAAATTTATCAAATTTCTATTTTTGCCAATTTTTCAAATCAACAAACCTATCTCAAAAAATTGATTATTATTGCAATAATTATGATAAAAATAAAATTTCAAATTTAGACAACTCTTATGCCCTATCTAATTAATAAAGATATCAAAAATTTAATCAAAACAAATTCTATCAGAACATCATCTTCTTTTAATAAGAATCAAATACAACCAGCTTCACTAGATCTAAGTCTCTCATCTAAATGTTACAGAATAAAAGCATCTTTTATTCCAAACAATCAGCCAATTTCTAAAATTATTGATGAATTATCATTAGTTCAAATTGACCTTAATAAGGAATTTTTATTTGAAAAAAATTGTATTTATTTATGCGAATTAAATGAAAGTTTAAATTTACCAAAAAAGATAAAAGGAAAAGCTAATCCTAAAAGCACAACTGGTAGGCTAGATATTTTTACTCGTTTGATCACTGAATATGGAACTGAATATGATGAAATAGATTATGGCTACTCTGGTAAGTTATATTTGGAAATTATACCACAATCTTTTAGCATAGAATTGAAGAAAAATATTTGTCTTAATCAAATAAGATTTTTTGAGGGATCAGACGAAAACATACAAAAGAAAATAAAAATTTCTGTTTCAATTAAAAAAGGTAAAGTGTCTGCATATCGAGCTAAAAAAATAACATCCTCTATAAATTTAAATAAAATTAATCATTACCTAAAAGAAAAATACTGGGAAGAGATAGTCCCTAAAAGTGACTCTTTTATTATAGAAAAAGACGAGTTTTATATTTTAAGATCTAAAGAGTCTATTGTGGTTCCTGAAAATAATGCAGCAGAATTAGAACCTTTCAAAGATAGCTTTGGTAATTTTAGAGTACATTATGCAGGTTTTTTTGACCCTGGTTTTGGTCTTCTAAAAGGTGTTCCTGCTGTATTAGAATTAAGAGCCTATGATACCCCATTTATGATCAAAGATGGTCAATTAGTTGGCCAACTAAATTATTATCGAATAGAGAAAAATTCAAAAAATATTTATGGGAAGAAAATCAAATCTAATTACTATAATCAAAGACTCAAATTAGCTAAACAATTTAAATAAATATCAATGTTAACAGTTTAATTTTTTAATTGATGAGGTATATTTAGGAAATGATTGATAAGAAAACTGAAAATTCGATTAATCTTCTGATTAAAAAACTTAAAGATGAAAATTTAGGATCTTTAAAATTTTCAAATAAAACTATTTCCATTGAAATTTCTAACAACTCAGGCTCTGTTCAGATAGCTCAAAGTCCTATATCTAGCCAGCCTCAAAATGTTTCTAATACCCCAACCAATGAGTCCTCAATTATGCAAAGTATTGATAGCCCGATGGTAGGTATAATTTATCTTACTCCTAAACCAAGTTCCCCACCTTTTGTAAAAAGTGGTCAAAAAATTAAAAAAGGAGATACTATTTGTTTAATTGAAGCGATGAAAACATTTAATGAAATTAAATCAGATAAAGATGGCGTAGTTAAATCTATCCTAATAAAAAATGGTGAGGCTGTTGAATTTGGCCAACCACTATTCGAAATTTCTTAATTGTTTAAAAAAATACTAATTGCTAACAGAGGTGAAATAGCTGTTAGAATAATCCGTGCATGTAAAGAACTAGGAATTCAATCTGTAGCGATCCACTCAGATGTGGATAGCGATGCCATGCACGTAAAACTAGCTGATGAAAGTATTTGTGTTGGTGGAGCTCTTCCATCTAGCAGTTATTTGAATATTCCAAATATCATGAGTGCAATTAATATTACAGGAGCTGAGGCCGTTCACCCTGGATATGGCTTTCTTAGTGAAAATGATAAATTTGCTGATATTTTACAAAAACATGATGTTAAGTTTATTGGGCCATCTTCAAAGTCAATCTTAGATTTAGGAAATAAGAGCAATGCTTTGAAGTTAGCTAATGAATACAAATTACCAATACTTGGCAATCCTGAGGCTAAAAATATCAAAGATACTTCTGATGCCCTAAAAATTGCTAAATCTATTGGTTTTCCAGTTGTAATTAAAGCCGCTTATGGTGGCGGTGGTAAAGGAATGAGAGTCTTCAATAATGAAAATGAAATCAAACAATATTTCCAGCAATTAAAAACAGAAGCTAAAAACTATTTTGGTGACGATACTATGTACGCAGAAAAATTTTTAACCAATGCGAAACATATAGAATTTCAAGTGATTTCTGACCCCAAACACCAAACAGCTAAGATAATTGGGCAAAGAGACTGCTCAATACAAAGAAAAAATCAAAAAATTATTGAAGAAATACCTTCGGATTTTGTTGATATTAATAATTTAGAGAATTTAGAAAATAATGTTCAAAATTTACTACTATCAAGTCAATATGAGGGTGTTGGTACACTTGAATTTTTATATCAAGATAATCAAATTTATTTTATTGAAATGAATACAAGACTACAAGTTGAACACCCGGTAACCGAAGAAGCTTATGATTTAGATTTAGTAAAAAATCAAATTATGGTGGCAGCAGGTTATAAAATAGAGATTAATGATTTAAATAAAAAATTTCATACTATTGAATGTCGAATAAACGCTGAAAATGCAAAAGATTTCTCCCCTAGTCCCGGTACAATTAAGTTTATAAACTTACCTGGAGGTCGAGGTGTAAGAGTAGATACAGCTATATACACTAATTATCGAGTTAACCCTCATTATGACAGTCTTATTTTAAAGTTAATTTCAAGAGGCGAAAATAGAGATGAAGCTATTTCTATTATGCATAGAGCATTAAATGAGATTATCATAGAAGGCATCGACACTAACATCGATCTTCATAAATGGATTTTAAAACAAGATATATTTACTACTGGTCAATATAATACTAATTGGCTTGAAAAAAATATTTCTAATTTTCATTAGAACAAGATTTCAAAGTAACTTCATATATTTTATTTGAATATAAATTTAATTCATCAGTAATTGAAAAAAACCAGCCAATAAAGATATCTTCTTCTTGAGAAATTTTAATTAAAGCTATTTCATCAACATATTTATCAAATTTCATACTTTCACATGTTATCAATTCAAAAGAGAGATTACGAAATTGGATTTCTTTTGAAAAATTAAGCTCATATTTTGTAGAGGCTGATTTATCTAAAATTAAAATAGACGCATTTTTGCTATTTTTAGAAAAAGCTTGAGAAGAAAAAGTATTAATTAAAAATAAAACTATTAATAATCTCTTCAAGAGATACAGCATCGACATTATTTTCCGTCAAATCATTATTTTGATAATATTGTTCATTAATGCCCATTGTTACTTCTATGTAAGGAGAACCAATAAAGCCATTATTAGCTATTTTAAATTCAGAATCTAATGGAATATTTAAATCATAGTTGAGAGAGCTTTTTACTATTGCCATATAAGAGTCACCATCTAAAGAAATTTCTGTAACTTCACCAATTTTTACACCCTTAGTTTTAACATCAGCACCCACTGTAAGACCGCCAATATCAAAAAAATTTGAATTTAAATTTATTTTTTTAGAATTATCAAAATAATCAATTTTTAAAGAAAAATAAAAAAAAGATATTATTGTGATAATTAGTATCAATAATCCTATGATAAATTCAAAACTTATTTTATTTTTCATTTATACTTCTTAAATACCTTAAAAACATATCTATTGAATAAGAGTCTGTAGTTTCTGTAAATGCAATATTTTTGTTTGAGGAGTCAAAAGGGATATCAAAACCAGGATTGATAAGCAGAGATTTTTTTCCGAAAAGACCCTCTGATCTTATAGACGCGATAGAGTCTCTGGGTATATCAAAATCTTTATCTATAAATCCCGTAACAGCAATTAAATCATTTTCTATTTCAAGATTTGTTACTTTCCCAATTGGAATACCTGCTAGTTTTACATCAGACCCGATATCAAGACCTTCAACATAACCAAAGTGAGCTTTAAAATGATTTGTTTGATGATTAAAAGAATTAATTAAAAAATAACAGATTAGAAAAATAGATAGAAATACAAATCCTATCTTTAAATGAAACGATGAAGAAAAACTATCTAACTCAATTTTTATTTGGGCTGCCAACTATTATAACCTTTAGTGTCATTTGGTTTATGTGTGGTGATGTGTTTTTGAGTACGCCCCTTGATGTTGTTAACAAGTTCATCAAGTTCATGGATATTCTTATCTAGTACATCGGATGTATTGTGAAGCCAATTATGATAATTAGTAGGAATAGACTCAGGGCCTAAACCATCAGCATAAATGATCCATCTTTTACTTGAATTTTTTTTATCTTGATAAAATTTATTACCTAGCGAATCTTGATGAACAAGACTACCATTAAAATAAGAATATATTTTAAAACCTAATGACATTTTTCTAATTATAAAAAACCAGTGATCAAAATAATACTAATTTTTACATTTGTAATAGTCAATTTATCACAGTTAAGTTTAGCTAAAATAGCCAGTGTAATAGGAAATCCTATCAACAATGAGATATATTTTGAGGTAAACAAAAATACGAGAAATTACCCAGCATCATTAACTAAAATAATGACACTCTATATAGTTTTTGATGAATTAAACAAAAATAATCTTAAATTAAATGACAAAATAATATTTTCAAAAAAAGCAACTCAACAACAACCTTCAAAATTAAATATACCTCAAGGAAAGTCGATAACGGTTGATCAGGCTATAGATTCTTTAATAATCAAATCAGCCAATGATGTAGCAATTGCAGTTGCTGAAAAAATATCAGGATCTGAAAAAGCTTTTGTAAAAAAAATGAATTTGATAGCAAAAGAAATAGGTTTAAAAAATACTAATTTTGCCAATCCTCATGGCTTACCTAATAAATCAAATCTTTCATCAGCTAATGATATTTTTATTTTAAGTTCTGAATTGATTAAACAATACCCGGAATATTTAGATAGATTTAAAAGAAAAAAAGTTACTATTAATGGTAAAACTTATAAAACCCATAATACCCTATTAAATAAATATGATTATTATATCGGTTTAAAAACTGGATATATTCGAAAATCTGGTTTTCAAATATCATTACTCTCAAAGATAGATGAAAATTATTTACTTGGTGTATATTTTGGAGGAAATTCAGCCAAAGAAAGGAATAATAAGATCCATTTTTTAATGAATAAATATCAAAATAAGAAAGCTATAAATAAAAACACATACAATTCCAGTAACACCTCAAATGATTATGTTGTTGAAACTTCAACTTTTAAAAAGATAAGTGACTCAAAAAAACATATATCTTACATACAAAAAAAGATGTTTTTTCTAAGAGATCACTATCATCATATTAAAAAAAGAGGAAAATTTTTCGTTAGTTTTTTTGAATTAGATTCTATGTCTACAGCTAAATTTTTATGCAACGAAATGAAAAAGGAGAAACTAGATTGTATTGTTAAAGCTAGTTAATTCAGATATGTCTAAATTATAATTTTTTAAAAATTTTATTAATTTATTTATTTCTTTTTTGAAATAGTCTTTATTAAAATGCTCTAATCTGAAAACAAGGCAGTTTTGAGTATTTGAAGCCCTTATCAAAAACCAAAAATCTTTGCTCTCAACCCTTACTCCGTCAATATCTATGATGTCAACTTCACTAGTATAAGTAGTTCTGATTTCACCAATAATAGTGCTTAATATTTGAAATTTATCCTTTTCATCACAGTGAAGTTTAATTTCAGGTGTTGAGCTTGATTTTATATAAGGTTCTATTATGTCACTTAATTTTTGATCACTTTTGCTCAGAAGATTAATTATTTTTAATGATGCATAGATTGCATCATCATAACCATAATATTGATATTTATAAAATATATGTCCGCTCATTTCTCCTGCTATATCAGCGTTTTCACTAGTAATCATTTCTTTAATTAAAGAATGTCCAGTTTTTGACATTAAGATGTTTATTCCTTTATCTTTCAAGGTATCAAATAAAACTTTGCTGCATTTTACATCAGCAACAGCGGTGATATCTTTTTTTTCTTCACGCAAATCAAGAACTAATAAAAGTAAAATAATATCTGAGTAAACTAATTCCCCATTATTATCGATAATACCTACTCTATCGCCGTCACCATCAAAAGAAATACCTAAATCAAATGAATGTTTTTTTACATATTCAGAAATTTGAATAATATTTTTTTTAATAGTTGGGTCTGGGTGATGATTTGGAAAAGTACTATCTATTGATCTATTAAGAATAACATTATTTCCACCAATCATTTTTACAATTCTATGAATTATTGGAGATATAGCCCCATTACCTGGATCCCAGACTATTTTAAGTTTATTAATATCTTTAAATCTATTTAAAATTTCTTTTGTGTATGGCTCAATTGGACTCTTAAAATAAAGATTTCCTGAAACATCATTTTTATTATAATCTACTATTCGATTTAATGATTTAATTTTATCTCCAAAAAAAGGTTTTCCTTCAATGATCATCTTGAGACCATTGTATTCTTTTGGATTATGAGATCCTGTAATCATAATTAGATTTGTAATTTGAAAATATTTATTTGCGAAATAACTAATAGGTGTCGGGATTAATGAAATATCATAAACATCAATTCCAAAATTAAGAAAATTTGAAATTAATGTGTTTTTTATTTCTAAAGAAGAGGATCTACCATCGTGTCCAATAATAATTTTATGATCGTTGGTTTTTTTTATAATTGTAGCTAACTTACAGGATATATTTTTTACATCTTCTAAAGTTAAAGATTTTTGAAATATCCCTCTAATATCGTATTCTCTTAATATTTCTTGATTAATCATTGTTTATAAATTTAAAATATAAGTAGCGATTGATAAGAATGAGAGAAATCCAAAAACATCTGTAAAAGTAGTTAATACAATTCCAGAAGCCAAAGCTGGATCTATCTTTAACTTATTTATCGATAAAGGTATAATTATACCAACTAAGCAAGCAAAACCTAAATTAATTAGTATTGCAAAAGAAATAGCAAAGGCCAAAATTAGACTATCGAACCAATAATAAGCTATGATCCCCATTATCATAGATAGAGCTAATCCGTTTATACTACCAATCAAAAACTCTTTAATAATTAATTTAAAATAGTTTGAATTATCAATATCTTTAGTAGCTATAGCACGAACATATATGGTCATAGCCTGAGTTCCTGCGTTGCCCCCCATAGAAGCAACTATTGGCATTAAAACAGCTATAGCGATCATCTGTTGAAGTTGATCAGAATAAATATCTATAACTAAAGATGCCAAAATTGCAGTTAATAAATTTAATCCAAGCCAAATAAATCTAGATGAGGCAGAGTTGAAGGCACCTTTATAAAAATCATTGACAAATAAACCTCCTAATTTCTGAATATCATCCTCTGTTTCCTCATGGACAATTTCCACCACGTCATCAACAGTTATAATACCTAAAATTTTATTTTGAGTAGAGACAACTGGAGCCGATACTAATCCATATTGTCTAAAAGTGTATGCAATATCCTCCACAGATTCATTAGATTTAATTAAATGAACATTTTCTAGAGTCATATCTTTAAGTTTTTTACTTCTTTTAGATCTTAGAATTCTTCCAGATGGGATATATCCGATAGGAGTATTATTTTCATCGACAATAAATACATTATAAAAATCCTTAGGACCTCTTCGAGAAGTTCTCAATTGATCAATCAAATTTCCTACAGTTAAAGTTGATTTAACAGCAAGAAAATCTCTATTCATTATTCGACCTGCTGAATCCTCAGGATATTTTAAGTTTTCTTCAATTCTAGAACGTTGAAGTTGACCTAAATTCGATAAAGTATTAACTAGATCCTTTGTTTCAAATTCACTTAGAATTTCTACCGCATCATCTAAATCTAGGTATTTAATTAAATTTATTAACTGTTTTTTGGGGATTAGATTTAAAATTTCTTCTCTAGTCTCTTCTCTAAGATAAGCAATAAAATCAGGATGGAGATTTTTAGTAGAAGTTTTTAAAACTGAGGTTTGGTCTTTAAGATTTAGATTTTCTATACTGTCGGCCTGATCTGCTGGATGCTTAGATTTTATTGATTGAATGTATTCTTTCTTATTAAATTTAACCATTTATACTAATAAATATGGTGCGGACGAGAAGACTCGAACTTCCACAGGATATTATCCCACAGCGACCTCAACGCTGCGCGTCTACCAGTTCCGCCACGTCCGCAATTATAAAATGTAATTAATAAACAATGTTAAAAATAAAACAACTAAAAGGAAGAATAAATTATGTTGAGGCTCTAAATAAAATGAATTCAAAGGTTTTAGAAGTTTCAAAAGACATCAAAAATGAAGAAATCTGGTTTTTAGAGCATCAAAGTGTATTTACCGCAGGAAGTTCTACACCCAAAAATTTTAATCAAAAAAAAATAAATAATATACCTGTAGTATTTATAAATAGAGGTGGAAAAATTACATTCCATGGACCTGGTCAGGTAATCATTTATCCAATTTTAAATATTCGAAAAAGAAAATTAAATATCATTGAATATATAAATAAAATTGAAGAGATTATTATTAAAGTATTCAAAAATAACAAAATTACATTATTTGCCAAAAAAGAAACAAACAGAGGTCTATGGACAAGAGATGAAAAAAACAAAAAGGATAAAAAAATAATTTTTATAGGATTAAGATATTCAAAAGGAGTAATTTATCATGGAATTTCAATTAACTTAGATTTATCACTGGATGATTTTAGAAAAATTAATCCATGTGGTCTTGAAGCGGATCAAATAAGCAGCTTAAAAGAATTGAATATTACTTATAATAAAAAAGAATTAATAAATGACTTAAAAATGGAATTTATAAGTCAATTTCATTTAAATTCAAATTAAATTTATAGAATTTATTTAAATAATAAAAATGAATTGATACAGCACTAAGAGATAAATTTTTATTTTTATCTTGGCTAAATTTTTTATCACCAATTATGGGATTGTCATTGAGAAAGAATTGAAGTCTGATCTGGTGTTTTCTGCCTGTTAAAAGTTTAATTAAATAGAGTTGTTCATCATTAGTTGAATTAATTTTTCTATAAAATAGTTTTAATATCTTATTTTCATTGTTAACATTTTCAAGCATTCCTGATTGTTTGTTAAAACTTTTGTGAGTTTTGGCTAAATAATATTTATGAATATTATTAGATAAAAAAAGTTTTGAAATACCGCTAGCTGCCAATCTGTTTTTAGTGAAAATCATTAAGCCAGATGTATCTTTGTCTAATCTATGAACTATATAAAGCGGGTATCCCAATAAACTTTCATAATAATCTTTTAAAGATGTTCTAACTTTAGATCCTCTTTGAACAGAATACCCTCTTGGTTTATTAATGATAATAAAATCATTATTTTCAAAAACAATTTTTTTTCTTAATGTCTTTCGAAAATCTTCGGAAATTTTAATTTTAAAGTTTTTTTGATTTTTAATTTCAAAATTATAATAAATAAAAATTATATCTCCTTTTTTTAAATCAGAATTAGCTTTAGATTTTTTATTATTAATTTTAATCTTATATTGTCGAATTAATCTTTGTATTAAAGATAAAGGTATGGACTCAAAATATTGAAATAAAAATTTATCTAAACGATTAAATGGTTGATTTACTTTAACTTGCAATTTTTACACTAATAACATGAAATATATAAAAAAAAGCCAAAGTAATAATTATATTAAAAAGAAAATATATTATTGCTCTTAAAAAATCTTTATTACCTAATAGTTGAAATAATTCTAAATTGAAAGCTGATAATGTAGTCAAGCTTCCAAATAAACCTACATACAAAAATACATATGCTGAATTTTGAAATTTTCCATAAAAGAAACCTGCTAACGAAGAACCTATAATATTAACTATTATGGTAGATAAAGGTACACCAAAGGCTGACAGATTAATTAAATAGAAAAGATACCGAATACTAGAGCCTATGATAGCTCCTAAAATCAGAGCTAGATAGGATTGCATTAAGGATTATTTTACGAACTGGATGATGCTAGTGTGAGCAAAATCACCAAAGCGATTACCCTTTTTAATAATTCTTGTGTAACCACCATTTCTATCTTTTTGTTGGACAGAAATTTCAGAGAAGAGTTTTTGACATGCTTCTTTATTATTAAAAAGCTTAGATAAAATATATTTTCTATTACTTAGGTTGTCGCTCTTCGCTTTAGTAATTAACTTTTCTATAAAAGGTCTTAATTCTTTTGCTTTTTCAGTAGTGGTTGTAATTGTTTCATGTTTAATGAGACTAATAGATAAGTTTTTAAGCAAAGCCAGTCTATGAGAAGAAGTCCTATTTAACTTTCTTTGTTTTAATCCGTGTTTCATTATACCTTAAATGGATCCTCGTATTTTTTGGAAAGTTCTTCTATGTTTTCTGGTGGCCAACCGGGTAAATCCATTCCCATATTTAGACCCATTGATAAAAGGACTTCTTTAATTTCATCTAATGATTTTCTTCCAAAGTTTGGAGTTCTTAACATTTCACCTTCAGTTTTTTGAACCAAATCTCCGATATAGAAAATATTATCATTTTTTAAACAATTAGCTGATCTAACTGATAATTCAAGCTCATCAACTTTCTTAAGTAAATTTTTATTGAATTGTGGTTCTTTCGAAGATTGTAATTTTTTTCTTTCGTCTTCAGTAGGTTCTTCAAAATTGATAAATGGCTTTAATTGGTCTTGTAGAATTCGAGCAGCCAATGCGGCAGCATCGTCTGGTGATACCGTACCATTAGTTTCGATATCAAGAATTAATTTATCAAATTCTGTATCTTGGCCGATACGTGAGTTATCTACGCTAAAAGCTACTCTTTTTACAGGACTGAAAGTGGCGTCGAGCATGATTTGTCCAACACTTTTATTCTCGTTATCTTTATTTTTTTCAGCTGAGATATAACCTTTATTTACATCCAAAAAGATCTCAAGATTAACCTCTCTATTTGAGTCAACATTCATGATAACAGCATCTTTATCAACTATCTCAACCTCAGGGTTTTCATCAAAATCTGAGGATAATACTTCTTTTGGGCCTTTTACATTCAATGTTAGTTTTTGAGTATGATTACTTTTAGAGTTAAATGTAACATTTTTTAAATTCATAATGATATCTGTTACATCTTCCCTAACTCCCTCGATAGTAGAGAACTCGTGTAATACCCCGTTAATCTTAATAGAAGTAATTGCAGTACCCTGTAGAGAAGAGAGCAAAACTCTTCTTAAAGCATTACCTAGAGTAGTTCCGAAACCCTTTTCAAGAGGTTCAATTACAACTGTACCAAATTTTTTATTTTCACTAATTTTGTAGTCAACCTTATTTGGCTTAACTAGGGTTATCCAATTATTTTCGATCAATTTATACTCCTATTAAAGTTTTATACTCTTCTTTTTTTCTTCGGTCTGCATCCATTATGTGGAAGCGGTGTAACATCTTTGATGTTATTAATTATGAAACCAATATTTTGTAGTGCTCTTAGCGCTGACTCTCTTCCAGAGCCGGGGCCTTTCATGAGAACATCAAGTTTCCTTAGACCAACGTCATAAGCTTTTTTTCCAGCAGCATCTGTTGCCATTTGAGCCGCATAAGGAGTAGATTTTTTTGAACCCCTAAAACCCATTGCACCACTAGATGACCATGATACAGCATTTCCACTAACATCGGAGATGGTAACAATAGTATTGTTAAAAGAACTTTTAATATGGACAACGCCGTTTTGTCCGAAATTCTTTTTTGATTTTTTCTTATCAGATGATTTTTTTTCAGTTTTTGCCATTTTTATTTTGTAACTTTTTTCTTCCCAGCTATTGCTACAGCTTTTCCTTTTCTTGTTCTAGCATTGGTATGAGTTCTTTGACCTCGTGTAGGTAGCTGGCGACGATGTCTTAAACCTCTATAGCAGCCTAAATCTTTTAAACGTTTGATATTTTGAGATACAACACGTCTTAAGTCTCCCTCAACTGTGTAGCTTTCTTCAATAGATTTTCTTATTTTAGAAATTTCATCTTCAGTAAAGTCTTTAATTCTTTTAGTGTGGTCTAAGTCATTTGCTTTTAAAATGTCTAAAGCAAATTTAGGTCCAATACCGTGAATATAAGTTAGTGAAACTAAAGCACGTTTGTTAACTGGTAAATTTACGCCTGCTATTCTTGCCAATTGAGATCTCCTGAAGGGGTGAAAATAGTAAAAAAGTATTTAAAAGTCAATATAAAATACATCAATTTAAGCCAAGTTTTTCAATAATTTTTTGAGAAATAGAGTCAATTTGATCATTGGCATCTATATTGATCACGTCGTGATCTTTTAACAAAGATTCAATGATTTCATTATGAGATTTTTTATAAATAGCCAAGCGTTTATCAAATACACTATCGTCTGCTCTAGACTCTTCTTGAGATCTTTTTTTAATACGAGTGAGAAGCTCTTCATCAGTGACTGTAAAATTAATAATATTTAAATTTTTGTTCATAAATATCTCTTTAAGAGACTCAGCCTGAACAGAACTTCTAGGAAAGCCATCAACTAAAATTTGTTCATCTCCAAGGCTATCTGATTTTTCTTTTAGCACGGATATAACTATTGTGTCTTCAATCAAATCACCATTATCCATTTTTTGCTTTATTTCATTACCTAAAACACTTCCATCAGATGACTTTTCTTTCAGTAAAGAGCTTACTGTTAAAATATGTAGATTAGGTAATACTGTATCTTTTAAAACTTGGGCTTGGGTTCCCTTACCAGATCCTGGAGGGCCAATAAAGATTATAACCATTTACTTTTGTATATTTTATTTTTACTCAATATTTTTTCATATTGAGAGGTAAACAAATGTGTTTGAATTTGAGAGAAGAAATCCATTGCAACAACAACAACAATCAACAAACTAGTTCCCCCTAAATAAAAAGGAACTGAGAGTCTTGCGATTAAAAATTCTGGGATTAGTGCAATTAAACCCAAATAAATAGCTCCGACAAAAGTTAAACGATAAATTACGTGTTCTAAATGTTGAGCTGTTTGTTCTCCAGGTCTATAACCAAGAACAAAACCTCCGTTATTTCTTAGATTATCGGCTTGTTCTTTTGGATTAAAAACAATACCTGTATAAAAGAAAGCGAAAAATACAATAAGACCAAAAAAGAAAATCATATATAAAGGCTTACCGTGAGATAAGTAAAAACCTAGGCTAGATAAAAAGCCTGTACTTTCAGGAGAAAAATTAGAAATTGTATTTGGGAATAAAAGTAAAGAAGATGCAAAGATAGCAGGAATAACACCTGCTACATTAACTTTAATAGGTAGATAAGATGATTGCCCGCCAAAGACTTTGTTTCCAACTTGTCTTTTTGGGTATTGAACCAAAAGTCTTCTTTGCCCTCTCTCAATGAAAACAATTACGACTATTAGCGCTAGTAATAAGAAAATGATAAAGATGATTGCTATAGCTGACAGAGCTCCAGTTCTGCCAAGCTCGAATGTATTAAAAATAGCAAAAGGTAAATTAGCTACTATCCCAGCGAAAATAATTATTGAAATACCACTTCCAAAACCGTGTTCGGTAATTTGCTCACCTAACCACATAAGAAAAATAGTTCCGGAGGTCATTGTTATGATAGCTGAAAGTTGAAAAAAGGCTACGCTTCCTAAAGTAGGATCTACAGTATCAGAAAGGTTCAAAATACCGTTGGAAATACCATAGCTTTGAAATAGAGCCAGTAGTATTGTGAGATATCGTGTATATTGTTGAATTTTCTTTCTTCCGTTAGTTCCTTGCTCCTTGAGGGCTTTTAAACTGTCAAAAGAAGATTGCATCAAAGTCATAATAATAGAAGCTGAAATATACGGCATAACTCCGAGTGTAAAGACAGACATTCTCATGAGAGCGCCACCTGAAAACATATCAAAAATACCAAGAATACCATTTTGATGTTGTGCAAAGATTTGCTCTAGAACAGCAGAATTAATACCGGGAACTGGTACGTATGTCCCTAGTCTATAAACTATTACTGCAAAAAGAACGAAACCAAGTTTTCGAAATAAACCAGAGTTCTTGATTGCTTCGTTATAATCGATATTAGGAACTTTAGTGTTCATAGCTTAGTCTTAAGAAGCTGAACCGCCTAAGTCTTCTATTCTTTTCTTAGCACCGGGTGTAAATTTAAAATCTTTGAATTGTAGTTTTTTCTTGAATTGAATTGAGTCAATTACTTTAATATTTTTTTTGTGATCTTTTTTCTTCAGAAATCCTGACTCTACAAGCGTTTTCATATCAATAGTTGAGTCGTCTTGGAATTTATTAAAGCTTACAAGTGAAATAGAAAGATTATTAGATCTTAGTTTTTTTATAGAATTAAAACCTCTTTTAGGGGTTTTTCTATAAATAGGCATTTGACCACCTTCAAAGTTTCTAACAGCAACACCAGATCTAGATTTTTGACCTTTATGTCCTCTACCTGCTGTTTTACCCAGACCTGAGCCAACACCTTTTCCTTTTCTTTTTCTATTTGTGGTTCTTTGTTTTGATAATTTGTTGATCATTAGTTTTCTCTTTTGCTAATTACGGAATTAATTTCAATACTTCTTCTAGCAGATACAGATTTTGGTGTATTAATCATTCTCAGAGCCTTAATAGTAGATCGAACAATATTATGAGGGTTTTTTGTACCAATAGCCTTTGATACAACATCAGAAATACCTAATGCTTCAAAAATTGCTCTTGATGGACCACCTGAAATGATCCCTGTACCCTTGGGCGCAGATCTTAAAATCACTGTGCTCGATGAGAACTTAGCTTTAATATCATGATGAATAGTTCTGCCTTCTCTTAGAGGAATTCTAACCATTGTTTTCTTTGCCTCTTCAGATGCTTTACGAATTGCTTCCGGGACTTCTTTTGCTTTACCTGAGCCAAAACCAACTCTGCCTTGACCGTCTCCGCTGACTACTAAAGCTGCAAAACCAAATCTTCTACCACCTTTAACAACTTTAGAAACACGTCTGACTGATATTAATTTTTCGATTAATTCTTTGTTTGTATTATTTTCAAGCATTAAAATGACAAGCCCTTCTCTCTTGCAGCATCAGCAAGAACTTTCAATCTACCGTGATACTTATATGGGCCCTTATCAAACTTTACTTCTTTGACGCCCTTTTCAATTGCCATTTCAGCAATTTTTTCTCCAACTAGTTTTGCAATATCAAGCTTTTTTTGACCCTCTGTTTTATTAATTTTCACAGATGAATATGAGCATAATGTTTTATCATTTTGCTCAGTTAATACAGAAGCGTAAATATGTTTGGATGATCTAAAAACTAAAAGCTTATGTTTTTTTACTGCGCTAAGTTTTTTTCTAATTCTCGTTTTTCTTCTAAGGGATCTGAGTTTATCGTTATTCATTATTTTTTCTTCCCTTCTTTTCTATAAATTCTTTCACCTTCATATCTGACACCTTTACCTTTATAAGGTTCAGGTTTTCTAAATGATTTTATTTCTGCAGCAACTTGTCCGACTAACTGTTTACTAGTACCAGAGATTGAAACAATATTTTTCTCAACCTTAGCAGTAATCCCTTCTGGGATTTGAAAATTAATGTCGTGACTGTATCCAAGAGATAAAACTAAAGTTTTGCCGCTAACATTTGCTTTATAACCTGTTCCAACTAATTCTAATCTTTTTTCAAAACCCTGGGAGTTGCCTACTATCTCGTTTTTTACATTCGCGTAGACAGTGCCCAATAGTGCCTTATTTTCTCCTGAGAAATGAAGTAAGTTATCTTTCATATCAACAGCAATTCCATTAGGTAAAGTGGAACTTGACTTACCTAACTTACCTTCAAAATTAATTACATTATCATTAACAGATATTTTCACATCTGATGGTATGGTAATAGGATTTCTAGCTAAACGTGACATGATTAAAATACGCTAATTAGCACCTCTCCACCTACTTTTTGATTTCTTGCGTCAGAGTCAGACATTACACCTTTTGATGTAGAAAGAATTGTTGTTCCTAAGCCACCAATTGTTTTGGGTATTTCTTCAACTGAACTGTAAACTCTGCATCCCTGTTTAGTAATCTTTTCTATTTTATTGATTAATGGACTACCTTTGTAATATTTAAGAGTAATAGATAAGTCCTTTTTGTTATCTCCAATTACTTCAAAGCTTTCTATATACCCTTCGTTCTTTAAAACATTACAGACATTCACGTTTAATTTTGAATATATAGCTTTTATAGAAACTTTATTGGCTTTTTGGCCATTTCTAATTCTTGTAATCATATCAGCTAGAGTATCGCTCATTTTACCAGCTCGCTTTCGTTAGACCGGGAATTTGACCTTTTCCAGCCATATCTCTGATTGCTATTCTTGATAAATTAAATTTTGAGTAAACGCCTCTTGGTCTACCAGATAAAAAACATCTATTTCTATATCTAATTCGTGATGAATTTCTAGGCATAGACTCTAATTTCATTTGAATTTTTACTCTTTCTTCAAAAGGAAGTTCTTTATTCATTAAAACTTTTTTTAATTTTGCTCTTTTTTCACTCAATCTATCAATGAGTGTTTTTCTATTAATATTTTTTTGGATTGCGCTTTGTTTTGCCATATTTAATTCAAGAATGGAAAGTTCATTAACTTTAACAATTCATACCCTTCCTTATCATTAGTTGCTGAAGTTGCGATTGTGATATCAAAACCAAAAATATTTTCTACATTTTCGACACTTATCTCAGGAAAGATAATGTGATCTTTGATACCAATAGTAATGTTACCCTGACCGTCAAATGATTTCTTTGAGTAACCTCTAAAGTCTTTAATTCGTGGCATAGCTATATTCACCAATCTGTCATAGAACTCCATCATAATATTTTTTCTAAGAGTGACAGATAAACCAACAGGCATTCCTTTTCTAATTTTAAATGAAGCTATAGCTTTCTTAGATAAACGAACTACCGGTGCCTGTCCTGTAATTAGAGATAAATCTTTCTTCATTTTTTCGATAGCCTTATTGTCTTCTTTGATGCTACCTATGCCTGCATTTACAACAATTTTTGTCATTTTAGGAACTGCTAATTTATGCGGTATTTCTAAATTTTTAGCTAATTGATCAGATATATTAAATAATTCTTGTATAGAAGCGCTCATTAATATTTTTCTCCAGAAGATTTTAAAATTCTAACTTTTTTACCATCTTCGATTTTAAATCCAACTTTTGATGATTTTTTAGCTTTTGAGTCATAAGCCAAGACATTAGAAATATGAATGGGCATTTCTTTATTTACAATTCCGCCCTTTGAGTCTTGAGATGGTTTTTGATGCTTTTTACTAACATTAACACCAGAAATAATTACTTTATCAATGGAATTGAAGACTTTAGCAATTTTTCCAATTTTTCCTTTGTCTTTGCCAACTTTCACAATAACTTCATCGCCTTTTTTATATTTTTTTATCATTAAAGCACCTCTGGAGCTAAGCTTACGATCTTCATCATATTCTTTTTTCTTAACTCTCTTGTAACTGGACCGAAAATTCTTGTTCCAATAGGTTCATTTTGTTTATCAAGCAAAACTGCTGCATTTGTATCAAATTTAATTGATGTACCATCTTCTCTAATCAAAGGTTTCTTTGTTCTAACGATAATAGCTCTTTGAACTTCACCTTTTTTAACTTTTGATCTAGGAATAGCATCCTTAACAGAAACAATAATTATATCTCCAATTCTAGCATATCTTCTTTTTGATCCACCGATAACTTTAATGCAGCTAATTAATCTTGCACCTGAATTATCAGCAACTTGCAAATTGGATTCTGCTTGTATCATTATTTAATAACTTCCCACGATTTATTTTTTGATAATGGTTTTGTTTCTTGAATTTTTACGTTCTCACCTATCGCAATAGTATTTTCTGCGTCATGAGCTAAATATTTTTTTGAAACTCTTATAATTTTTTTGTAAATAGGATGGGTTGTCTGTCTAGTAACTAAAACAGAAACGGTTTTATCACCTGATTTCTTAACAACTTTACCACTTAAAATTCTTTTAGGCATTTTTTTCCATTCTTTCCTTGGTTAATAATGATGCAATTTTTTTTCTCACCTTCTTAAATTGTGAAGTATCAGTAAGTTGACCACTTTTCTTCATTATCTTTAAGTTAAACAACTCTTTTTTCAAACTATTTAAATCTTTATCTGCCATTAAAATTGATCCAATGAAACGAATGTGGTTTTAACAGGTAATTTAGCAGATGCAAGTTCAAATGCTTTTTTTGCAAGGTGTTTATCAACACCGTCAACTTCAAACATTATTGTTCCAGGCTTTACTCTACATACCCATCTATCTATTGAACCTTTTCCTTTACCCATTCTAACCTCAGCTGGCTTAGCTGTGACTGGAACATCAGGAAATACTCTTATCCATAGACGGCCTGCTCTTTTTAAAAATCTTGTAATAGCTCTTCTTGAAGCTTCTATTTGTCTAGCTGTGACTCTTTCAGCATTTAGGGATTTTAATCCATAATAACCAAAAGTTAATTCGTAGTTACCTTTAGCGTTGCCATGAATCCTTCCTTTGTGCTGTTTTCTATATTTCGTATTTTTTGGTAAAAGCATTATGAACTCACCTTTTCATTAGAGATGTTATTTTTTGTATTTTTACTTTCGCCTTTAAATAACCAAACTTTGATACCAATAATTCCATAAGTAGTTAAAGCGCGAGCTGTTGCATAATCGATGTCTGCTCGCAACGTATGAAGCGGCACACTACCTTCGCTAAATTTTTCGGATCTTGCAATTTCAGCACCACCTAATCTACCACCACAAACAATTTTAATGCCTTTTGCACCTAATTTAATAGCAGACTGTCCTGATTTTTTCATAGCTTTTCTGAAAGCAACACGTTTTTCCAACTGTCTTGCGATAGAATCTGCAACTAATGATGCATCGGTTTCAGGTTTTTTAATCTCTTTGATATCGAGTGATATATTTTTATCAGATAATTTTGATAAACTATTTCTTAGTTTTTCTATATCTGCACCTTTTTTACCAATAAGTACACCAGGCTTGGAAGTATGAATAATAATTTTGAGGTTGGCAGCTGCTCTTTCAATAATAACTGAGCTTATGCCTGCAATAGCATAATTTTTTTCGATATAGCTTCGAATATTATGATCTTCTTTAAGAAAATTAGAGTAATCTTTTTTTTCAAACCAAGTTGATTGCCAATATTTGTTTATTCCTACTCTTAAAGAGTTAGGGTTAACTTTTTGTCCCATTATGCCCTCTCCTCTAATACTAGGGTTAGTCTTGAAAAAGGTTTGATGATTTGGAAAGCTCTTCCTTTACTCATCGGTCTAAATCTTTTCATTCTTAGGCTTTTTCCAACATAAGCCTCTTTAACAACTAGTTTATCAATATCTAAATTATTATTGTTTTCTGCATTTGCTACAGCAGAATTAAGTGTCTTTAAAACTTCTTTGCTCACTCTTTTATTGGAGAATTTTAATATGTTAACAGCAGCGTTAATGTCTTTTTTTCTAATATCTTTAATTATAAGATTTAATTTCTGAGAGCTTGTTCTGATCATTTTATTTATAGCTTTGACTTCTATTGACATTATTTTTTACCTTGAACTGCTTTCTTATCACCAGAGTGGCCTTTAAATACTCGGGTTGGAGAAAATTCTCCTAGTTTATGGCCAACCATGTCTTCAGTGACAAATACTGGAATAAAGGATTTGCCGTTATATACAGAGAGTGTAACGCCAACAAAATCTGGAATAATAGTAGATCTTCTTGACCATGTTTTAATCGGAGATTTTGAATTTTCTTCTTTTGATTTTTTTACTTTTTTATAAAGAGTTATATCAAAGTAAGGTCCCTTCCAGACAGATCTTGCCATTATTTCTTAGCCCTTCTTGAAATTATCATTTTAGATGTGAATTTAATTTTTCTGGTCTTTTTACCTTTGGTTTTCATACCCCAAGGAGTAGATGGATGTCTTCCGCCTGATGTTCTACCTTCACCACCACCATGTGGATGATCAACAGGGTTCATCACAACACCTCTAACCGTTGGTCTAATTCCCAAGTGTCTCTTAATTCCTGCCTTACCAATCTTTTTATTTTTATTATCTTGGTTAGAAACTACACCCACAGTGGCCATACACTCTCCATGAACAAGGCGAGTTTCTCTCGAAGATAACTTAATCATAATATATTTATCTTGCACACCAAGCACCTGGGCGAAAGAACCAGCAGATCTACATAATTTACCTCCGGCACCAGGCTTTAATTCAATATTATGAATCGAAGTACCGGTAGGGATATTTTTAATTTTCATAGCATTTCCAGAGCTAATCTCAGCCTTTGAAGATGAAATAACTTTGTCACCTGATTTAATATCAGACGGGGCTATGATGTATTCTTTTAAATCTTGATAATCAATAAGAGCAATAAATGCGCTTCTATTAGGATCGTATTCTATTCTCTCAACTGTACCAATTTTATCGAATGTATTTCTTTTGAAATTAATAATTCTATATTTCTTTTTATGACCGCCAGATCTATGTCTAATGGTAATTTTTCCAGTATTATTTCTTCCAGAATTAGGCTGTAATTCTTCAATTAGGTTTTTTTCAGGTCTACCTTTAAATAAAACTGATTTATCAATCTTAACAGTCTTTCTAAAAGAAGGAGTGGTAGGTTTATAAGTAATTAGACCCATATTTATTTAACCTTTCCGCTCATATCAATTGTGTTACCCTCTTTGAGAGTAACGATAATCCTTTTTTGCTCTGATCTAGTGCCTCTTTGCCCCTTAAAAACTTTAGGCTTACTTTTAACGATAACACTATTTAACTTTTCAACCTTAACTTTATAAACATCTTCTATAGTTGCTTTAATTTCCGATTTATTTGCAGACTTAGTAACTTCGAATATATATTTATTAAATTGCGCATTGGCGGTAGATTTTTCTGTAATGACGGGTTTTTTAATTAGATTTAAATCCATTAGATATTTTTCCCAATATAAGTCTCATAAAGAGATGAAGTGTTTGAAAAAATAAGCATGTCAGATTTTAAAGAAGCATGTATTGAATAGTTTTTATCTGAGTGAAAAGAAATATTTTTATAATTTTGAAACTTAGATACAACATTATTTTCATTGGTATTTTTAAGAACAATCATAATTTTTTTATTTGTATTACTACTTAGAATATCTTTAACTGCCTTCTCATCTAGTTTGGTTTCGTCGATAGAATAAAGTGATTTGTTGTTACTTTTGATTGAAATTGAAGACATTAAAGCAAGATTTTTTACTTTTTTGTTAACTTTAAATGAAACTAAATGAAATTTAGGACCAAAGGCTTTACCACCACCTCTTCTTTGTGTTGTTTTTTTGTTACCAGCTCTAGCGTTACCAGTTCCTTTTTGTTTAAAAAGTTTCTTTCCTGAACCAGTAACTTCAGATCGATCAAGGCTATGATTGTTGCCTTGTTTGTGAGAATACGTTTTTTGTACTGAAAGATGCAAAGATTTATCAGAAATATTGGCGTTTTTAAGAGTGATTTGTTCAATCATTATTTATATACCCTTACAACTGATTTATTTTTTCCTGGGACAGAACCTTTGAGAAAAATCAATTTCTTATCAGTATCTACTAATAGCACCTCTAAATTTTTAGTTGTTGTAATTTCATCGCCAAGGTGACCAGCCATTTTCTTACCTTTAAAAACTTTACCAGGATTTTGGTTTTGACCAGTTGATCCATGGGCTCTGTGTGAAATAGATACACCGTGAGAAGCTCTCATACCGCTGAAATTATGACGTTTCATAGCTCCAGCAAAACCTTTTCCAGTTGATTTTGATTGAACACAAACTTTATCTCCTACATTAAATTTAGGAGATACTTCACTTCCTACTTCTAATAAATCTTCAGAGGAATTAAGTCTTTCTTCTTTTATAATTTTCTTAGGTTCAATATTTTTTTTATTAAAATCTTTTAATTGAGGTTTGTTTAATTTTTTTGGTTTAAGGAAACCTAGAATGTTAGCTGTATAGCCGTCTTTATCTTCAGTTCTATTTCCAACAACTGTACATGTATTGTAATCTAAAACAGTAGCACAAACTCTTTTGCCTTCTTCACTAATAAATGATGTTTGACCTATTTTTGTACTAATAATCATAATTTTTTATTTCTTTATTTTAATATCTACATTCACACCAGAAGCGAGATCTAATTTCATTAAAGCATCCACTGTTTGAGGAGTAGGTTCAATAATATCCATCATTCTAATATGAGTTCTTAGTTCAAATTGCTCTCTGCTCTTTTTATCAACGTGAGGTGATTTATTAACCGTAACTCTTTCAATTCTTGAGGGCATTGGAATAGGTCCAATAACTTTAGCACCCGTTCTTTTTGCTGTTTGTAGAATATCTATTGAACTTCTATCTAATATATTGTGATCAAATGATTTAAGTCTAATTCTAATGTTTTGATTAATCATGGTTTATGCTAACTTTGACTTTATTTCTTCTTCAACATTTGATGGTACTACATCGTAATGTGAAAATAACATTGTATAACTCGCTCTTCCTTGGCTCATGGAACGTAGATTATTAACATAACCAAACATATTAGCAAGAGGAACAACTGAAGAAACGACCTTAGCGTTTCCTCTATCTTCCATTTTTTCAATTTGACCTCTTCTAGAGTTAAGGTCACCAATGATATCTCCCATATAGTCTTCAGGAGTCACAACTTCTACTTTCATCATAGGTTCTAATAATTTAGGACCAGCTTTAGCTACAGCATCTCTGAAGGCAGCTCTGGAAGCAATTTCAAACGCTAAAACTGATGAGTCAACATCGTGATATGCGCCGTCATATACTTCAGCTTCGAAATCGATAACATTATATCCTGCTATAACTCCGTTTTGAGCAGCGCTATTTATACCCTTTTCAACTCCTGGGATGTACTCTTTTGGAATATTTCCACCAACAACAGTGTTGTTGAATTTAATCCCAGAGTTTCTCTCGAGAGGTTTAAATTTCATTTTAACTCTAGCAAATTGACCCGCACCACCAGATTGCTTTTTGTGGGTGTAGTCAACTTCGACATCTTTAGTAATTGTTTCCCTATAGGCTACCTGTGGGGCACCCACATCAGCTTCGACTTTAAATTCTCTTTTCATTCTATCAACGAGGATTTCTAGGTGTAACTCACCCATTCCTTTAATAATCGTTTGACCTGACTCTTCATCAGAAGTAACTCTGAAGCTAGGATCTTCTTGCGCCAATCTTCCAAGAGCTTGACCCATTTTTTCATAATCAGCTTTAGTTTTTGGCTCAACAGCTACTTCAATAACAGGATCTGGGAATTCCATTTTTTCCAAAATAACCGGCTTAGATGGTTCACATAGAGTGTCTCCAGTAGTAACGTTTTTCATTCCAACCAAAGCAACGATATCACCTGCTTTTGCTTCTTTGATTTCTTCTCTAGTATTTGAATGCATCAATAACATTCTACCAATTCTTTCTTTTTGATTTTTAGATGAATTTAAAATAGTAGAGCCAGAACTTAAATTACCACAGTAAAGTCTACAGAAAGTTATCTGGCCAACAAAAGGATCTGCAGCAACTTTAAAAGCTAAGGCAGCGAATGGTTCTTCAGGAGTATTTGGGATATGAATTTTTTCATCAGATCCTTCTTTTACACCTTCTACGTAACCGATATCTTTAGGAGATGGTAAGTAATCAACGACAGCATCTAATAAAGGTTGAACACCTTTATTTTTGAAAGCTGTGCCACAAAGAACAGGAACAAATTTAAACTCAATTGTGCCTTTTCTTATACACTTTTTTAAAGTCTCAATTGAAATTTCATTGCCTTCTAAATAATCTTCCATGGCCTGATCATCTGCCTCTACAGCCATTTCAATTAACTCTTCTCTTTTTTTCTTTGCTTCTTCTAGCAAATCATCACTTATGTCAACGACATCAAATTTTGCACCTAAGCTATCATCTTGCCAAATGATTGATTTAAAGTTAACAAGATCAACAACTCCTTTGAAATCAGCTTCTTTACCAATTGCCATTTGGAGAACTAGTGGATTTGCACCCAATCTATCTTTAATAGACTGAATATTCATCTCAAAATCAGCACCTAGTCTATCCATCTTATTACAGAAACAAATTCTTGGAACTTTATAGCGATCAGCTTGTCTCCACACAGTTTCAGACTGTGGCTCTACACCAGCCACTCCATCAAAACATGCTACTGCACCATCTAGAACTCTCAGTGATCTTTCTACTTCAATTGTAAAGTCCACGTGACCAGGAGTATCAATAATATTAATTCTGTGATCATTCCAAAAACAAGTAGTTGCCGCTGAAGTAATAGTAATACCTCTTTCTTGTTCTTGTTCCATCCAGTCCATTGTTGCAGCGCCATCATGTACTTCACCAATTTTGTGAGATTTTCCAGTGTAATATAAAATTCTTTCTGTGGTTGTAGTTTTACCGGCATCAATGTGTGCCATAATTCCAATATTTCTATATTTACTTAAATCCATTTATTACCACCTATAATGTGCAAAAGCTCTGTTAGCTTCGGCCATCTTATGAACTTCATCTTTTTTCTTTACAGAGTTACCTTTATTTTCAAAAGCATCAATTAATTCATTTGCGAGTCTTTCTCTTTGAGTTTTTTCATTTCTTTTTTTAGAATTTGAAAGAATCCATTTGAACGCTAAAGCTTGAGCTCTTGTGCTTCTAACTTCCATGGGCACTTGGTATGTAGCTCCACCGACTCTTCTAGATTTAACTTCAACAGAGGGTTTAACGTTATTAATTGATTTTTGAAAATAGTCTAAAGGATCTTCGCTTTGGTTTTGTGCTTGAATAATATCAAGTGCACCGTAAACAATTTTTTGAGCAACGGTTTTTTTACCACCAACCATTACTTCATTAATAAATTTATTTAACACTATACTGTTATAAATTGGATCAGGTAATATCTGTCTCTTCTCTGCTGCTCTTCTTCTCGACATGTTTTAAATTTTAGCTCTTTGGCCTTTTGGCTCCGTACTTTGATCTTCTTTGGCGTCTTTTTTCTAGGCCTTGGGTATCAAGAGTTCCTCTTATTATATGATAACGAACACCTGGTAAGTCTTTTACTCTACCACCTCTGATTAATACAACAGAGTGTTCTTGTAGGTTATGGCCTTCTCCAGGAATATATGCGGTGACTTCTTGGCCATTAGTTAGTTTAACTCTAGCTACTTTTCTAAGAGCTGAGTTAGGTTTTTTTGGTGTTGTTGTATAGACTCTTAGACATACGCCTCTCTTTTGAGGGCAAGCCTTAAGTGCGGGCACCTTATTTCTCTTAGAGACTTTCTCTCTAGATTTTCTAACTAATTGATTTATGGTCGGCATAGTTCGCAGAATATATTTATAGTATTCATCATAGTCAACATTTATTTAGTATTTTCTATTTGTTTTAGAAGTGAATTATCCCTTATTTTAGCTTCTTTTCTTAAAGCTCTAATAACGTTACCTGTACCAGCAGGAATTAACTTACCAACAATCACATTTTCTTTGAGACCTGTTAATTTATCTACTTTACCATTAATAGCTGCTTCGGTAAGAACCCTAGTCGTTTCTTGGAAAGATGCAGCAGAAATAAATGAATTAGTTTGAAGACTTGCTTTAGTAATACCTAATATCATCATTTTAAATTTAGCTTCATTTTTTCCAGCTTCTTTAAGCTCAATATTCTTTTCTAGAACTGTGGTTCTATCCAAAACATCACCGACTAAATATTCACTGTCTCCGGACTCAATAACTTCAACTTTTTGAAGCATTTGTCTTGTAATACATTCAATGTGTTTATCATCAATTAAAACACCTTGTAACCTGTATACTTTTTGAACTTCTCTTACCATATATTCAGCTAAAGCCTCGATGCCAAGAATATTCAAAATGTCTGTTGGTGCAGGAGTTCCATCAACAATCATATCTCCTTTATTAACTTTATCGCCCTCATTGAAATATATATATGTACCTTTTGGAATTAAGTACTCAACTGGATCTCCATCTTCAGGATTTATAATTATTCTTCTTTTGCTTTTAATATCTTTACCAAACTCAATTACGCCAGAAACTTCTGCTAATACTGCAGGATTTTTTGGCTTTCTTGATTCAAAGATGTCTGCAACTCTAGGTAGGCCGCCAGTAATGTCCTTTGTTTTAGAGGAAGCTCTTGGTATTCTAGCTATGATATCACCTGCTTTAACTTCTTTACCTTTTTCAATATTTAAAACTATTCCCACACTTAAATCATAGGATGAATTATTCGACCCTTTTGATTTTACAGGATTGCCTTTATCATCAGTGATAACAAGTTGAGGTTTAAGATCCTGTTTACCTTGGAAGCTCTTCCAGTCAATTATTACTTTTGAGGAAATACCAGTTGTTTCATCAAATTTTTCAATAAATGATACTCCTTCGACAAGATCACTGAAGTCTAATATACCTGATTCTTCTGCTACAATAGGAACAGTGTAAGGATCCCATTCAAGCAATAAATCATTCAACTTCACTTCAGCTTTATCTTTGACTAAAAGAGTGGAGCCGTACGGAGCTCTGAATGTAGAAACTAATTTGTTATTTAAATCATAAATTTCAAGTTCAGTAGTTCTATTAATAATGATTTCGCTACCAGCTTGATTGATTACAGATCTTAAATTTTGAATTTTAATCTTACCATCACTAGGAGACTCAAAATTGGACTTTTCAGCTGAGGAGCTTGCTACTCCACCAACGTGGAAAGTTCTCATAGTTAGCTGAGTTCCAGGTTCACCGATTGACTGTGCAGCAATAATACCAACAGCCTCACCGGTATTTACTGGTTCACCTTTAGCTAGATCTCTACCATATGCCTTAGCACAGATACCATTTACACAGCCACAGGTAATTGGAGATTTAATTCTTACAGATGTAATATTTTCTTTCTCAATGGTTTCAATTTCTTCATGTGAAATATATTCACCATTTTTCATAATAACTTTTCCTTCAGATGTTTTTACGTCGTCAGCTAGGTATCGACCAAAAACTCTATCTTTTAGAGGAATAGCTACCTCACCAGACTCATACACTGTGTCTACTGTAAGTCCATTGGAACAAGAACAATCTTTTTGAGTAATGGTTAAGTCCTGGGCCACATCAACAAGCCTTCTAGTCAAATATCCTGAACTTGCAGTCTTAAGCGCAGTATCAGCGAGACCTTTTCTAGCTCCGTGGGTAGAATTAAAATATTCAAGAACAGTTAGACCGTCTTTAAAGTTAGAGGTAATAGGATTTTCAATAATCTCTCCGGAAGGTCTAGCCATCAAACCTCTCATTCCTGCTAGCTGTTTAAGCTGAGCTTCTGAACCTCTCGCACCTGAATGAGCCATAATATATACAGAATTGATTTGATTATCTTTCGTAGTTGAAACTGTTTTCATCATTGCCTTTGCAACTTTATCTGTACATGTAGACCAAAGTCCAACGACCTTGTTGTATTTTTCTCTTTCTGTAATTAAACCTTCTTGATATTGTGCTTCTAAGCTGTTTACTTGTTTTTGAGTTTCTTGAATTAAGGAATTCTTTTCTTCAGGAATAACAAGATCATCTTTTCCAAAAGAAATACCAGCTTTAGCAGCATATTTGAAACCTACATTCATTATTTGATCTACAAAGATACATGTAGCTTTTTGACCAGTGAATCTATAGACGTTGTCTAATAAATTACTAATTTCTTTTTTTGTTAAAATTTTATTAATACAATCAAAAGGTAGGTTCTCGCTTTGAGGAACAGTTTTGAATAAGAGTACTCTTCCAGGCGAAGTAGTGAACTTTTTATCTTCATATTCATTAGTTTCTTTATTAAAAGTCTTAGTTCTAAAAAGAATTGGTGTGTGTAAATTGATAGATTTATTTTCTAAAGCGAACTCAACTTCACCTATATGAGAAAAGTATTTTTTAACCTCTTCATTATCATTAATTAATGAAAGGTAATAAATACCTAAAACGATATCTTGACTCGGTACAATAATTGGTTTTCCAGAAGAAGGAGAAAGTATGTTATTGGTGCTCATCATTAGTACTCTTGCTTCTAGTTGAGCTTCTAAGCTAAGTGGAATATGGACAGCCATTTGGTCACCATCAAAGTCTGCATTAAAAGCTGTACAAACTAATGGGTGTAATTGTATTGCTTTACCTTCAATTAGAATTGGTTCAAATGCCTGAATTCCAAGTCTGTGAAGTGTTGGGGCTCTATTTAAAAGAATAGGATGTTCTCTAATTACTTCATCTAAAATATCCCAAACCTCTGGTCTTTCAGACTCAACCATTTTTCTTGCAGATTTAAGAGTTGAGGCAAAGCCATAGGATTCAAGCTTATTGTAAATAAATGGTTTGAAAAGCTCCAAAGCCATTTTCTTTGGAAGACCACATTGATGAAGTTTAAGCTCAGGTCCAACTACAATTACAGATCTACCAGAGTAATCAACTCTTTTACCGAGTAGATTTTGTCTGAATCTTCCCTGCTTACCTTTGAGCATTTCTGATAAAGACTTTAATGGTCTTTTATTAGTGCTTGTAATAACTCGCCCTCTTCGTCCGTTATCGAATAATGCATCGACAGACTCCTGGAGCATTCTTTTTTCATTTCTGACAATGATGTCTGGGGCTCTTAGATCTAAAAGTCTTTTTAATCTGTTATTTCTGTTAATTACTCTTCTGTATAAGTCATTCAAATCAGAAGTAGCAAATCTACCACCTTCTAATGGAACCAAAGGTCTTAGCTCAGGAGGGATAACTGGAAGAACTTTAAGTATCATCCATTCAGGCTTTATGTTGGATTTTTTAAATCCTTCCATAACTTTCATTCTCTTTAGAATTTTTTTCTTTTTTGTTTCTGAAGATGTGGCTGCACTCTCTTCTACCAACTTTTCAATTTCTTTTTCTAAATCTAAACTAGATAAAATTTCGTGGACAGCTTCTGCTCCAATGCCGTGTTTAAAAGAGTCTTCACCAAATTGCTCAATGGCTTCTTCTAACTCTTCATCAGTAAGAAGTTGATTTTGTTCAAGACCCGACATTAAAGGGTCAATTACAATATGGCTTTCAAAATATAAAACTTTTTCTAAATTCTTGAGAGTTATATCTAATGCAAGACCTATTCTACTTGGGAGAGATTTTAAAAACCAAATATGAGCAACTGGTGCTGCAAGCTCAATGTGAGCCATTCTTTCTCTTCTAACTTTGGATAAGGTAACTTCGACACCACATTTTTCACAAGTGATACCTTTAAATTTCATTCTTTTGTATTTACCACATAAACATTCGTAGTCTTTAGTAGGACCAAAAATTCTTGCACAAAATAAACCTTCTCTTTCAGGTTTGAATGTTCTGTAATTAATAGTTTCAGGTTTTTTAATCTCACCAAAAGACCAAGATCTGATTTGCTCAGGACTTGAAACGGAAATCTTTATTTGGTCAAAGTTTAAAGTTTGATTATTATTTTTAAAAAGGTTGGTTAAATCTTTCATTATGCTCCCTCCCTACTTGCTGTGGGATCTGTTTCTATTAATTCGACGTTCAGTCCAAGTGATTTAAGCTCTTTAACTAAAACATGGAAAGACTCTGGTATTCCACTTTCAAAGTTATAATCACCTCTAATTAAAGCCTCATACACTTTAGTTCTACCTGCTACATCGTCAGATTTGATCGTAAGAATTTCTTGAAGAGTGTTTGATGCTCCGTATGCTTCTAGGGCCCATACTTCCATTTCTCCAAATCTTTGGCCACCAAATTGAGCTTTACCTCCAAGAGGCTGCTGAGTTACTAGGCTGTAAGGTCCAATTGAACGAGCATGTATTTTGTCATCAATTAAGTGATGTAGTTTAAGGATATATTTATATCCAACAGTTACTTTTCTCTCAAACCTTTCACCAGATCTTCCATCATGAAGATATACTTGACCACTATTATCAAATCCCGCTTTATCCAGAAGATTAGTTATTTCTTCCGTGTTAGTTCCATCAAAAACTGGAGTAGCGAAGGTTACACCTTTTTCTAAATTTCCAGCTAACTCAACTAGTTGATCATCATTCATATTTTGGATCTCTAAATTTGAGTCCTTGTTGGCTTCATAAAATGAGGCAAGAGATTGTTTCAATTGATTAATATTGCCCTCTTTTCTGGCTAAATCTAAGCTTTTAGAAATCTGTTTACCGATTCCGTATGCTGCCCAACCTAAGTGAGTTTCAAGAATTTGCCCAATGTTCATTCGGCTTGGAACACCTAAAGGGTTTAAAAGCACATCTACTGGAGTGCCGTCCTCTAAAAATGGCATATCCTCAACGGGTACTATTTTAGAAATAACACCTTTGTTTCCATGTCTTCCAGCCATTTTATCACCGGCCTGAAGTTTTCTCTTAACCGCAACAAATACTTTTACAACTTTTAATACCCCAGGGAGAAGATCATCTCCACTTTGAATTTTTTCAATTTTATTTTGGAATTTTTTATCTAGTAATATAACTGCATCACTAAAAATTTTCTTTTGAGAATTAAAAGTTTCCATCGATGTTTGATCATCAACAACTATCTGTTCAAGAAAATCAATGGGCTTTCCTTCAATATCAGACTCATTAATCTTATTGCCTTTAGATATTACATCCAAAGAAACATTCGATGTTTTGTTTCTGAATAAACTTATAAGGTTTTGTTTATAGTTATTTTCAAGAATATTTTTTTCATCATCTCTATCTTTTGCTAATCTGTCGATCTCAACTCTCTCAATAGCTATAGTTCTTTCGTCTTTTTCAACACCTCTTCTTACGAGAACTTGAACATCAACAACAACACCAGAATACCCAGTAGGTAGTCTAAGTGAAGTATCTTTAACATCTGCTGCTTTTTCAGAGAATATAGCTCTTAGTAGTTTTTCTTCTGGGGTTATTGGAGAGTCTCCCTTGGGAGAAACTTTACCAACTAATATATCGCCAGGTTTTACTTCGGAACCTATGTACACGATTCCAGCTTCATCTAAATTTGTTATACTCTCATCACCCACATTTGGCATATCGCGTGTGATTTCTTCAGGGCCGAGTTTGGTATCTCTACAAAGAACCTCAAATTCTTCGATATGAATTGAGGTAAAACGATCTTCATGAACAACTCTCTCGGACATAATGATAGAGTCTTCAAAATTATAACCATTCCATGGCATAAACCCTACTAATAGGTTTCTACCAAGTGCTAATTCACCCAGATCTGTAGAAGGGCCATCAGCAATGATGTCTCCTCTTTGAACATAGTCACCAATTTTTACAATAGGTTTTTGATTAATAGCTGTGCTTTGATTTGAACGTTGAAATTTCTTAAGGTTGTAAATATCAACACCACTTTTATCTTTGCTTATATTTTTTGAATCAGATCTTATCACAACTCTAGAAGAGTCTACCTGATGAACATAACCGCTATTTTTAGCAATAACTACAGCACCACTATCTCTTGCTACTTTAGACTCAAAACCAGTTCCAACAAGAGGAGCTTCACTTTTAACCAACGGGACTGCTTGTCTCATCATATTAGATCCCATAAGCGCTCTGTTAGCATCGTCGTTTTCTAAAAATGGTATTAGAGATGCGGCTACTGAAACTAACTGTTGAGGATTCACATCCATAAAATCGATTTCGGATGGATTGCAGAAAATAAAATCTCCTCGTCTTCTACAGCTGACAAACTCCTCAGAAAATTTTCCACTCTCATCAATCGGACTATTTGCCTGAGCGATTGTGTAATTTTCTTCTTCATCAGCATTTAAATAGATTACTTCATCAGTAACTGAACCTTTGTTTATTTTTCTATATGGAGTTTCGATAAAGCCATATTGGTTAATTCTTGCATAAGAAGACAAGCTATTGATCAATCCAATATTTGAACCTTCGGGTGTTTCAATTGGACAAATACGGCCATAGTGAGTTGTATGAACGTCTCTAACTTCAAAACCGGCTCTCTCTCGGGTCAAACCACCAGGGCCCAAAGCAGAAATTCGTCTCTTATGTGTAATTTCACTCAAAGGGTTAGTTTGATCCATAAATTGGCTAAGTTGACTAGTTCCGGTGAATTCTTTTAGTACTGTTTGAATAGGTTTAGAGTTAACAAGATCTTGGGGCATAATTGATTCAATATCAACCGTTCCCATTTTTTCTCTTATTGCTCTTTCCATTCTTACAAGACCAATTCTGTACTGGTTTTCAATTAACTCGCCAACAGATCTAACTCGTCTGTTACCTAAGTGATCAATGTCATCTTTGCCAGCACTTTCAGTCTTCATATCAAAAAGTTTTTTGGCAACCGCTAAGATGTCAGACTTACTTAAAATTCTTGATTTATTATTTTTATCTAATGAAAGATAAGAATTTAATTTTACTCTACCAACCTCAGATAAGTCGTATCTATCTTCGCTGAAAAACATATTTTGAAATAAATAATTACTTGCCTCGAGAGTCGGTGGTTCGCCAGGTCTTAATATTTTAAAGATATCAAAAAGAGCTTCTTCTCTAGAATTGTTTTTATCGGCAACAAGAGAATTGATTATACCTAAATTACCAGTTGCTTGATTTGCATTAATTACTGAAAACTGATCAATTGAAAGTTCATTTAATCTTTCAAAGAATTCTTTACTTAGTAAAGTCCCAGCTTCAGCATAAACTAATCCATTATCATAGTTGACTAGGTCATTAGATAAGTAAAAACCATAAAGATCTTCTTCAGCGAAAAAGAATTTTGATACTTTTTTATCTTTAATTTCTTTTAAAAGTTTTAATGATAGCTTTACATCCTTATGAGCCACAATTTCTTTAGAAGTTGGGTCAACTAGGTTAAAAGGAAGATTTTTATATTTAAATTTATCTAAATCTAAATTTACCACCCAGCCATCTTTTTGCTTCTTGAAAGTAAAAGTTTCATAAAAATAAGTTAAAATTTCCTCAGAAGTCATACCAGATACTTTGTATATGTCTGGATCAACTTTGTTTTGCTGACATTCCTCTAGATATTTTTCTGATGCTTTTGAAGGTAATGCTTGAAGAATAGTAGTAGAAATCATTTTCTTTTTTCTATCTATTCTAAAAAATAGGTTATCTTTGTGGTCAAATTCAAAATCTAACCAAGATCCTCTATAAGGAATTATCCTAGCGTTATAGAGTACTTTTCCACTAGCATGAGTTTTACCTTCATCATGATCAAAGAAAACACCAGGAGAACGGTGTAATTGACTTACAACAACTCTTTCAGTTCCATTTACAACAAAAGTACCATTGTTTGTCATAAGTGGAAGATCACCTAAGTATACTACTTGTTCTTTAATGTCTCTAAGTGACTTTTCACCAGTTTCCTCGTTAAGATCCCAAATAATTAGTCGAAAAGTGACCATTAAAGATGCTGAGAATGTTAAACCTTTTCTTCTACATTCATCTACATCGTATTTAGGATTATCAAGATAATAATCAATATAATGAAGTTCAGATTTACCTGCATAGTCTTTAATGGGAAAGACAGAATTAAAGACTTCTTGCAGTCCAGTATTTGAGCGTTCCTCAACTGATTTTCCTAACTGGAGGAACTTATCAAAAGAGATTTTCTGTATATCAACTAAATTTGGTACTTCAATCGTTTTACCGATTTTACCAAATGAATAGCGAATACGTTTTTTTTCAGTAAAGCTAAGTGGCATAATTTGTAGAACCTGTAATTAATAAATAATTATTTAAGTTCTACTTTTGCACCAGCGGCCTCGAGCTTAGTCTTCATCTCTTCAGCCTCTTCTTTCTTAACTCCTTCTTTTAAAGTTTTTGGAGCTCCTTCAACCATATCTTTAGCTTCTTTTAAACCAAGACCGGTGATTGCTCTTACTTCTTTAATTACATTAATTTTCTGGTCACCAGATGCTGCCAAAACAACATCAAAGCTATCTTTTTCTTCGGCTGCATCTGCTGCTGGCGCTGCGCCTGCTGCTGCAACTGCAACTGGAGCTGCTGCTGAAACTCCCCATTTTTCTTCTAAAAGTTTTGAAAGTTCTGCCGCTTCCATAACTGTTAGAGTTGATAATTCATCAACGATTTTATTTAAGTCTGCCATTTGTGTCTCTCCCTAAGTTAGTCTTTTTTGTTTTGTAGTATTGAAATAATGTCTTGATCAGGTCTCTGTAATAATCTTACAAGTTTCGACGCTGGTGCATTAATCAACCCAACTATTTTTCCTCTGATTTCATCTAGAGAAGGTAAAGTTGCAACCTTAGCTATATCGTCTTTTGTATATAGTGTGTTATCGAAAAAAGCTGCCTCTGCAGATAGCTTTTTTAAATCTTTTTCAAATTTTTTACAAACTTTTGCGGTACCAACAGGATTGTTTGTAAAAATAAGGAGTTTTTGTTGAGATAAAAAATCATTTAATCCTTTTTTGTCTTCTGATTTATCAATAAAGATTTTTACAATATTATTTTTGGAAATTTTTGTAACGCCTTCATTGTTTCTAATTTCTGTTCTAAATTGTATCATTTCTTTAACAGACATATTAGAAAATGAAGCAATAAACATTGCTGAGTAATCTTTAGACATTTGGTCTAAATTCTCAATATATTGTTGTTTTTGAGCTTTATTCAATTTCTTAAACCTCCACCTTTAGGCCAAAACCCATAGTTGATGAAATAAAAACTGAGTTAATAAAATTACCTTTGACTCCTGAGGGCTTAATTTTTTTAATTTCCTCTACAAAGGAACTAATATTTTCACTAAGGTGGTTTTCATCAAAACTAATTTTACCAAGTGCTGCATGTATAGTACCTGCTTTATCATTTTTATAAGCAACCAAACCTTTGTTTATGTTATCGATTGTACCTTTAACATCATTTGTTACAGTTCCTGTTTTTGGATTAGGCATTAAACCTTTTGGACCTAAAACTTTTGCAATCTTACTTACAACTGCCATCATGTCTGGTGTAGCAATGATAACGTCAACATCAATTTTTTCTTGCAACGCAGAAACTAAATCTTCACCACCAACTTTTTTTACGCCTAGTGATTTCGCTTCTTCTGCAGCTTTACCTTGTGCAAAGACTGCTATTTCAACTTTTTTTCCTAAACCATGAGGTGGCACAAAACTACCTCTTACGTTTTGATCTGATTGTTTTGAGTCAATACCAGTATTAATTGAAACTTCGATGGACTCATCAAATTTAACAAATTTTTTTTCTTTAAGAAGTTTAACCGCATCAATAATAGGATATGTTTTATTGAAATCTACGCCTTCAATTTGTTTCTTTTTATTTTTTGTTAAAAGCATTAAACGACTTCCATTCCCATTGACCTAGCTGATCCGAGTATAATCTTCGATGCTTGATCGACATCGTACGCATTAAGGTCTTCTAATTTTTCTTTTGCTATTTCGTTTATTTGCGCCATCGTAACTTTTCCAAGTTTAGATCGACCGGGAGTTTGACAACCTTTTTTAATCTTTGCTGCTTTTTTGAGATAAAAAGTAACCGGAGGTTTTTTAGTAACAAAATCAAAAGATCTATCTTTATATGCAGTAATGATTGTTGGTATCGGTGCACCTTTTTCTAAATCTTTAGTTGCATCGTTAAATTGTTTACAAAAATCTTGAATGTTTAATCCCTTTTGACCTAAGGCTGGGCCTACAGGAGGAGCTGGATTCGCTGAACCAGCAGGAATTTGAAGTTTTATATATCCTAATATTTCTTTTGCCATTGTTTTCTAGCCTTTTACTACCTGCGAGTAATCTAATTCTAACGGTGTAGGTCTCCCAAAAATTGAGACCGACACTTTAAGCTTTTGTCTAGAACTGTCAACCTCTTCTATAATGCCACTAAATGAGGCAAAAGGACCATCTGATACCTTTATTTGCTCACCAACTTCGTATTCAAACTTAGGCTTTGGATTATCTACCCCTTCAGTAATATCTTGTAAAAGCTTTGATACTTCTCTTTCAGATATAGCTATAGGCTTGTCTTTGGTTCCTAAGAAATTAGATACTTTTGGAATATCTCTGACTAAATGCCAAGTATCATCATTCATGACCATTTTAACTAAAACATAGCCAGGGAAAAATTTCTTTTCAGAGTTTACTCTTACTCCTCTTCTAACCTCAACCACAGCTTGAGTTGGCACTGACACTTCACTAATTAAATCTTCGAGTTCTACTTTCTTCGCCTCATCTAAGATAGCGTCAGCTACTTTTTTCTCAAAGCCAGAGTGGCAATGAACTACATACCACTTTGATGTATCAGAACTAACTACCATTATTATCCTAAAATAATTCTAACTATGAATGCGAAAAACTGATCGAGAAGCATTAAAATGACTGCAGCAATACTAATTACAACCAAGACTATTCCAGAAGTAGTAAAGGTTTCTTTTTTAGAAGGCCAGGTAACTTTAGATACCTCCTGTCGAACCTCTCTTAGATACTTAGCTGGATTAAATTTCATGGTTAAAACTGGCAGGAGTGGCAGGCATCGAACCCGCAACCTCCGGTTTTGGAGACCGGCGCTCTACCAATTGAGCTACACTCCTTCATAATTAATAATGCTGCAGAGAAATTAATTATTCAATAATCTCTGATACAACTCCTGAACCAACAGTTCTACCACCTTCACGAATAGCAAAACGTAAGTTGTTGTCCATCGCAATAGGAGCTAGTAGTTCGACTTCAAGAGTAACATTATCACCAGGCATAACCATCTCTGTTCCTTCCGGAAGTTTGATAGAACCGGTGACGTCAGTTGTTCTGAAATAGAACTGTGGTCTATAGTTAGCAAAGAATGGAGTGTGTCTTCCACCCTCTTCTTTACTTAATGCATAGATTTCAGCTTTAAATTTTTTATGTGGCTTAATACTTCCAGGCTTTGCTAGAACTTGACCACGTTCAACTTCTTCTTTTTTTGTACCGCGAAGAAGAAGACCAACGTTATCACCAGCTTCACCTGAGTCTAAAAGTTTTCTAAACATCTCAACACCAGTAACGGTTGTTTTTTGAGTGTCTGTTAAACCAATGATTTCAACTTCCTCACCTGGCTTAATAATACCCTGTTCGATACGACCAGTTACAACTGTTCCTCTACCTGAAATTGAGAAAACGTCTTCAACTGGCATTAAGAAAGGTTTGTCTAAATCTCTAGCTGGAGCTGGAATGTATTCATCTACTTTATCCATTAATTCTAAGATTGAATTTTTACCAATAGCTTCATCTCTATCTTCAACAGCTGCTAAAGCAGAACCTTTTACGATTGGAATATCATCGCCAGGAAAATCGTAACTTGATAATAATTCTCTGATTTCCATTTCAACTAAATCTAAAAGTTCAGCGTCATCAACTTGATCAACTTTGTTCATGTAAACAACAAGAGCAGGAACACCTACTTGTCTTGCTAACAGAATATGTTCACGAGTTTGTGGCATTGGACCATCTGCAGCATTAACAACCAAAATACCCCCATCCATTTGAGCAGCACCTGTAATCATGTTTTTTACATAGTCTGCGTGACCTGGACAGTCAACGTGTGCATAGTGTCTTTTATCTGTCATATACTCAACGTGCGCTGTAGAAATTGTAATACCTCTTTCTTTTTCTTCAGGAGCTTTATCAATTTCATCATATGCTGTGAATGTTGCGCCACCTTTTTCTGCTAATACTTTTGTGATTGCAGCAGTAAGTGTAGTTTTACCATGGTCGACGTGACCGATAGTTCCAATGTTGACGTGTTCTTTCGACCTGTCAAATTTTTCTTTAGCCATTTTAAGTTGTTACCTCTTTTTTAATATCTATTACTTAATTTTTTTTTTGTTCTTGGAGCGGGTGAAGGGAATCGAACCCTCGTAGCCAGCTTGGAAGGCTGGAGCTTTACCATTAAGCTACACCCGCGAATAAGCGGGTAACCACTTCAAAACAACCACAAAAACAAATCCTTGTGAGTTCCGATAACCTACTTATTTTTCTTTAAAATTCAATAGCTAATGTGAAAAAAAGTGGTGGAGGGAGTAGGATTCGAACCTACGTACACTTGCGTGAACAGATTTACAGTCTGCCGCCTTTAACCACTCGGCCATCCCTCCTGAGTGTAAAAACAGGACTTGATTAATAGATAATTGTCTTTGAAAGTCAATAGACTTCCTAAAGTTTAAATGTAATTTGTAAATATGATTATTTCTGGCGATAATGCTTGTTTAGCTTGTCTTATACATAACCCCTCAAAAATAAAAGAGGTGCTAATAAATAGAGATAAAAAAGCTAATTATATGAAGATTATTAAAAAAAATAATACTATTAAAAATATTAGGTTTGTTGATAAAAAAGAACTACAAAAAATAGATAAAGATAATCCCAGACAGTCAAATGATATAATAATAAGACGTGATGATTATAGTCCTTCATCTTTGCAAGATTTATGTAATTTAAATAAAAAAAATTCGATAATTGTGGCTCTTGATCAACTAACTGATCAAAATAATCTTGGAAATATAATAAGGACTTGCCTTTTGGCAGGCGTTAATGGAATTATTATTCCGGATCACTCATCTGCGCCAATAACCTCATCAACAGCTAGTACGTCAGCCGGAGCAATAGAAATTTTAAAATTTCATATATCTAAGAATTTGAACAGATCTCTTGAAGAATTAAAAAAAAATGGTTATTGGACTTATGCCCTAGATATGAAGGGTAAATTAATCACTAGAGATTTTAAATTTGATAAAAAAACGATTCTCATTTTGGGAAATGAAGGAAAAGGAATTAGAAAGAATATTATAAATAATAGTGATTTTATTATCTCACTACCTCAAGAAGAAGTAAGCGGAATTGATAGTTATAATGCAGCTAACTCTCTTGCTATGGCTTTATTCCATTATAAGGTTAACTTATTATAATTAATTATTGTTTCTTAGAGATATTAGTATAAACAATTACAAAATGCCGGCTTAGCTCAGTTGGTAGAGCAGTTGATTTGTAATCATCAGGTCGGGAGTTCGAGTCCCCCAGCCGGCACCACTTTCATTGATTATTAAATTACTTTCATTAAATTACTCATATGAACTCAGAAGTTGATCAATTTGGTCGAAGCACAAATAATTCAGATGGACTTAATGACGACAAATCAAAAAGAATTCTAGAAGCTCTCAGTGATATAAAAAACCAACTTCAAAATGATGAATTTATTCCCAAAGTTGAAAAGGAAAACATATCAAAAACCAAAGATATAAAAAAAGATACTAACCACGATCTAGATTTTAAAAATCTTCATTATAAAATTGAAAGTTTAGAGAAGAAAATTAATCAAATTGTTGAAAATTTACAAAATAACCAAAAAGGTGATTTGAAAAAAGAAGAAGAGTTAGAGGAAGAGAGTCAATCTATTTTTCATAAGATAGAAAATAACAATTCAGATCAAAAACAAAGTAAGTCTATAATAGTTTTAGAAAATCAAAATCTTCAAAATATCTCTAGTTTTAAATTTTATCACTTTCTCATTTTGTTAGTCATATTATTAGTTGTTTTGACTTTAATAACATCAAATAACTTAGGATTAACTATTTCAGAGTCTTTAAATTTTTTTTTAAGTCTTTTTAGCTAAGAGAAGTATTTAATCTTTCTACATTAGCTGCACTGAACTTAAATTCAGGAATTTTTCCATAAGGATCTAACTGTGGGTTAGTCAATACATTAGCGGCAGCTTCTGCAAAACAGAAAGGAATAAAGACCATGCCTTCAGGTATTTCTTTATCTCTTCTTACTTTAATTACAATAGTACCACGTTTTGTTTTTACTTTAACTTGGTCACCTGGTTCTATGTTCATTCTTTTCATATCCCATCTATTCATACTTACAATAGCTTCAGGCTCGATATGATCTAAAACCGTTGCTCTTCTAGTCATGGAGCCCGTATGCCAATGCTCAAGCAAACGACCAGTTGTAAGTATCATAGGAAAATCATCATCAGGTAATTCTGCGGGTGGAATAAGTCTTGCGGGTACGATCTTACCTCTTCCATTTGCAGTTGGGAATTTCTCATTAAAAATAATTTCATTACCTGGTTTGTTAGGATCATCACAAGGATATGTGACTGAATTTTCATTTTCTAATCTTTCATAAGTAATATTTTTTAAAGAAGGCATAACTTGAGCCATTTCATTGAACACATCTCTTGGATGTAAATAACTCCAGTCTAGCCCCATTCTCTGAGCGATTGCTTGAGTAATCCACCAATCTTGTCTAGCTTCTCCTGGAGGTGGGACAGCTTGACGTCCCAATTGAACTTGACGATTTGTATTAGTAAATGTTCCTGTTTTTTCAGCGTGTGCTGAAGATGGTAAAATTACATCAGCATGCCAAGCTGTTTCAGTCATAAAAATATCTTGGACCACTAAATGATCAAGTTTCGCGAGTGCCTCTCTTGCATGGTTTTGGTCAGGGTCAGACATCGCAGGATTTTCTCCCATGATGTACATAGACTTTATTTCGTCCTCTAATATTTTGTTTATAACCTCAACAACTGTTAAGCCTTTTTTGTTATCCAATTCTACTTTCCAAAAGTTTTCATACTTGGTATGAATATCTTGATTTTCAACAGCCTGGTAATCAGGAAAGACCATAGGAATTAAACCAGCATCAGAAGCACCTTGAACATTATTTTGTCCTCTTAAAGGATGAAGACCAGTTCCATTTCTTCCAATTTGACCAGTGGTGAGAGCGAGTGCGATTAAACATCTTGCATTATCTGTGCCATGGACGTGTTGTGAAACTCCCATGCCCCAAAAAATAATAGATTTTTCAGAGGTGGCATATAGTCTAGCAACTTCTCTTAATTCATCAGCAGATATACCACAAATAGACTCCATTTTTTCAGGAGAGAAGTCTTTTATTTCTTCTTGAAGCTTCTCAAAACCCTCGGTTTGACCTTGTATGTATTGCTGGTCATATAATTTTTCATCAATAATTGTGTAAAGTAAAGCATTGAGCATTGCTACGTCAGTACCAGGTTTAAATTGTAAGTTGTGAGTGGCGAATTTACTTAAACCTTGTTTTCTTGGATCCATGACAATTAATTTTGATCCTCGCTTTGTTGCTCTTTTTAAATAAGTTGCAGCAACAGGATGATTTTCTGTAGGTCTCGCTCCAATTACAATAATGCAATCTGCATCACTTGCTGCCATGAAAGGAGCAGATACAGCACCTGAATTGACACATTCCATTAATGCAGCAACAGAAGATGCGTGACACAATCTTGTGCAGTGGTCAACGTTATTAGAACCAAAGCCTACACGAACAAGTTTTTGAAATAGGTAAGCTTCTTCATTTGAACATTTAGCTGAGCCAAATCCTGCCAAACTTTTAGGGCCATAGTCCTCTTTTGACTTGGCTAAACCTTTAGCTGCTATGTCAAGGGCATTTTCCCAACTAGTTTCTTCAAAATAGTCGGATATTTCAGAGTCTTTTAATTGAAAATTGGGATCTTTTGGAACTCCGGCTTTTCTAATAAGAGGTTTAGTCAACCTACCCTCATGGTTTATATAATCAAATCCAAAGCGACCTTTTACACAAAGTCTATTTTCATTAGCTGGTCCATCTTTTCCATCAACATATAATATTTTATCATCTTTTACGTGAACTTTGGTTTGACATCCAACTCCACAATATGGACAGACGCTATCAACTGTTCTGTCAGCGTAATTAACACGGGCACCTTCTTCATTAACTAAAGAGGATTCCATCAATGCTCCTGTTGGGCATGCTTGAACGCATTCGCCGCAAGCTACGCAAGTACTTTCTCCCATAGGATCATCTAAATCAAAGATAACTTTTGCAGTTGAGCCGCGATAAGCCATACCGATTACATCATTAACTTGAACTTCTCTGCATGCGCGCACACATAAATTACAATTGATGCATGCATCTAAATTTACGCTCATAGCTTTATGAGATCTATCTATGTTAATTTTTTCTTTTCCAGGAAATCTACTGGTGCTAACACCCATTTTTTCTGACCAGTTCCAGAATTTTGAATCAGGGTCAGGAGACTGTTCTTTGGAAGGTTGGTCCGAAACTAATAACTCAAAAACCATAGATCGAGATTTTTCAGCCCTCGGAGAATTAACTGTAACCTCCATACCTTCAGTTGGTTTTCTAATACATGAAGCAGCTAAAGTTCTTTCACCTTTAATTTCGACCATACAAGCTCGACAATTACCATCAGCTCTATAACCAGGTTCAGGTGAATAGCACAAGTGTGGAATATCTATATTATTTTTTTTGGCAACATCCCATATTGATTCAGATGGTTCTGCTAAATATTCTTTACCATCAATCGAAAATTTTATTTTATCAGTCATTAATTGGTTACCTCATTTGGAAAATGCTTGATTACAGAAAGTAAAGGGTTTGGGGCAGCCTGCCCTAATCCACATATAGATGCATCCATCATGGCTGACGATAGCTCTTTTAATAATTCTACATCCCAGGAATTTTCATTCATTAGTTTAAGGGCCTTCTCTGTTCCATTTCTACAGGGTGTACACTGACCGCAGCTCTCATCATGGAAGAAAAACATTAAATTCTTTGCTATATCACCCATTTTATCTTTATCAGATAAAACAACTACAGCTGCCGAACCAATAAAACATCCATGCTCTTGTAAAGTATCAAAGTCAAGAGGGACATTATCCATAGAGGCAGGCAAAATACCCCCTGAGGCCCCACCAGGAAGGTACGCCTTAAAAGTGTGATTATCTTGCATTCCCCCACAGTATTCTTCAATCAACTGTTTTATTGTAATACCTGCTGGAGCTAACTTGACACCAGGGTTTTTAACTCTCCCTGATACTGAAAAAGTCCTTAATCCTTTTCTACTGTTAAGGCCATGACTGTTAAACCAAACAGCGCCTTTTTCTAAAATTTCTCTTACCCAAAAAACTGTTTCTACATTATGAATAAGCGTTGGACGTCCAAACAAACCAACTTGAGAGGGAAAAGGAGGTTTATGTCTTGGAAGACCTCTTTTACCTTCTAGGCTTTCAAGCATTGAGGACTCTTCACCACAAATGTAGGCACCCGCTCCTCTTCTTAAATGTATTCTAGTTTTGATATTTAAATTATTATCTTCAATAATTTTTATTTCTTTTTTTAAAAATTTAATCACATCAGGATACTCATCTCTCATGTAGATATAAACATCAGTAGCTTCAACAACCCAAGCAGCAATTAACATACCTTCAAGAAAACGATGAGGATCTCGCGAAAGATAATGATGGTCTTTAAAAGTTCCGGGTTCACCTTCATCGCCGTTTATGGCCATTAGTCTTGGCTGCTGTTCAGCCCTAACAAATCTCCATTTTTTTCCAGTTGGAAATCCTGCTCCACCTAATCCTCTAAGGCCTGATAATTCCATTTCTTCAATTAAGTCCATTGGATCTTTTTTATTTTCAAGACATTCTTTTAAGATTTTATATCCACCAGACTTAGTATAGTTTTCAAAGTTAATATATTCAGGTGTAATAGGTTTTATATCTTTGCTCTCAATCGAAGTTTTAATTTTTTCCAGATTTGCATTTGTAATGTGTTTTTTTCCAACTTCAACTACTGGCGCTTGATGACATCGGCCCATACAAGGAGCTCTTACGACCCTAATATTTTCATCACCAGAATAATTTGACTCAAGTTCTTTTTGAAGAGATTGGCATCCATTCATCTCACATGTAATACTATCACATACACGAATTGTGATTTCAGCTGGAGCAACTTCATCATCTTTAAAAATATCAAAGTGTGCATAAAAAGATGCTACTTCATAAATTTCAGTTAAGGGGAGATTAGTTAATTCTGCTAAGGCAGCTAAATATTTAGGTTTCAAACATTTATAATTATCTTGAATTAAATGAAGGCATTCTATCAGCATATCTCTTTGTCGAAGATAATCAGCTGGTATTAAATTTTTTAACTCATTAATTGATTGGTCATCAGATTGTCTACCTTTATTAAAAGTTAAAGCGTTTCTTCTGCCAGAACCAGGATGTATTTTTTTAGTATTATCTTCCATGTATTATTGAAATTATTTAAATCGATTAAATATTCAATTATTAATGAGTAATTGATTAATAAGGATTACTTATCAAAATTTTTTAAAAACTTTATAAATGAGTCTTTTATTGGAGATGGGCCTTTATCTTTAATAAAAACCGAACCAACAGAATGAGTCACAACAGGAGTATTTAATTCAATAAAGTGAATATTAGAATCATTCTCAAATTGAGATGCATAAGATCCTGGCATAATAGTCGATAGATCTGAAGATGAGACATGAGAAAAAAGATGAATTAATGAGTTAGACTCAATCATAATATTAGGAGTAATATTTTTACTTTTAAATATAGCGTCTAATATTCTTCTAAATTGATTTTCTTGGGAAATTAGACATAAATCCATACCATCACACTCAGTCCAAGAAATATTATTTAATTTTTGGTATCTTTTATTTTTAGTAACTAAAAAATACTTTTCTTTGTATAGATGTACTTTTTCCACACCAAGTATAGGTTCGTTATCTAAATAACTAAAACCAATATCCAATTTAAAATCGTGTAATCCCTCGTCTATCTTATTTGAGGACATTGAATAGACTTGTATATTTATATTTCTAAACTTTTTCACATATTGATTTAGAATATATGAGACATCGATAAGGGCGGAAGGTATTACCCCTACCCTCAAACTGCCAGTGAGGTTATTTTTTAATTCAGAACTTAGTTGTTTAATTTCACTGTACTCTTTAACGATATACTTAAATTTTTCTTTTAAAATTTCACCCTCTTTGGTTAAACCAATAAAATTTTTACCTCTTTTTACTAGCTTGACACCAATTTCGTTTTCTAATGATTTTAATTTCATAGATAATGCTGGTTGAGATATATTTAATTTTTCAGCAGCACGATTAAAGTGTTTTTCACTATCTAATGCTAAAATTATTTCTAAATTCTTTATTTCCATGAAATATTGAAATAAATATATACTTAAATGGAATATTATCTAGATACGAAAGGTTATGAATGTCCAATACCTGTATTAAAGACTGCCAAACGTATAAAAAAATTAAAAAAAAATGATTTAATTACAGTAGAGAGCGATGATCCTTTATCTAAATTTGATTTTAAAAATTACTGTGAAGAAAATAATTTCAAAATTATTTCCTTAAAAACTCTAAAAAATATCGTAATTATTAAATTTCAAATTTAATAACTGGATAAAATTTTCCTTTAATAACTCTAGACAAACCCTCTTCGACAATCAAAAATCCATCACTTTGTGCCGCAGAAATTAATTTAGCAGACCCTTTAGAGTTGTGTTCAAAGGCTGTATTATCCTTAATTTTTACTCTTATAAATTTGGTAATATTAGCTTTTTTATTTTCAGTAAAACCTGATTTAATATTCTCAACTTTAAAGTTTGAATAAAGATCATTTGGGTCTAAGAATTTTGAAATTATTAACTTCAAATTCACCATTACAGCAAGTGGATTACCCGGTAGCGAGAAAATGTATTGTCCATAATGTTTTGCAAAAATTATTGGTCTTCCAGGCTGTATACGAAGATATTGGAATAAAATTTTAGAATTTTTAGTTAAGTAAGATGAAGTGTGATCTCCAGAGCTAAATGACGATCCTCCTGAGCTAATAATTAAATCGTACTGCGATTTTTTAGTTTTATAAAATTTCTCAACATCTTTAAAAGTATCTTTTAAAATGCCTAAATCTTTTATTGAAATCGGATACTTTTTAAGAAAATTTATAATTTGTAATTTATTTGAGTCAAAAGTTTGAAAGTCTTTTTTTTTCTTTTTGAAATCGATTAATTCATCTCCGGTAGAAATCACACCAACTTTTAACGGACTGTATATATCAATTTTTTTTATTCCAACTGAAGCTAGGAGGGCAAGTTTTATAAAATTAATTTTTTGATTTTTTTTTAAGATTATCTGATTTTTTTTTAAATCCTCACCTCTCTTTTTTATGTCTTTATTAGAAATTTTTGATTTTGATAAAATTAGATAATCATTTTCAATAAATGCATTTTCTAAAGAAAGAAAATTTTTAAAATTACCTGGAATGCTAGCACCAGTATTAATTCTATAAGCATAATTTATGTTCAAATTTTTATAGACTTTTCCTGTTTCAATTATTTTTGATGAGACGGGAATTTTGGTAGATTTTTTATTTGATATTATAAGACCATCAAGTCCTGCTGAGCTTAATTCAGGTAAATTTATTGGTGAACGTATTTCTTTGCTTGAAATAAAATTAAGAGAATTGGCTAAATCAATTTTAGAGGATTTTTTTGTTCTTTTATTATGTAAAATAGCTATTTGAACTGCCTTTTTTAAACTTATAAATTTAGAATGAGTCACTTAAAATTTCTTTTGTAATTTCATTAACTTGATCATGACTTAATACTTTAATTGGATGCTCTGACATATCATCACTGACTAAAAGTTTGACATTATCAAAAGATTTATAAAGCAATTCCTTATTATTCTTTTTTAAATTTACTTCAATTTTTGAGAGTTTTTTGATTTTTTTAAAGCCTTCAAATATAAGAATATCACACCCTTCATTAAGTTTGATTAAGTCTTCTATATCTATTTCAGGTGAGATTTTTTCTTCTATATGAGCTAGTCTTTTTTCTGAAACAATTGTGGTTTTATATGAGCCTGCTTCCCTAATTTTATAGCTATCAGTATTAGGGTGATCAATGTCAAATGAATGATGAGCATGTTTTACCACACCTACTTTGAATTTTTTTTTCCTAAGATGAGCAACGAGCCTAGATACTAATGTCGTCTTGCCACTATTTTTCCACCCAATAACTGCTATTGTTTTCATTTATTTAACAACCATAATATATCTAGAAAATTATGACAGATTTTTTGATTAGACCGAGCGTAAATAATAAATCCTTATTTAAATATAAAAACTCCATAGATGAGAATGGAAAAAAAATTATTATTCCCATAATTGAAGAAAAGCCATTAACTTTATATCTCAACAATCAAGAAATAGTTACAATGATGACTATTGGCGATTATCCTGAGTATTTGGCACTTGGATATTTATACAATCAAGGAATGTTAAATGATTTTAACAAAGTCAGAAAAATAGAATACCACAAAGATCTCAAAACAATTGTTGTCAGAACTGCCGATAAAACTAATTATGAAAAAAAACTAAAAAAAAAGGTTAATACTTCAGGTTGTGCACAAGGCACAGTTTTTGGTGATTTGTATAATGAAATTGAAGGAATTGTTTTAAATAAAAATATCAAAGTAACCCACCAAGAACTCATAGAGTTATCAAAAAAAATTAATTTAGAACCCAGTTTATATCTTAAAGTTGGTGCTATTCATGGTTGTGTTTTGTGCGAAGGAAATAAACCTCTTTATTATTTTGAAGATGTTGGAAGGCACAATGCTGTTGATAAGATTGCAGGATTAATTTTGAAAAAAAATATCAATGTTGAAAATATGTCATTTTACACAACTGGTCGTTTAACCAGTGAAATGGTAATTAAATGCATAAAAATGCGAATACCAATACTTTTGTCTCGCTCAGGTTTCACAGCATGGGCTGTAGAAATAGCTAGAAAGAAAAAATTAACTATGATTGGTAGATTAAGAGGGAAAAGACTAAATATATTATCAGGTGACTTTAGATTTAAAAAGTGAGCGATCAAATAATAATTTCAATCCTTACAGGGGGAAAGTCCTCTCGAATGGAATTCCAGAATAAAAGTTTTCTTAAAATTCATAACAAAACATTTATTGAATTACTCTTAGATCAATTAAAAATACTTGGATACGAAATTGTCATTAATGTAAATGATGATGAAGAGAAGTATTCAAAATTTGGTTTTAAATTAGTTGCAGATAAAATCAAAGGAAGGAAGGGTCCACTAGCTGGCCTTCATAGTGTTATGAGTCTCTATGAAAAAACAAAAAAAAATATTTGGTTTGCTATGTTACCCACTGATGCTCCTTTAATAAATATAAATATTTTTTCAGAATTTGAAAAAATACAAACTAAGAATAAAAACTCCTATATCTCTAAAATTGATGGAAAAATAGAACCTATGTTTTCATTTTGGTCTATCAATTCTTTTGAAAAATTAGATAGAATTTTAAATTTGAATGACGGTTATAAGATTATGAAATTTGCTGAGGAAATTGGTTTTGAATATTTAAGTATTAAAAAAGAGAAAAAATTAGAATTCTTTAATATAAATAATCAAGAAGATTATAATCTTTTTAAGAATTCTTATTAAATGAAATTAATTTTGTACCATTTTCATTAAGAGTCTTTTCCTCATAAGAGTAACTTTTAGATAAAAAGTAAGGCTTATAATCTTTAAAATTTATGTATGAAAAAGCTCTAACACCCTCATTAAATGTATGGGGTTCCACAGTTATGTGAATGGTATCAACTAATTCAGAGTAGATAAAAAAATCATGTACGCTAGTGCCACCTAAAATTAAAATATTTCCTGAACATATCTTTTCAAAATCGCTCCATTGGTGCAAATCTGGGTTAAAATAAAATTGATCAGGAATGTCTTTTTTTATGAGTTTTATCTCCTCATACTTTCTTGAGAAAACAATTCTTTTTCTTTGTTGATTAGGATTAAGTTCATGAGTAGTTCTTCCCATTACCTGCCATTCATTTTCACTAATTAATGTCTGCAAATGATTTTGATCTTCTTTTGAGGTCCATTCAAAAGGATTATCTTTTGAGTGTTTTGCTATAAAACCATCTTTTGAACAGGCAAAAGCTAATGTGTATTTCATGATTTATTGATGTATAAATTATATTATTAAAATATTCACTTAATAAATGAATTTCTATCTACCTATCGCTGAAATATCTATCAACATTTATGTATTGTTATCACTAGGTGTGGGGATCGGATTTATATCAGGGCTTTTTGGCATCGGAGGAGGATTTATTTCTTCACCTTTACTCATTCTTGTCGGAATACCTCCTGCTGTAGCTGTTGGATCGACTACAGTTCAGGTGTTTGCTTCTACTTCAACAGGTGTAATAAACCATTATCAGAAAAAAAATATTGATTATCAAATGGGCATTACCATGATCATTGGGGGGATTTTTGGCACATTAACAGGGGTTTTGCTTTTAAATAATCTTCAAAATATTGGAGCAATAGATAATTATCTTAGCTTTATTTATGTTGTGCTTTTATTAGGAACAGCAAGTTTTATTTTATACGAAACAGCTAAAGTAAATATTTTTTATAAAAATAAAAAATTCAAATTACATCAACACTCTTGGATACATGGCCTGCCCTTTAAGTTTAAATATAGAAAATCAAAATTATATATCAGTATTCTTGCACCGCTGATTATAGGTTTCGGTATAGGTCTTTTGACAGGTTTTACAGGTATCGGAGGGGGATTTATTCTAATTCCATGTATGATTTATCTTTTGGGAATGACCACAATATCAGTTATAGGTACTTCCCTTTTTAATATTACAATTATTTCCTTAATTTCTCTTTTTCTTCAAATTACGATAAATCAGAATGTAGATTTTGTATTAGCAGTAATACTTATCATTAGCAGTTCATTTGGAGCTGCAATAGCTTCTAGAATTGTTGAAAGGCTTGATCAAGAAAATTTGAAAGTCTTATTTGGCGTGCTCTTAATAATCATAGCATCTTTTCTTTTATATGAGCTTTTTAGAACTCCAATGAATTTATATCGGATAGAATATGCATAGAATAATACTAATAATAATATTATTTTTTTGCTCATCTAGCTCTTGGTCTTCAAAATTTTCATTAGATAAGTTTGATATAGAAATAAATTCAAACTTCTTAGGCGAAGAGATTGTTTTATTTGGGCATAAAGACGAAGGAAGAGATCTGATCATTATATTTGAAGGTATTGAAAAACCAGGAAAATTGTTCACAAAAACTAAAAAAGGTCTTTTATGGATCAATGAAAAACAAGAATTGGATAGAATTCCTAGTTTTTTTGGAATTTTCTCTACCCCAAAATATTCACTTAATGAAATTTTTTTAATACCCTCGGTTACCAGCAAACATGTACTAATTAGTGATATCTCGGAGAGACTCTATCAAATAAGAACAGCTCTAAAGATTAAGGGTCTTTACTTTGAAGATGAACTCCAAAGCATTGAAGGAAGTCTTTTTATAAAAAAGTTTAAAATACCTGATAATATTTCAGCCGGTGATATTAAAGTTTCTTTATATGAAATTCAAAATAATGAAGTTATTGGCTTGAACCAAAAAAAATTAAATATTCAAAAAAAGGGACTTACAAGTAGATTTGAAATAATGCTAGAGGAACAATCGATGCTTTATACGATAATCTTAGTTGTCTTTTCAATTGTATTTAGCTTATTATCAAATTGGCTTTTTAGAAGAAGATGAAAAAAATAAATCAAAGAAACTATTTTGTTGTAATCGATGATAGTGAAGAAATGTGGACTGCTGTAAAATTTGCAACAAAAAGAGCTAAGTCAACTAAATCAAACCTTACAACAATTAGTTTTATTGAAAGTATTAGTGATGGCATGATGTTAACTTCATCTACAGAGAAAATACTTGATAAAGAACAAATAAGTAGTGAAAAAATTAAACATAAAGAAGTTCATGATTTCATTTTTGAACATTCTAAAATAAAAGCAAAAACAGAAATTTTTAAAATAAGTGAAATAGATGATTTTATTAATTTTTTAAATAGTTATTCCTCGAATTCTACTATTGTCTTAGCCACTAGCAAAGATATTGGAAAACCAGGACCATTAATTGATAAATTGATATATGAAAAGGGAAATTCATTACATTGCCCTCTAGTAATTATAAATGGTAATCTTGAAGATAAAGAAATAGAGAAAATTATTTAACTGAAAAACAAAGAATTTAAAATTTGTATCGTTTGCAATCTTCCTTTTACATGGAGAAAAAAATGGGAAAAAGTATGGAATGATGTTAAATATTGTTCAGAAAAATGTCGAAGATCAAAATCAAAAATTCAAAACAAAAAATAGCTGATATCCTATTAAAAATAGGCTGCGTAAATATCAATTTTAAAAACAAGTTTACTTTAACCTCAGGTAAAAAGAGCCCTGTTTACGTTGATTGTAGAAAGTTAATTTCTTTTCCAAAAGAAAGAGAAATTGTGATTAATGAAATGACTAAGCTCATTAAATCTAAATATAAAAAAAAAGTTATAGTTGCTGGTGGTGAGACAGCAGGAATACCTTACTCTTCTTTTATCAGCCATAAATTAAAGATGCCTATGATTTATATTAGAAAACAGCCAAAAGGATTTGGAAAAGGAAAATTAATTGAAGGAGAGTATAAAAAAAAATCTACATCTATTCTAATTGAAGATATGGCTACTGACGGAGGGAGCAAACTTCACTTTATTAACTCTTTAAGAAAAAATACCCTATTAGTGAAAGATATTTATGTGGTTTTTTTCTATAACATATATCCTGTTGCAAAAAAAAACTTAATTAAAATGAAAGTTAATCTCAATTATTTAGCTAGTTGGCATGATATACTTGAAGTTTCACCTAACTATATCTCTAAAAAAGATCAACTTAAATTAGAGCAATACATTTCATCTATCGAGAATGGAAAATAAAATTATAAGTATTGTTTCGGGTGGTTTTGATCCGGTTCATCCTGGACATATAATGATGATGAACGATTGTCTTGATTTTTCAGATTATTTAATTGTTGGAGTTAACTCAAATCAATGGCTAATAAATAAAAAGGGTAACTTTTTCATGGATATCAAACATAGACTTTATGTTATTAACAGTCTCGCTGCAGTAAATGAAGCTATTGAATTTGAAGATGACTCAAAAGGAAGTGCTTCTAAATTGCTTATTGCTGTAAGAAAAAAATTTCCCTCTAATAAAATTATTTTTGCTAATGGAGGAGATCGATCTGATACTTCAAAAATTTTGGAGTATGATACTGCCCAAGAATTTAATATTGAACTGAAATTTGGTATAGGAGGCAATCATAAAGAGTCGTCTAGTTCCGATCTTTTAGGACGCTGGGAAGAATATATTAAAAGTAAAACTAAGGATTAAGATTATATCTAATCCATTCCTGATTATTTAATTCAAAAACTTCTCTTTGATGAATGCGATGTGGCATATCTTGCCAGAACTCAAATTTTTTAGGACTTATTATAAATCCTCCCCAATGAGATGGTCTTGGCACTTTATTTTCATCAGGATACTTTTTTTTAAATATCTCAATTTTTTCTTCTAATTCCTCTCTATTTTTAAGAGGTCTAGACTGATCACTGGCCCAAGCCCCTATCCTACTCATATAATGTCTAGAATTGTAATAATCATCTGATTGCTCTGGATTTAATTTTTCAATTAAACCTTCAATACGAATTTGGCGCTGAAGTGATTTCCAATGGAAATTCAAAGCTACATTTTTATTATGCTCAATATCCATAGATTTATTGCTTTGATAATTTGTAAAAAATTTAAAACCATTTTCATCAAAACCTTTTAATAGAACCATTCTTGAATGGGGGCAGTTATCTTTATCGACAGTAGACAAACACATTGCATTTGGGTCATTAATTTCTTTTTCTGACGCTATTTCATACCAATTTTGAAAAAGAATAATTGGATTTAAATTTTTATCTGACATGGTATGTGTATTATATAAATATTATTACAAAATGGATTTAAAAAATAAAAAAGGCCTTATTATGGGCGTTGCGAACGATAAGTCTATTGCTTGGGGTATAGCTAAGCAATGCTCTAATTTTGGTGCTGAATTAGCATTTACATATCAAAATGATCTTTTATTAAAAAGAATTGAGCCACTAGCCAAGTCTGTCAATTCAGACTTTCTAATTGAATGTGACGTTAGTAGTGAGGGATCTGTTGAAAAAACATTCAAGAAAATACAAGAAAGATGGGGAAAACTAGATTTTTTTGTTCATGCTGTAGCGTTTGCTGATAAAAATGAACTTAGAGGAAAGTATGTTGAAACATCCAAAGAAAACTTTCTCAATAGTTTGAATATATCTTGCTATTCATTCACTGAGTCTTGTAAATACTGTTATGAATTAATGAATGATGGTGGAAGCATACTAACTCTTACTTACTATGGAGCAGAACAAGTTATGCCTCACTATAATGTTATGGGCGTTGCCAAATCAGCTTTAGAAGCCTCTGTAAAATATTTAGCAGTAGATATGGGTGATAAAAATATTCGTGTCAATGCTATTTCTGCAGGGCCAATTAAAACATTAGCGGCATCTGGAATTGGGGACTTTAGGTTTATTCTAAAATGGAATGAGCTCAATTCTCCTTTAAAAAGGAATGTTACATTGGATGATGTAGGAAATACGGGCGCTTACCTTTTAAGTAATTTGTCTTCAGGCGTTACTGGAGAAATTCATCATGTTGACTGCGGATATCATACTGTAGGCATGGTAGCAGTAGATGAAGCTGAAGGGGTAGCTAATTTACTTAGCGAGTTTAGTAATAAATAATTAATTTTTTATGTCTCATAATACTTTTGGAAATTTATTAAAATTTACAACATGGGGTGAAAGCCATGGTAAAGCAATTGGATGCGTTGTTGATGGATTTCCAGCTAATATTCCAATCGACCTAAGTTATATTCAGTCTAAATTAGATCTTAGAAAACCTGGTCAGTCTAAATTCACTACTCAAAGAAAAGAGAAAGACTTGGTAGATATATTATCTGGTGTATTTAAAGGAAAAAGTACTGGTTCTCCTATTTCAATGATCATTTATAATGAGGATCAAAGAAGTAAAGATTACTCAAATATTCAAAATAAATTTCGCCCCGGACATGCAGATTTTACTTACCATATGAAATATAAAAACTTTGACTATCGTGGTGGAGGCAGATCAAGTGCGAGAGAGACAGCTATGAGAGTCGCTGCTGGGGCATTAGCAGATTTATACCTAAAAAAAGTTGCGAATAAATTAAAGATTACAAGTGCTGTAATTCAAATTGGCAATGAAAAAATTAATAGCCCCAAATGGAATGATAGTTTTATAAACCAAAATCCGTTTTTTTCTCCCAACAAATCAATCATCAAAGCATGGGAAGAGTTAATATTACTTCATCGTAAAAAAGGTTCATCTTTAGGAGCAATAATAGAAGTTAGAGTAAAAAACTGCCCTGCTGGTCTTGGAGAACCTATTTATCAAAAAATAGACTCTGAAATATCTAAGGCAATAATGAGCATTAATGCAGTGAAAGGTATAGAGTTTGGAACGGGCTTTAATCTTGTCAATCTAGATGGAACCAATGCTTCCGATCAAATGAGTTATAAAAATAAAAAAATTATTTTCGACACCAATCATGCTGGAGGAATTTTAGGTGGAATTTCTTCAGGCCAGGATATTATTTTCAGATATATTGTTAAACCTACCAGTTCAGTATTAAGTGAAAAAAATACAATTACAAAAAGCTTAAAAAATACCAAAATAAAAACTATTGGAAGACATGATCCTTGTGTAGGTATCAGAGCTGTACCTGTAGGCATTGCTATGACCAGTTTTGTTATTGCAGATTTAATGCTTATGTTTAAATCTAAATTAGTTTAATAAATTCGAGACTTTTTTATAAATTTCTTCAGGAGAGATCCCTGATTGACTGTACTGATCATTGATATCTGATTGATCTATAAATTCATCTTTCATAAAAAAATTTAAGACCTTAATTTGTTTTTTGATTTGATTCAAAAAAAAGTTGTTTACCTGGCTCGAAAAGCCTCCAATAGCATTTTCCTCAACAGTAATAAATATGTCGTGATTTTTTAATAAGGTTTTCAATAATTGAGTGTCAATTGGTTTGGCAAAACGCATATCAATAATAGTAGTTTGAAATTTGTTTTTATCTTTTATTAATTTTGAGGCTAACTTAACCTGTTCTAATCTTGTCCCTAAATTTAAAAATGCAATTTTTTTTCCTTTTTGAATAACCTTACCTTTGCCTAAAGTGATTTTTTCGAATGATTTTTTTTCGTTATATTCTCCGACGGTATCCCTAGGATACCTGATTGCAGAGGGTTTATTATTTATTGATAAGGAAAAATTTAACATATTTTTCAGCTCTTCTCCTGAGGATGGAGCCATTACAATAAAATTTGGCAAACAACAAAGGTAAGTGAGGTCAAAAGAACCAGCATGAGTAGCGCCATCTGCTCCAACAAATCCAGAACGGTCAATTAAAAATCGAACGGGCAACGACTGTATAGCAATATCATGAACAACTTGGTCATACGCTCTTTGAAGAAATGTAGAATAAATAGCAACAAAAGGTTTCATGCTTTCAGTCGCCATTCCTCCAGCAAAAGTAACTGCATGTTGTTCTGCAATACCGACATCAAAAAATCTATCTGGATATAATTCCTGAAATTTGTCTAAACCTGTACCTGAGGGCATGGCAGCAGTAATAGCGGTTACCTTTTTATCTTTTTTTGCGAGTTTTAATAAAGTTTCACTGATTACGCTAGTATAAGTTTTATCTTTTGATTTGTTTTGCACTCCAGTTTGGATATCAAATGAGGATACTCCATGAAATTTATCATTTGAATTTTCTGCAGGAGCATATCCCTTTCCTTTTTCTGTAATGATGTGCAGAAAAACAGGACCATGTAATTCTTTTTCTTTATATTTTTGAAAAAGTTGAATTAATAGATCTAGGTTATGGCCATCTATAGGTCCTATATAATTCATTCCCAACTCTTCAAATAAAGTATTTCCAGTTAAATAACCTTTTAAATATCCTTCGGTTTTTTTGGCAAAATTACCTACCTCATCAGGTAATTTTTTTGTAAAATTTTTTACAACATCTCTAATATTTTCATAAGTTTTTGAACTCAATAGATTAACTAAATATTTGCTCATTGCACCAACTGGCTTCGCAATTGACATTTCATTATCGTTTAAAATAATTAATGAATTCTTACTAAGATGACCAATATTATTTAAACCTTCGAAAGCCATCCCTGCGCTTATAGCACCATCACCAATAATACTTATCACATCAAAAGACTTTTTTTGTAAGTCTCTAGCTACGGCAATTCCTAAATTTGCTGAAATAGATGTAGAACTATGGGCTGCGCCAAATGGATCATAGATGCTCTCAGATCGTTTTGTAAATCCTGATAGTCCATTTTTCTTTCTTAGGGTATGAATTTTTCTCTTTCTTCCAGTTATAATTTTATGGGGATATGTTTGGTGACCAACATCCCAAACAATTTTATCTTTTGGAGTATCGAAAACATAATGAAGCGCAACAGTTAACTCAACTACACCCAAACTAGCCCCTAGATGACCACCCGTCTTAGATACTGTTTCAATAGTAAAGGTTCTTAATTCATCATTAAGTATCTTAAGTTCATCAAGTGTAAGTTTTTTTAAATCCTTAGGAAAATTAATTTTTGATAAAAAAGACATAGTTACTTAGATTTTATTCGAAATCCTCGTTAACCAGATCTTTATTCTTTTTAATAATTTTATTTATTTTTAATTTAGCTGACTTTAATTTTTCTTCACAGAAGTCTTTTAACTCAATTCCCTCTTCAAATAATTTAATACTATCTTCAAGAGGTGTTTCCTCATTTTCAAGCAATTGAGCTATTTCCTCTAGTCTTTGAAGGGCGTCTTCAAAAGATTTTTCATTTTTTTTATTCATTTGAGTACTGATCTAATATTTTTAAATGAAAGTCTAGACCATTATACAAACCATCCATATTATATCCACCTTCGAGTACAGAAATTACTGGGATATTTTTTGCAAATTTTTTTAAAATGGCTTCAGTTACCCAAGCAAAATCATCATTTTCAAGATTTATAGATGCTAAAGGGTCTAATTTATGGGCGTCAAAACCTGCAGAGAAAAATATAATATCAAATTCTATATTTATCTTATCTATTATTTTTTCTTGAAATAGTTTTCTAAATAACTCTGAGTCACAACCTGAGGGTAGTGGGCAATTGAAAATATTGCCAACACCTACTTCATTTTCATTACCTGTTCCTGGATAAAATGGATATTGGTGACTTGAAGCATAATAGATGTTTGAATTTGACTCAAATATATGCTGCGTACCATTTCCATGATGTACATCAAAATCTATGATAAGTATTTTATCATAATTTCTTTGTTCTAACGCAAATTGAGCCGCAATAGCCACATTATTAAATACACCAAAGCCCATAGCTTTATTTTTTTCGGCATGGTGTCCAGGCGGTCGATGGGCACAAAAATAAACAGGATTTTTTAATTGATGATTTAATGAATGTATAACTGAGTCAACTGAGCCTCCTACTGCCATAAGGTAACTATTCAAACTCGTAGGGGAAGCAATCGTATCAGGATCAAAATGGTAAAAACCTGATTTTGGAATATTCATTAATATTTCTTCAACATAGTCTTTGTCATGTACATTTGATATTAAATTAGTTGATGCTTTTGATGGCTCAATAAAATTATGATTATTATATTTATCATTTAAAAGTTGTTTTACAGTTTTAATTCTTTGAATAGACTCAGGATGTGATCCAGTATCATGATTTAAATATTCATCTGAAAAATAAAAATTAATCATTTTATTATTTTATTTAAAATTTTTTTTAACCAAAAGTAATTATTTTGATGGTAAATTTTATGATCTTTTAATATTTTATTTATTGTATCAGTTCCTTTTTCAATCGATTTCAAATTACCATACCAATTCTTTATCATTTTGGCTGTGACCTCTGGATGAAATTGAAAACCATAAACATTATTATCTTTAATTTTAAAGGCATCTACATTAAATAAGTTTCCACTAGATAATAGTTCCATATTTGAATTTATTGAAATTCCCTCATTATGAAACTGTAAGAATTTTGTACGATCATTGATGATTGAATTGCTAATTCTTTTTGTGCTTCTGTATCCTATTTCAACTTCTTTATTTGAAAATTTTTGAATAATTGAACCATAAAACTTTGCTATAATTTGTGCACCAAGGCAAATTCCTATAATTGTTTTTTTAAGTTTAATTGCATTAGATAGGAACTTGTATTCATTTTTAATATATCTGGATTTGCTGTTAGCACTCATTTTACCACCAAATATTATTATCGCGGTGTATTCTTTGATTTCACTTTGTTTCAACAAAGGGAGGTTTTTATAATTGATATTACAGGTTAGATATTTTGAATGTAAGAGACTAGATATTATTCCTGGATCACTTAAGTCATGATGTGTTACTAAGAGAATTTTTTTCATTTTTTGAAAAGTTAATTAATGTACCAAAAATAATCGCATAAGAAAGCATTGAGGAACCCCCATAGCTTATAAACGGTAAGGTCATTCCAGTAGGTGGTATCAGATCAATAGATGATCCTATATTAATAAAGGCTTGGATACATAAAATAAAACATAATGAAAACGTAGTATTTTGAATAAATAAATTAGGCTGACTTTTTAAAATTTGTTTAATCAAAAAGAAAAATATTGGGTAGAGCAAAGCAATAAATAAACCAAAAAAAATTCCAAATTCTTCAATTAAGATAGCAAAGATAAAATCGTTATGAGATTCTGGGATAGAATATTTAAGTTGTCCTTCACCTAACCCAACTCCAAAAAAACCTCCTCCAATTATAGCTGATAGGCTTCTTGCTACTTGAGGAGAGCTCTCACTTGAAAAAAATTTATCTATTCTTAAGCTTACATGATCAAAGGTGAAATAAGCAAAAGCTAATAATAAAACACCAAAAAATCCCAATATAAAAAAAAGTTTTATATTTCTCAGGTATAAAATAATCAATAGAAAAAAAGATGATAAATAAAGCATCAATGTTCCAATATCTGGCTGTAGTAAAAGGAATGCTGATACAATTAACATAATTAAAATAAATAAAAACATATAGAGGGATTTGCCTGTCTTGATAAACAAATAGCAAAACCATGAAAATAAACAAAGTATAGGGCCTTTAAGAATTTCTGATGGTTGAATTGAAAAAAATTTCAAGTTAATCCATCTTGTAGCGCCTTTAACTTCATAACCCAATAAAGGAACTAAAGCCAAAAGTAGCAGAAAAGAAATCGCTATGACATTTAATATTTTTCTTAAATTGTTAATGGGTATTAGACTAAAAAAAAATAAAATAGATAATGAAAATAATAAAAAAACAGTGTGTTTGAATAAAAGAGCGATTGAATATTCAGTACCTATAAGAGAATATATAGCTAATAAACCTATAAAAGATAATAACAAAGGAAAAATAAATAATTTTTTTTCTAAATAATACCAGTTTGAACCTATAAGACTTTCGTCATCTCTAAAAAGTAAGTTCTTCAAATTTTGAATTTCTTAATATAGTTGTTAAATACCTTACCCCTATGGGAATAATCTTTAAATTGGTCAAAAGACTCCCCACCAGGTGAAAATAATATTACATCCCACTTAGTTTGATGAATGATAACTTTTAAAAATTTAAATAAATTTTCAAGATTAACGAAGGTAAAAAGTTTTGAGTTGATACACTCTACCCTCTTATTAATTTTAAATCTATTTGGTCCAAATATTAGAATTAAAGAATTTTTTATAATATTTTTTTTTACATTTGATTTTTTAGGATTCCCACCAAGAATTATTATTTTCTTTTTAAGATTTATTTGATTAATTTTAATTATTGAATTTTCAAGATTAGTAGACTTGCTATCATTGATAATTTTAGTATGAGAAGTGTTTTTAATTAATTCATTTCTAAAAGGGAGATTTTTTAGCTTCTTACTTTGATTAAAATCAAATTTACAATAAGAAATAATACTCTTTGTAAAATATTCATTAAGTAAATTAATATCAAAACCAAATATCTTGTTATGAAAATTCACATTAGAAATTGTATTTATATTTTTAATATGAGTATTGATTAAAGTTGAATATCTTCTTCTTTCAATGCTACTAATATGAAGAGAGCCATTTTTGATTAAGAAAGATTGAATTTTAAATTTAGATTTAATATAATTCGAAAAAGTATCATGATACTGCAAATGGTCCGAATAAATATTTGTAATAATTGCATGATTAATTTTTAAAAATTTTATTTTATCCAACTGGTAAGAGCTTAATTCAATAATAATTATTTTTGTTTTTGATAAGATTTTTTCAAAATTATCCTTGTCTAAAATAGTATTTCCGTAATTTCCAATTATTAGTGTTTTAAAGGAGTCTGATAGATATTGAGATAAATAAGAACATATTGTCGACTTACCCTCTGTGCCAGTAACACCAAAAACAATTTGATTTTTAATTTCTAAAGATAAAAAGTCTAAATCTATAAGTATCTTTTCTTTAAAAGGGTAAAGAACGTGATTTTTATTAATTTTAACGGATGGGGAAACAATAAAATAATCAAAAGTTTTAATGTTTTTCTTTAATTCCTGAAAGTTAATTGATTCTTTAATTGATGATAGATCAGAAAAGTCATCATAAACTTGATAAGATGATCTTTTTCTCTTTAAATACTTTGAAATAGATTTTCCACTTATGCCATATCCATATATCAAAAAATTTTTTCTTAAATCTATCAACTATCTAATTTTTAATAATGAAAGAGCTAATATACAAAATAGAAAACTAATAATCCAAAATCTAATTACAACCTTTTGCTCTGAAAGACCTGCTTTTTCAAAGTGATGATGGAGTGGTGCCATCAAGAAAAATCTTTTTCCCTTTGTGGTCTTGAAGTAAAAAACTTGTATCATCACTGAAAAAGCTTCTATAACAAACAACCCGCCAGCTACTGCTAAAACAAATTCTTGTTTTAATAAAATTGATGTAACTGCTAATGTGGCTCCTAAAGATTGTGATCCTGTATCGCCCATAAAAACTTCAGCAGGACTTGAATTAAACCATAAAAATCCTAATAGAGCTCCAATCGCAGCAGTACAAAAAATTACAATCTCACCAGAACCGCTTATATAATTCAATAATAAATAATCTGAAAAATTTATATTACCAATGATGTATGCAAAAACAGCAAATGTTAAAAAAACAAATATTAATGGCATAGATACAAGACCATCTAATCCATCAGTAAGGTTTGTAGCATTAGTTGAGCCTAATATGATAAAGAGTGCTATAAAAAAATATAAAAAACCAATATCAAAAAAAGTATCTTTTAAAAAAGGAATATAAAAATTACTGATATCAAAATTAAAAAACTTAATTGTAAAATAGATAATTATTGTAGAAAATATTTGAAGCAAAAATTTAGTTTTTGAATTAATTCCTACTCTTGTTTTAATTTTTTTAAAATCATCGTAGAAACCAATCAATCCGAATAAAAAAATTGTTAATAAGAGCAAGTAGTTAAATTTAGAAAAATTGGATGTCCATAGAATGGTACTAAATGACAAACATGCGATAATTAATAGTCCGCCTAAAGTTGGGGTACCTTTTTTTGATAAATGGCTCGAAGGCCCATCAGATCTAATTGGTTGACCTAATGGAAATAATCTTTTTTGAACTTTAATCCAATAAGGCATAAATATTAAAATTAAAATAAATGATGAAATTAGAGACAGTCCAGCTCGAAAAGAGATATAGTTAAAGAGATTAAAGAAAAAATGAATTTCTCTGAAATTGTAAAGATAATCGCTTAGCATATGTGTTGAATAACTTTATCTAAATTATTTAGCCTTGAACCCATTACGAAGATATTTTTTCCATATTCAAGATCTTTTTTCATCACATTAATATAATTCTTATAGGATTTATAAAATTTATAGGTTTTGTATGATGATCTTAAATTAAAAAACTCTTCTCCAATCAAAATAATTCTTTTTAATTTTAGATCTTTGATATCTTCCAGTAAGGCACGGTGATATTTCTCGGTTTGATTTCCTAATTCTTTAATGGATCCTAAAATGCACAATTTTTTTGTGACTTTTAGTTTATCAAAGTGAATTAATTGTTTTTTCAACGAATATGGACTTGCATTATAACTATGATCATACACTTTGATAATTCTATCTTTATAGCGCTTATTGACAACATTCCCTCTAGAGTTAAGGATAGCTTCTTTATAAAAAAATTTCTTATTTGAAAATTTTCTTATAAATAACTTTAAGAATAAAAACGAAATTATAGCTGTCTCCAAGAATATACCATCTTTATCAGAATATATTTTTTGATAACTATTATTATCTTTAAGAGCAATAATGAAAACATCATTTTTATGAGTTTTAATTTTTAAATTTTCTAAATTTATTCTTTTTACTTTGTTAATAATTTTTTTTGGTAATTGAATATTGTCATTTCTTATATTGATAAGTCCTTTTATTAACCTTTTTGAATTGAAAATTTTAATTTTGTTTGCAAATAATTTAGAAAAATTTTTAAAATTTCCTATGTGCGAGTCTTCTACAGAAGTTAATAGGGAGTAATGAGGTTGAAGAATTTTAATTAAATTATTCATTTCTTTTGGTGCATTAATGCCCAATTCAAATACGGCAAATTTGCTATCGATATCCATATTCATAATTGAAAATTGAAGACCAAGAATATTGTTAAAGTTTTTAAAAGAACGATATGTTTTAAACTGATTGTTATTTAATATGTGATAAATATTTTCTTTTGTAGTAGTTTTGCCAACAGATCCTGATATTGCAACGATTTTTCCTTTATAGGCACCTAATAAAAATTTTATAAATTTTTTTATGAATGATTGAACACTTTTAGTGTAAATAATATTTTCATGCTCTAATTTATTGTTATCTACGATAGCAAAAATAGCTCCTTTTTTAATTGCATCTAAGGCAAAAAGGTTTCCATCTCTATTATTTGATTTTAGACCAATAAAAATATCATTTTTTTTAATTAATCTTGAATCAAACACAATTGAAGAATTATATTTTTCTTTAGTTTGTATTATTTTTTTAAAGATATTTTGCATATGATTTCGCTACAAGACGATCATTAAAAGTAAAATTTTTATCTTTATAAATCTGAATATTTTCATGCCCTTTGCCTGCTATTATTAATAGTCCTTTTTTTGTTTTTAAAAGTTTAACACCTTTTTCAATTGCTTTTTTTCTAGATGGTATCTCTAATGGATTTGATGAAGATTCAACAAGAATTCTTCTGATATCTGATGGGTTTTCGTTTCTAGGGTTATCATCAGTAATTATTTGGATGTCTGTATATCTAGATGCTATCTTTGCCATTTTAGTTCTTTTAGTTTTATCCCTATCTCCTCCGCAACCAAAAATAATAATTTTATGGTCTATATCTTTTGGAAGATTAGATAATAAATTTTCAAAAGCCTCTTTAGTATGGGCATAATCGATTAATATAACTTTTTTATTTTTATTATAAATTATCTGGGATCTTCCATCAGGAAACATCTTCTTATTTATTTTTTGAGGTAATTTTTCATGAAAAACAAAATAAATATGTAACATGGATATAAAATTTTTAATCATAAAATCATTAATTGTGTTAATGGAATAAGTTTTAAAACCAGTTTTAATTGAAAAAGAATTAAAATTTTTTCTTTCTATACTAATTTTGTAATATTTTATGAAATCATCTAAAAATTTATTTTTATTTTTAAAATTTGAAAAATTTTTTTTAATATTTTTATCTTGAATTAATAACTTTGAATAGGTTTTTGAATGAAGATTAATCATATCAATTTTAGACTGATGATAATTTTTAATATTTTTATGGTAATCTAAGTGATCTGATTGAAGATTAGTTAAATAACAAAGATCAAATTTCAAATCCCCTAGTCTTCCCTCTTTAAAACCAATACTAGAGGCCTCTATAAATGCATATTTTATTTTTTGTTTTTCAGCCTCATAAAGTAAGGATGATAACTCTAAATAAGAAGGTGTTGTATTGGGAAGATTTTTTATTTTTTTACCATTAATAAAGAATCCAATTGTACCTAAATAACAACTAGCTATTCCATTAAGAGAAAATAAAAGATGTGAGCCATATGCAATGGAAGTTTTTCCATTTGTACCTGTTAGGAAAATAATTTTTAATTTACTTATGTCAAAAAAAGTTTTTTTTATTTTGAATAAATCTTTTTGAACATTGATGTAATAATACTTAATATTTCTCATTTTATTTAGTTTTTTTATAGATGAGTTAGCAATTATATGAGTACATTTTTTTTTGATAGCTAATTTTTGATATTTATCAAAATCTTCTAAATTTAATGTATTTAAAAAGAAAATAGATTTAGAATTACACTCCTGCCAATTAGATACAATTTTAAATCCCTTAGTTTGAAGTGTTTTTAATTCATTCATATATCAGTGCCTTTGATATCAAGAATAGAAAGGTCAAGATTTACATAAATTTCTTTTAAGATATTAAAAAAAACTGGTTTAACTGTATTTCCAGCAGTCATATAAGGTCCATATTTATTTTTTGGATTTGACATAAAAGTTAGGCTTAGATATTTGGGATCATTATATGGAAAATAGCTGACATAAGCTACATTTTGAGATGTCTTATCACCTGTGTCGGCTGTTCCTGTTTTTCCGGCAACTAAAAAATTTTCATATAGTTCTTCAGATGTTTCGTTAGCGTAAAATAATAATTTATTTAATGATGTGGATACGTTATTAAACTCATTTAAATTATTAATCGATTTTTTTTCGAATGAAGCCATAAAATCATCTCTACCGGTGACTATTTTTCCATAAGCATTAATTAATTGTATTGGAGAAATCGCCATACCATAGCCATAAGGAAAATTATCACAATAAGCCCCTCTAAAATTATTTAATTCTGGGACTTTAGATATTAAATTAAATCCTACAGAGACATTTTCCAAAAGCCCTAAATAAGAAAAATCTTTTTTAAACTCTTTCTGACAATCGAGTTTTCTTCGAATTAGTATAGCCCCTCGATTTGATGAACTTTTTAAAATATCTTTAACCTGTAATGGTGAATTGCTATTTCTTGGGTAATCATCAATTAATTTAGAACCAATAAAAACTGGCTGATCAACATCAAAAAATTCATTTAAATCTATCTTTTTATTTTTTAAAGCAGAATAAACCGTAAAAGGTTTAAAAACAGAACCAAATTCAAATAATAAGTCTTTAATAGGCATGAGAGACTCATCAAATTTTTCCTTTCTACTGTCTATAAAAACATTGCTTAGTATTTCTTCTTTAGATAAATCAACAATAACATTTAGGCTATAATCGGGTTCAAGAAACTTTGCCTCTTTATACAATATTTCATAAACTTTTTTTTGAATATCAATATCTATACCTAAGACTAAATCTTCATTAGTTTCGTTTATATTTTTTTCAAAAAGAGAAATTCCATTATGATCTATATCTACTTGCCCAAGGGTATTAGTTAAAATTTTATTGAATGGATATTTTCGAGTTAATATTTTTTCAAACTTTAATACAGGATTGCCAAAATATAATGTTTCTTTAATTTGCTTGTTGGATGCATCTCTTTCTAAATATTCAAATTTATTATTTACTTTAAATATTGAAAAATTGAAATCAGAATAAGCTAACCTGTTGCCATTAGTATCAAATATTGTTGGCAAAAAAACTTTAGAATTTTTTTCAGATACTATTTCAATTTGATTATTATTTTCCTGAACTGATAAATTTATTATTTTAAAAAAGACACCAACAAATAAAATAATGATTAATACAAAGAAAAAGTTATAAAGATTTTTAGTTTTAAAAATTAATTTATAGTCAGTTTCATTGCTGAGGTTTATCATAACCAACCATTATTAGTGTGAAATCACTATCAATACCTCTATCAAATTTTATAATTCTTTCATTGAAAGCTAAATTTTCATCTAAACTTTCGTATTCAAATTGGTTAAGCATTTTTGACAACTGAACTTCTCTTTTTAGATAAATTTGAAAATTTTTTTCATAATGATTTTTCAAATTTTGTAACTCATTTTTTGTTATTTTTGTGTAATTTTTAAAATAGAGAAATACAAAAATAAATATAATTAAAATTACAAATTTAGATATTGTCTTAATCAATTGATAAACCTTCCGACTCTTAATTTTGAAGATCTAGATCGCGGATTATCCTTAACTTCTATTTGATTTGGCGTAATTGGCCTCTTCGTAAGTATTTCAAATCCCCAATTTGATTGATTTTTAAATTTATCTTTTTTGAAAGAATTGGATCTGAAATAATTTTTTACGATTCTATCTTCAAGACTGTGGAATGAAATAATTGCTAATATTCCATCTTTATTTAAGTGGCTATAAACTTTTTCCAGAAAAATATTCAAATTCTCAAGCTCTTTATTGCATTCAATTCTAAGTGCTTGGAAAGCTTGAGTGGCAAAATGAATTTTTTTAGATCTAAAGTTTACTCCACTACCTCTTAAAACTTCTATAAGTTCAAAATTAGTATTTATAGACTTGTCTTGTCTTGTTCTTACAATAAATTTCGCAAGTTTTAATGACTGTTTAATCTCACCATAGTCTGCAAAAACCCTAGATAGTTCTTCCTCAGGATAATTATTTACAATATCGTAGGCAGTGAAATCAGAGTTTAAATAATTCATATTAAGCTTAGAGTCCGCTTTGAAAGATATTCCTATTTGAGCATCTTCAAGCTGATTAGAAGAAAAACCTAGATCTAATAAAATAAAATCATATTTATTTTTTAAATAATTTTCTTCTATTTGTTCAAGATCTTTAAAATTCATTTTAAAAAAATTAAATTTATTAAATTGTTTTCTAATATCTTTTGCTATTTCTTGAGCGTTTAAATCCTCATCAATCGCCGTAACTCTATGTCCTAGGTCTAAAAAGCTTATGGTGTGGCCTCCTCCACCAAATGTACAATCGAGAATTGATAGCTCTTTACCTTTATTTAAAAATGAAGATATCTCCTTTACCATGATTGGTTTATGCATATTGGTAATCATTTAAACTTTTTCCTAGACTCAAGTTTATGCTTTTCACCTAAATCCTGTTGCCAAATCTCAAAATGATTTCCTTTACCGATGAATAAAATTTCTTTTTTTATTTTTGAAAATAATTGGTGTGTTTCTCTCAATGTAAATCTACCATCATTATCGATGTTAATTTCTTCAAGATCAGACAAAATTGCTGTTTTAAAATGATCATTTTTTTTTGAAAAAAAATCTTTTTCATCAAAACTTTTAACAAGCGAATTGATCTTTGAAGCTAGATGAATTTCCAAGCATGGGTATTTTAAACTTTTGAACAAGTATACTTTTTCCTTAGTTTCTTTAATTGTAGCTCTATATGAAGAGGGAATAGCAATTCTATTTTTACTATCAATAATTCCAAAAAAAGATGATAAAAACATAATCATGGTATTTTACGGGATTATATGGGAATTTAAGGTTTATGTAAATAATATATGGGTAGCTATAAGCTGAGTTCTGTAATTTTATTGAAAATTAGCAGTCATTTATCTAGGCTTAATATTACTACTAAGCTCCAGCGATCAACCCAGGTCAACTGTAGAAAAAGTTTTAACCTCTATTTGATCTTACTTGTGATAGGGTTTGCATATTGCGATGATATTTATTTCACCCGGTAAGCTCTTACCTCACCTTTTCACCCTTACCTTTCGGCGGTTTTTTTCTGCTGCACTTTCCCTAGGGTTGCCCCCGACGGATGTTATCCGTTATCACTTTCTACGCAAGCTCAGACTTTCCTCTTTGTAAAACAAAGCGACTGCTCACTACCCAAATTTAATATATAATCTTTTACTTAAATAATAAATTATTTAATTTATTTTTAAAATTCTTAGAAATACTAGAGTCTATAGTTTTATAATTTAAGGATCTCTTTACAGCTTTAATACAATCTGCTTTATGAATTTTTATATAATTCTGACTAAATCCGTAAAATTTTAAAAGTCTATTAATACTAAACTTTTTTCTTTGATGAAAATTGAATCTTTCTATTCCTAATTTCTTAACTTTAAATTTTTCTCCAGGATCTTTTTTTCTATTTGGGGCTATATCTGAATGAAAAATTATGTCTTTATCTTTTATATAAAAATTAAATTTTAAAAATTTAATCAATTGTTTTAATTTATGGTACTGACTATTGGTGAAATTAGTATAACCATGCTCATGCCCTTTATTTTCTAACTCAATTCCAATAGAGTAATCATTTAAATTTTTGACATTTTTCCACTCTGAAATTCCTGCATGCCATCCTTTAAATTTAGGACACAAAAGATTATAAATTTTTCCTTGCCTTGATATTAAATAATGACAGCTAACCTCTGAATTTAGGTCATTTAACTTTCTATAAGCTGAATAAAAATCAATCATGCCCGTATAGTGAATTATTAGATATTTGACTGTTTTATTCTTTTTTCTGAAGCTATAATTCATAGTTATGAAGTTGATTCTAAGCCTTTTAACCTTATTTATTTTTGTTTCTTGCGCATCAAATGATACGAGCGATTTTGAATTAAATCAAAATCTTTATGAAAATAATAAATTAGAAGATTTTGAATTATTTGAAAATGCCAATAAATTCATAAGCCAAGGTGAATATGATTTAGCTTTAATCGAGCTAGATAAACTTGAAGTCTTATTTCCAAGTAGTCCTTATTCCAATAAGGGTATGTTATTAAATGCTTATATAAATTTTCTAAAAAAGGATTATGAAAAAACAAGAGCACTTGCCGAAAATTACAAAAAATATTACCCCGGTAGCAAAGATATAGTCTACGCAAATTATTTAGAGGCAATGACTTATTATGTTTTAATTAAAAAGCCTGACTATAGCCAAAAAGATGCTTATACCGCTTTGGATAAATTTAATTTTATTTTAAACGCTTTTCCGAATAGCAAATATGAGATTGATATTATTACTAAAATTCAAATCATAGACAACAATCTCGCTATAAATAAACTCTCTACAGCTAAGTTTTACTTAGAAAAGAAAAATATTAATGGTGCTCTAATTTACTTAAAAGATATTTATGAAAATCATAGTTCTAGTTTATCGATAGATGAGACTCTTTATTTATTAGTCAATATATATAAATCAATTAAAGAAGATGAAATTGCGAAAAATTATGCAGCAATTCTTGCATATAATTTCCCAAAAAGTAAATGGTATGAAAAATCTTATAACATCATCAATGAATTAGAAATTGAAACTGATGACGAAAGTTGGTTTGAAAAATTTAATCCCATAAGATTAATAAAAAATAATAAAGAAGAAGAAAAAATTGAAATTCAAATAATTGAATAATTTCTATGCTAGTCTCATTAGAAATAAGAAATTTTTTATTAATTAAGAAGCTATCTATTAATCTTATTAAAGGTTTTAATACATTCACTGGTGAAACTGGCGCTGGCAAATCAATTATTATAGACGCTTTAAAATTAGCTCTTGGTGGTAAAAATAATTCAAATCTTAATTTAAAAGATAATGAGATTACAACTATTAAAGCTGTATTTGAAATTAATCAAAAAATTAAAAATAACTTAGACTCTTTAAATATAGAAATAGAAGATGATTATTTAATTGTAGAAAGACAAATAGATACTAATCAAAAATCTAAAATACTATTAAATAATCAAATTACATCTTTAACTGCAGTTAAAAAAACTTTGGGCAATATAATTGAATTTCAAGAGAATTATGAACAACAAGAACTTTATAATAATAAATATTTTTTAGATTTTATTGATAAAACTGGATCAATAGATACAAGTGTACTTAAAGAAAAATTTAAAATTCTTAAAAATTCTAAAGATGAATATATTAATCACTCTTTAAATGAGAAGAACATCCAAGAAAAAATTGAGATTTTAAGTTCTAAGATAAAAAAAATTAAATTACTAAATCCAAAAAAGAATGAATATCAGAAACTTTCTGATCAAAGGAATCTTAATAAAAATTCAAAAAAAATTGCTGATTTAACCTCAGAACTTAAAAATTTGATTAATTCTTTTAATAATAATGGATTACTCACAGATATTGAAAAAAATATTATTAAATTAGCTGAATTTGATAAATCTTATGAAGATTTATCATCTAAATTTTCTTCCTCAGCATTAGAGATAACAGAGTTTATTAATGATTTAGATAATACTTTTGAAAAATTTGATTTTAATGAAATAGACTTCAATGATGTAGAAGATAGGATTTATCAATATCAGCAACTATCAAAATTTTTTGAAGTGGACCCTGATAAACTTTCTGAAAAATATGAACAGGTTGAGGAAGAAATAAACCAGTTACAAAATTTTGACAAAGAAAAGAATAAAAAATATAAAAAGTACCAAAATGATCTTGGTTTTTTCATACAAGAGGCGGAAAAAATTTCCTCATTAAGACGAAAACACTCTATAAATCTTTCAAAAAAAATTAATTTAGAATTACCAGATATGAATATAGAACAAGGAGAACTTCTTTTTGAATTTATAAAATTGAATGAAGACAACTTCAATATTGATGGAATAGATGAATTAGAAATAAAGTTTAGGACAAATAAAAAAGCAGATTTTAGTTCTATAAAAAAAGTTGCCTCAGGCGGAGAATTGTCAAGACTGTTACTAATAATAAAATCTTTATCAGCGGATTTTGATAATGATTTAATTCTAATTTTTGATGAGGTAGATAGCGGATTAAGTGGAAAAATAGCATCCAATGTATCTGAAAAAATTATGAAATTATCAAAGAATAACCAAATTATAGCTATTACGCATTCAGCTCAAGTAGCCTCAAAAGCTGATAAACATTGGAAAATATTTAAAGAAATAAAAGGTGAAAACCTTGAAAGTAAACTTATAGAATTATCAGATAAAGATCGAATTTTAGAAATAGCTACTTTAATCAGTGGGGCTAAAATTACAGATGAGTCGAAAAAAGTAGCATCGAATTTACTAAAAGGATCTTAATGTCTTTAAAAAAAAATTTTTAGATTTAAAGGAACAATTATCTAAACACAACAATGCTTACTATAATGCTACGACCTTAATCTCTGATCTTGAGTATGATAGATTAAAATCTAAATATGAAAAATTTTTACAAGAAAATCCAAAATTTGTAGAATTAGATGACTTAGGTGTAGGGGCAAAACCTAATTCAAAATTTAAAAAAATTAAGCATATTTCTAGAATGTTATCACTAGCAAATAGTTTTAATTTAGATGATTTAAAAGATTTTTTTAATAAAGCTGAAAATTTTTTAAATAAGAAAATTTCTAAAAATGAATTTATTGTTGACTGTAAAATAGATGGAGTATCCCTTTCTCTTACCTATCAAAATAATAAGCTTGTAAAATCTTTAACAAGGGGGGACGGTATTATTGGTGAAGATGTTACTAGAAATGTTTCTAACATTATTGGCATACCAAAAAAATTAAAATACTGTAAATCAAATTTAATTGAAATTAGAGGTGAGGTTTTTTTTAATAGGGATGATTTTAATTTGCTCAATCAGCAACTTGATGAAAAATCACAATTTTCAAATCCTAGAAATGCTGCTTCAGGATCTTTAAGACAAATCGATAATAACATAACTGAAAATCGACCCTTGAGATTTATCCCTCATGGATACGGACATATTTCAAATGATAATGAATTTATCTCATATGAAAGTTTTCTTGAGTTTTGTTCAAAAAATGAGTTTCTACTCTCAAACCTATCCAAAAAATTTAATAACTTTGAAAAAATTAATATTTACATTAATGAAATTGAAAAAATTAGAAATGAAATTCCATTCGATATTGATGGAATGGTGGTGAAAGTTAATAGTATCAAAGACCAAATTGATCTTGGAAATACTTCAAAATATCCAAGATGGGCGTTAGCTGCAAAGTTTAATGCCGAAAAAGCCTTAACTAAGGTTTTAAAGATAGATCTTCAAGTTGGTAGAACTGGGGCAATTACCCCTGTTGCTAGGCTAAACCCTATAAATATTGGAGGGGTTATGGTTTCAAATGCTACATTACATAACTTTGATGAAATAAAAAAAAAGGACATTAGGATCAATGATTCAGTTTGGGTAAAAAGAGCTGGTGATGTAATTCCATATATTTCAGAGGTTGATAAATCAAAAAGAGAAAAAAATAATCAAGAATTTAAAATCCCTAATAAATGCCCATGTGGAAAATTTCAGATAATTAAGCTAAATAACGAAACCGTTCAAAGGTGTAACGGAGGATCCAAATGCCCGTATCAATATGTTGAGTCTTTAAAACATTTTGTTTCAAAAAAAGCAATGAATATAGATGGTTTAGGAGAGAAACAAATTGAAAAGTTTATAGAATTAAAGTTTATATCTAAAAAATTAGATATTTATTACCTTGATAGACATAAAAAAGAAATCATTAATTTAGAGGGATTTGGTCAAAAATCTTATGATAATTTAATTCTTTCAATAGAAAAATCCAAGAGAACTACATTATCTCGTTTCATATTTTCATTAGGACTAAGATATGTTGGTGAAAATAATTCTGAGCTCTTGGCTAACTATTTTCAATCTAAAGAGAATTTTAAAAGTTTAATTTCTTCTGAAGATTTAAATTTAGAGTTAGAAAATATTGATGGATTAGGCAATAAGGCTACTAATTCATTCAGCGAATACTTCAAAAATAAAGGCCAACTTAGTGAAGCCATTAGTATTTTAAATCTTTTAGATATAGAAATTATCAAAGATGATAATAGAAGTTCAAATGAATCAATTTTATTTACTGGAACATTAAGTGAATTATCAAGAGATAGAGCTAAGGATCTTGCTAAGAAAAAGGGGTTTAAAATAGCCTCCAATGTTTCAAGTAAGTTAAATTATCTTGTATTCGGAGAAAAACCTGGTTCAAAACTAAAAAAGGCTCAAGAACTCAAAGTTAAAACTCTAACCGAGAAAGAATTTCTAGAGCTTATCAATTAAATATTTCTTAAAGTAATCCCTGTATTCAGATCCTAACTGTCCTTTTAATTTTTCATATATTTTCTGGTGATATTGTTTAATGGCTAGCTTTTCCTGATTATTGATTAATTTCCAATTTATCAATTCAAGATCATAAGGAACTAAAGTCACCCCCTCAAGCTTGATGCCATTGGTATATTTTTTAGCAAAGTATAAGTTCTCTATTCTAAGTCCAAATTCATTAGAAACATAAAAGCCAGGTTCAATAGAAAAAAAATTACCGTCAAGTATCTTTTGATTAGATAGGGGTGAAATGATGGGATATTTTTCATGTACGTCATTAAAATAGCCAACACCATGCCCCGTTCCATGACCGTAAGTAATATTAAATTTATGAAGATAAGACCTGATAAAACTATCTAATTCCGAGGCTAATAAATTTTTAGAAAAGTATTTTTTTTCTAATTTGAGTAATGATTTAAGTAAATATGTATATGCATTTTTTACTTTATTCTTTACTGGCGTATATAATTTGAACACTCGGGTTATATCAGTTGTCCCCTCTAGGTAATGCGCTCCAGAGTCCATCAATAGCAAAGATTGATTTTTAAATTTTGAAGAATTATTTGGAAGTGGTCGATAATGAACAATAGCTCCATTTGAGTCAAAGGCTGAGATGTATTCAAAAGAATTTCTAAAGAAATTTACCCCTTCTTTTCTTAATTCATAAAGAGAGTTAGATAATTGGTATTCGTTTTTAATGTTTAATTTTTTAGTTTTTAATTGAATCAAAAATTTAGTCATCGTTAAACCATCTTCATAATGACAATTAATAATATTATTTTGTTCTATTTTTGTTTTCTTTGACATGAATTTATCTATAGGAATTAATGTTTTATCAATTTTTAAGAATTTATTTAACGAATGATAAACATGAAAATTTGTATACCTAAAATCGAATTCAATTTTTTTAAAATTATTTTTTTTTAAATAGGACTCAAATGTTTTAAATGATTGTAATTGAAAATTATTTTTAATTTTTTTGATATTTCTTAATCCGGGATTATTCGAAATGATAATTGGTTTTAAATTTTTCTTTGGAATAAATAAACCTGCAAATGGTTTGGTGCTATTATCTAATTCAAAAGAACGTATATTTAAAATATAAGCGACATGAGAATTATTCCAGATTAATAAACCATCATATTTAATTCTTTTTTTTACCCATTGAATATTTTTTTCATAATTTCTTGGAGTATAATTTTTTGGCAAACTAAATGCATACGAACTATCAAAAACAGGAAAATATTCTTTTGGATAAATTATATCTTTTAAAGGTAAAATCTTTATTTTTCCTTTAGAAAGAATTTTATTAAAATCTATAAATTGTTGAGAAGAAATTAATCTTGTATCAACCAATCCATTAAAATTTGATCCTAAATTTATCAAATAATCACATAGAGATTTTTTTCTAATGTCATATATTTCTACCTTTTTAGGGAAAAATTTATTAGCAGCTAGCGTATATCTTGAGTCTGTAAAAAAAATTATTTGATCAGGTAGAATTAAGAGAAATCCAAAACTACAGTCAAATCCAGTAATATTATAAATATCTTTTTGACTTAAATTTGGGCTTTCATTTAAATGAAGATCATTATTTGTAATTATAAGAAATTTGTTTTTACTACTAATGAGAAATTTTTGAATTAATTTTACTTTATTAATCATTTTTTATGCTTATTCAAAAATTCCATCATCCTTTTTTTCCCAGGAGATAAAGCAATATTATCAGAAGACAATAATTTTGGTCTATTAGTATCATTTTGATTATCTATATAACTAGTTTCTTCAAGATTTATGTTCTTTATTTCACTTAAAAATCTTGATGGCAAAGAGTAATTATTAATTCCATAAGTATATCTTGAGGAGGCATAACTTAAATTCAGATCATATTTTGCTCTCGTTATACCAACATAAGCCAATCTCCTCTCTTCCTCTAAAGATTTACTAGAATTTTGCTCTAAGGCGCGAGAACTTGGAAATATTCCCTCCTCCCAACCTGGTAAATAGACATGATCAAATTCTAAACCTTTAGCGGCATGCAGTGTCATTAACTTAATGGAGTTTTGATGAGTCTTTTTTTGATTTTCGTTGACTAAACCCACATGTTCTAAAAATTCATCAAGGTTTTCAAATTCTGATAAGGCATTTACCAATTCTTTTAAATTGTCAATTCTCGACTCATTTTCAATTTGTTTGAGTTTATTTTTTTCATTCTCTAACATTTTCAAATATCCGCTCTCTTCTATGACAAATATTCCTAAATCCTCTAAACTCGTTTTATTTATAAGGTCTGAAATTTTATTTATTAAATCAATAAAAGGTTGGGTTTTAGATAATAATGATGGTGATAATTTATTTGACTGAGCTAAGTCTTTTAGGCTTTCAAAAAAAGAAAGGTTATTTGATCTAGAATGATCAATTATGATCTTAATGGACTGTTCACCTATTCCCCTTCGAGGCAGGTTTATTATTCTCTCAAAAGACAAATCATCACTTTGGCTATTAGCTAATTTTAGATAGGAAAGAACATCTTTTATTTCTTTTCTCTCAAAAAATCTTGGACCACCAATAATTTCATACGGTAGAGCATATTTTATCAATTTATCCTCAATGCTTCTCATTTGTGCAGTCAGCCTTACTAAAATTCCAAACGTTTCCTGATCGTTATATTTTCTTGAAATGTTATCGGCCACCCAAAGAGATTCTTCCTCTTGTGAGTAAAAAGATTTTAAATTAATTTTTTGTTCTGGAATTTCATTATTGTAACTTTCTAAATTTTTTCCTAATCGATTTTTATTATTACTGATAACGCTTGAAGCTGCCTCTAATATAGCATTATTTGATCGATAATTTTTAGTAAGCCTTACAACCTCACAATTAAATTCATCTGGAAAATTAATAATATTTTCAATTTTAGCTCCGCGCCAAGCATAAATTGATTGATCATCATCTCCTACACAGAATAAATTTTGATTATTATTTAGAAGAAGTTTAATTAAATCATATTGCAGTAAATTAGTATCTTGAAATTCATCTATGAGGATATGTTGAATATAATTAGAGTGAGTTTCTTGGATATCTTTATGGTTAGTTAAAATAAAATAACTGTGAAGAAGAATATCGCCAAAATCAACAGCGTTAATTTCAATTAATCTTTGTTGGTATATATTGTAAATTTCATCAATATTTTCTAAAGAGGAATACTTTAAAATTTTACTCTTATCTTGAGGGAAGATTTTTTCATCTTTTAGATTTTGAATCTCGTTTAGATAAATGCTTTCACTTACCTCTTTATCAATTTTACAATATTCTAAAACTTGTTTGATAAGTTTTTTTTGATCTTCGCTATCTAAAATATTAAAGTTACTCTTAAGACCAACATGATGAGCATGTTTTCTTAAAAACTTTGCAAAAATCGAATGAAAAGTCCCTATCCAAGGGGATTCTATATTTTGATCTAAAGCTTTTTTTACTCTTTCTTTAATTTCATTTGCAGCTTTGTTAGTAAAAGTTACAGCAATTATTCTATTAAAATCAAATTTTAGGTTTTTTACGATGTATACAAATCTTGAAGTAAGAACTCTAGTTTTCCCAGTGCCTGCGCCTGATAAGACTAAAAGTGGGCCTTTTTGATGTTCTACAGCTATTTTTTGTTCTTTATTTAATAAATGAAGATCCATAGATTGATTGATATAATTAGATTCACAATATTACGTAATGAATAAATATTTAAAAGTTATTGTTTTAAATTTAGTAATTATTTTAGGCTTTATTAATATTTCCTCTGCTGAAGAAAATGTAGTAAAGCCTTCAGTCCAATATGATGAAATATACGACCCTATTGAACCAGTTAATAGAGCCATATTAGGATTTAATTTTTTTATTGATGATATTGTTATAAGACCAGTAATCAAAACCTATAAATTCATTGCTCCCGATCCTGTTGAAAAAGGAGTTTCAAACTTCTTTGGAAACCTAAGAGAACCAATTAGGGCTATTGCTTTTGTCTTTCAAGGAGAATTTTTAAAATCTCTTAACTCCGCAGGAAGATTTACTGTTAATACACTTACCTCATTAGGTACTTTTGACTTAGCATCGAGAGTTGGGATGACCAAAAATGAGACAGATATTGGTTTAACTCTAGCTAAGGGTGGTGTTTCAAGTGGCCCTTATCTGGTCCTTCCGATTATAGGGCCAAGTAATTTGAGAGACTTTAGTGGAGATGTTGTAGAATTTTTTATTGATCCTGTATCAAACAATTTACCTAATAGAGAATATATTTCTATAGGTGATGGTTTAAATGCAAGAGCTGAGGTCGACGAAGAAATAGACTTAATTAGAGAATCTTCATCTGATCGTTATGAGATGTTAAAATCTATATATTATCAAAATCGTAATTCTCAAATCGAAGAAGACTTCGTTCAAAACCTACCCACTCCAAAAATTTATATTGAGTAAATAGGTAATTTCAAATTATAATATGATTGTGAAATATTTAATTTTACCTTTGATATTTTTTTTTCAATTTTCATACGCTGTTGAGGAAGAAATTACAAGCTGGTTTAACCAAGAGTCAGAAAAGTTTCTGGAAATTATGAATAATTCTGATGGCCAGAATAATGAAAACTATGATGATTATGTTAAGTTTGTTGAAAAAAATTTTGCAGTAAAAAGTATTGCTTATGGCTTAATTCCAGAAAGTATTTTATCAAAATCAGATAAGTCAGATCTTAAAAATTATGAAGTCTCTTTTCAAAATTATATAACTAAAACAATTTATAATTTATCAAACAACACAACTTCTGGTGAAATCAAACTCATAGATATAGATTTGAAAGATAATGTTTATCAGATTAATTCAAAAATCATTGATGGTAGAGACTCTATAAATCTTTACTGGAAAGTAGCGTCTATAAATTCAACTTTTAAAATTCTCGATGTAATTGTAGAAAACACCTCATATTTTGTTACAAAAAAATCAGAATTTTCAAAAATTTTAAGAAAACACCGTGGCGACATAAGGAAACTGACTGAAGAGATAAATAAGATTTGAATTTTGGTGGGCCCGGCAGGACTCGAACCTGCGACAACGGCGTTATGAGCACCGCGTTCTAACCAACTGAACTACAGGCCCAAAAGCTAGAAGAAATTACTATTATATGCAAATTTTAAAATTACAAGAATTTATTAGAGTCAGTGCCTTAGCCATTATAATATTATTATTTTCTATTTCCTCATACTCTATGCCAACTGAAGAAGATTTAAAAAAAATATCTCCAGAAATTTATAATATAGCGATTCAAGTTAAATCAGCTTTTGATGGTGGTGATATAGACTTAGCCTGTTCGCTTACATACTCCGCAATTTCAAAGAGGAATTTAATAGATGTTGATAAACTGGATGATGAGCTGTTTATGAAATATATTATTCTAAATAATCTGATTTCAGAGAATAAATCTAAATTAACTGAGGTGTGCAGTTAAATTAAGAGTCCATAAAAGACTTTAATTTTTTTGACCTTATAGGGTGCTTTAATTTTCTTAATGCTTTTGCTTCAATTTGACGAATTCTTTCTCTAGTAACACTAAATTGCTGGCCAACTTCCTCTAGGGTATGATCAGAGGACATTCCAATACCAAATCTCATTCTCAAAACTCTCTCTTCTCTTGGGGTAAGAGTAGATAAAATCTTAGTGGTTGTTTCTCTTAAATTAAGCTGCATAACTGCATCTTCTGGTATCACAGCGTTTTTGTCTTCAATAAAATCACCAAGGAAACTATCATCATCGTCACCGATTGGTGTTTCCAGACTCACTGGCTCCTTAGCAATCTTTAGAACTTTGCGAACTTTTTCTATTGGCATTTTTAATCTTGCAGATAGTTCTTCTGGTGTGGGTTCTCTTCCTAATTCTAAAATTAACTGCCTACTTGACCTCACTATTTTGTTAATTGTTTCTATCATATGGACAGGAATACGAATTGTTCTAGCTTGATCAGCGATAGAACGAGTAATAGCTTGTCTAATCCACCAAGTAGCATATGTAGAAAACTTGTAACCACGTCTGTATTCAAACTTATCTACTGCCTTCATTAAACCGATATTTCCTTCTTGAATAAGGTCTAAGAATTGAAGGCCTCTGTTTGTATATTTCTTGGCAATAGAAATAACTAACCTCAAATTAGCTTCAATCATTTCTTTTTTTGCTTGATTAGCTGTTCTTTGGCCAGATTGGATTTCACGAACTTTTTCTTTGAACTCGATAGTATTCTGGTTAGCTATTTTAGATAAACTGAGAATTTCCTTATAAATGGTTTTTAATTTTTCAGCATTTTTTTGGAACATTGCTTTAAAGCTCTCATCAGACGAACACATATGTTTCTGATACAAAGTATAAGTATCTTTTAAACTGTGGTGTTTTAAGAAAATATCTCTTGCTATCTTTGATTGAGTCGCGATGCTTAAAATAGACACTTCTTTAGATTGAATTTCTTTGTTAATTGAATAAAGGTGGGCGATAATTTCCTCTAACTTATGAGGTTTGATCTTAATTTCATTGAAATAGTTTAATATTTCATCTTGGAATTTTTTTAGATCCTTAAGTGATTTGGTATCAGAAATTTTAGTAATATTTTTATTCTTTTTAATTTTAGTAATATTTTCTGACAAAACCAAAACTCGATCCAACTTTTTTAGAATTTCTGGCTTATAGAATTCTTCAATAATAGAGATTGAAAAACTTTCATTTTCAACATCTTCTTCTGAGGCTGTTTCTTCTAGTTTTTCTTTATCAATTTCTATTCCTTGTTCCTTCATCAACTGTTGCTTTTCTTTTAACAGTGCTTTCTTTTTATCATTAATGATTTTTTGAATTTCTTTTCTTTTAGATGAATTTGAGTAAGGGTCATTTTCTTCATTAAAGTATTCATCAAAATCGACGATCTCACGTAAATTAATTTCTTGTAACTTCACTTGATCAATCCATTTCTTAAGAATGTCTATTGAAGCAGGACATTCTAATATGGAATTCATCATTTTATCTAGTCCTGACTCTATTCTTTTTGCAATTGCGATTTCACCTTCGCGGGAAAGCAACTCAACATTTCCCATTTCCTTAAGATACATACGAACAGGATCATCGCTTTTAACACCTGTAGATTTTTCTTCCTCCTCCGAGTCATCTGGAGAGGAACTAATATCATTATCGGATGAATTGGTATAAGCTTTAAATAATTTAAATAAATCCTCATCTAAATTTTCAACATAATTTAGAAAATCGTTAACAGAAATAATAGAGTCTTCGATCTTTACAAATGATTTTATATATGCTGCAGATTTTTCTGTAAGTTCCTTATCAAATTCTTTTGTGATGAGGGATTTTAATTGATTTTCATTTTCTTTTTGAAGAAAGTCAGAAGGATTAATTTCTTCTTTTTTTTTTGATGTAGTCTTAGCTTTTACTTTTTTTTCAACTACCTTTTTTGTAGTAGCTTTTTTTTTAGTAGCTGTTTTCGTTGTATTAGCTGATTTTTTTTTTGGCATTTAGTATGTTTATTTATTTATAAAGTTAACTGTTTTTTCAATTTCGTTATATGGGTCGCCTTTAAAATTAGATGAGGCAAATCTACAAAGCCTTCGAACTTCATTAGAAAATAGTAAATTTTTTGTAAAATTCAATCCTTTAGACTCTAAATGGTCATAAAGTTCATTAGATGTTGATTTAAAATGGTTTTTTTTAATTATTTCGTTTCGAATGTCTCTAAATTTTGATTGAAAATTGGCTGTAGCCAATAAATCATATATTTTTTCTCTAGAGTTTGGATTTTCTATATAGAACATGATCAAGGCTGCACTAAATTTAGCTTTTAAATCATTCCCAAATTCAGCAGTTGAAAATTGTGTATTTTGTTTTTTAGGCCTTGTCTTAGAACTGGGAGATTTATTTTGAAAATATTGATTTAATATTTTTTTTAAATCAAGATTTTCTATTGAAGATAAGATACCTTTTAATACTTTAGAGCCTTTAAATTGCTCATCAATATTATTGCTAGAAAAATATTTATCTAAATATTTATCAATAAATTGTTCTATGTTTAGGGGTTGATTAATTAATTTAATTAACTGATCTTTCATTTTAGACTCTAACATAAGATCTGGGTCATAGTTTTTGGGTAGTAAAACAAATTTTACTCCAAGCTCAAAATCTTTTGAAGAGAGTAGATTATTCATTAATCTCAGTGAGGCATTTCTTCCAGCTAAATCGCCATCAAGACACACAATAATTTCATATCCCTTCTTTGTTAGATCAATAATCCTTTCATGGTTAATAGAAGTTCCTAAAGGTGCAACACAATTCGAAAAACCAAATTGATGCAATTTAATTACATCAAAGTATCCTTCTACTAATATTATTTTTTTATTTGAATGTTTATCTAATTGACTTTCATTAAAAAGAATTTGTTTTTTTTTAAATAATTTAGTTTCTGCAGTATTGATATATTTGGGTAAACTCTCATTAATCACCCTAGCCCCAAAGCCAATAGTTTTATCTTGTACGTTATTTATAGGCACCATAATTCTATTTAGAAAAAAAATTTTAGAGTTTTGGTTTTTATTAAATACACCTGATGAAATTAAATCTTTTAATTCAAAATTATCTAAAAGCTTTTTTTGAATGTGAGCAGAATTAAAGGACGATCCTAATATAAATTTTTCTATTGTTTCTTGAGTAAATTTTCTTTTATCAATTAAATAATCCATACAAATTTTAGACTGCAATAAATTTGAATGAAACAGTTCCTTTGTAAACTGATTGATTTCGTAAATTGTTGAATTAATTTTTGATGATTTGTAGCTCAATTCTACTCCAGCCTTAGACGCGAGCTCATTTAATGCATCTTTGAAATCATAACCTTTAACCTTTATTAAAAAATCAATGACGTTTCCATGTTCTCCTGTACTAAAACAGTGGAAAATTTTTTTTTCTTCATTAACTGAAAAAGAGGGTGTTTTCTCTTTTTTAAACGGACTCAGTCCAAAATAATTATTTCCCTTTTTTTTTAATGGGATAGTAGAATTTATTATATCTACAATTGAAGTTCTATTTATAACCTCTTTGATATTATCATTTGTCATTCACTGAAAATTTTTTTAATTATACTAGAAGCCAAATTTAAATCTATTTGGTTATTATGAGATTTTTTTAATAATCCCATTATTTTACCAAAGTCATTAGACGTAAACTGATGATCCTTGATATAATTTGAAATTAATTCTTTTGTGGCGTCTTCGCTCATCATTTTGGGAAGAAATGAATTTAAATAATCTAAATCATAGTTAATAGTATCAATCATATTAGAGTCTTTAGCCTTCTCTGCGTATTCTAACGACTCTTTTTTTTGCTTTACTTGAGTTTTGACAATTTTGAAGAAATTATCTTCACTGATTTTTGATAATTCCCTATCTAGATTCTCTTTAATTAGGAAATTTTTTAATTCAGAAGAAAGAAATCTTGCTATTGCTAATTTTTTTTTATCCCCACTTTTTAGGGCACTTTTTACGTCATCTGAAACTTTTTCTGCCAAACTCATTTGAATTTCCTCTCTAATAATATACTAATACTCAAGATTTAATATGTCCGTATTAGATAATCAAAATAATCAAAATTATCAAAATTATCAAAACGGTTTTCTTATTTATAATAAAGAATTCATTTTTAAAGGAAAGTTTCTTAGTACTGAGCAATTCAAGATTGCAGAAATTTGCTTTAATACCAGCATGACTGGTTACCAAGAAATACTCACGGACCCATCGTACAAGTCTCAATTTATTAATTTTACCTTCCCGCTTATTGGTATAGTTGGATGTAATAATGAAGATTATGAATCATGGAAAATACATGCATCTGGCTTAATATGTAGTGAAATTTTTAGTTCTTCATCTAATTGGAGATCAAATATAAATTTCACTAATTGGCTATTAGATCAAAAATCATGTGCTTTTTTTGACTTAGATACAAGATCCCTGACTAAAATCATTAGAGATTATGGCCCAAAAAATGTCATGCTATGTAGTGAAAGTTATTTCAATGAAAAAGGTATTGACCTAATTATAGATCAAATAGATCAATATCCCACACTAGAAGAAAATGACGTAATTGCGGATTACACTAACGAATTAGAAGTATTAGTTAAAGATACAAAAAAAGACTCTTTAAATATTGCTTTTCTTGATTTTGGAGCAAAAGATAACATAAAAAGAAATCTATCAAATCGAAATTGTAATTTACTTGAGTTCGATATGAACTTTAAAGCAGAAAATATTTTATCAAAAAAACCTGATGGAATTTTTTTAAGTAATGGGCCCGGTGACCCACAAAAAGTATTTAACAATATCAAACCAGAACTTAAAAAAATTTTAGAAAGTAAAATACCAACTTTTGGAATTTGCTTAGGTCACCAAATTCTTAGTTTAGCTTTCAATGCTAAAACTAAAAGAATGGACAAAGGACATAGAGGCGGAAACCATCCAGTTAAAAATTTAGAAACTGGTCAAGTAGAAATCACATCACAAAATCATGGATTTGTTGTCAGTGATGATGGTTTTCCAAATGATTTAGAAATCTCCCATATATCGCTATTTGATAATACGGTTGATGGAATGAAATCTAAATCACAACCTCTGTTTTCAGTTCAATACCACCCTGAGTCTAGTCCGGGTCCGCATGATAGTCGTTATCTTTTTGACAAATTTATTGAATTAATGAAATCGAATGCCAGCTAGAAAAGATATTTCCAAAATCTTAGTAATAGGATCAGGACCAATTGTAATAGGACAGGCTTGTGAATTTGACTACTCTGGAAGTCAAGCTTGCAAAGCACTTAAGAACGAAGGTTATCAGGTTGTTCTTATCAACTCCAACCCTGCTACTATTATGACTGACCCTGAATTTGCAGATAAAACTTACATAGAGCCGATCGATAAAGAAATTGTCAAAAAAATAATTGAACAAGAAAAACCAGACGCAATTCTTCCTACAATGGGAGGTCAAACTGCTCTTAATATTATACGAGAGTTAAATAAGGAAAATTACTTCTCTAATAGCCCTATTAAAATTCTTGGTGCTAGTCCAAGGTCAATTGATGTAGCTGAAGATAGAAAACTATTTGCAGAAGCGATGACTGAAATAGGTCTTGAAACTCCTTTCAGTATAATCGTAGATGATAAATCTGATTTAGAAAAAATAGCCTCAGAGGTCACCTATCCTCTTATTCTGAGACCTTTTTATACCCTTGGAGGCACTGGCGGTGGTATTGTTTTTAATAAAGATGAATTTTTGCCTAAAGTCAAAAATGCCATTGATCTTAGCCCCGTTTCCAAGACTCTGGTTGAAGAGTCCCTAATTGGTTGGAAAGAATTTGAATTCGAAGTTGTTCGCGATAAATCAGATAACTCAATAATTGTATGCTCTATAGAAAACCTAGATCCAATGGGTGTGCATACTGGCGATAGCATTACGATCGCCCCTGCTCTAACGCTGACAGATAAAGAATTTCAAAAACTAAGAAATCAGAGTATCGCTATTTTAAGAAAAATAGGAGTTGAAACAGGAGGGTCTAACGTTCAATTTGCCGTTAATCCTTCCAATGGAAGAATATTAATCATCGAAATGAACCCTAGAGTAAGCAGATCCTCTGCACTTGCATCAAAAGCAACAGGGTTTCCAATTGCTAAAATTGCCGCTCTCTTGGCTGTAGGTTACACATTAGATGAATTACAAAACGATATTACCAAAGTCACTCCAGCTAGTTTTGAACCTGTCATTGACTATGTTGTAACAAAAATCCCTAAATTTAATTTTGAAAAATTTCAAGGAACACCAAAAGTTTTGAATACAGCCATGAAGTCAGTTGGGGAAATTATGGCAATTGGAAGGAGCTTTAAGGAGTCTATTTTAAAAGGCTTATATTCTATTGAAGGTGATAATTTAGGTTTTGATATTTCTCACGAGTTATTGAACTTAAAAGATGATGAGTTAAGGGAACAGCTATCAATACAAAGGCCTGATAGATTGATTTTAGTAGCTGAAGCTATAAGAAGAGATTTTACTATTGACGATATTAACTCAATAACTGGAATTGATAATTTTTTCCTAAGAGAAATTAACGAAATAATTGATATTGAAAAATTACTTATAAAATCCCAAGGAATATTAGATTTGAATTTGATCATTCAAGCTAAGAAAATTGGTTTTTCTAATACACATATTGCTAGCTTAATTAAAAAAGAAGTTGGAGACATTTATGACATGTTAAGTAAAAATGGTGCCAAAAATGTTTTTAAAAGAGTTGATACTTGCGGCAATGAATTTGACTCTTCTACGGCCTATCTCTACTCCAGTTTCAGTAAAGATATAAATCCATTTAGCTGTGAAGCTAGGCCAGCAAACAAAGAAAAGATCATAATTCTTGGATCAGGGCCTAATAGAATTGGTCAAGGAATAGAATTTGATTATTGCTGTGTTCAAGCTGTAAAATCTTTTCAAAGATTAGGCTATGAAACAATCATGGTTAATTGCAACCCTGAAACCGTATCAACAGACTATGACACATCAGACAAACTATATTTTGAACCTTTAGACTTTGAATTTGTTAAAAATATCATAGATAGAGAAAGCTCTGAAGGTACTGTTAAAGGGGTCGTTGTGCAATTTGGCGGTCAAACTCCCTTACGTATAGCTAATAAATTAAAAGAGTTTGGATATGAAATCCTCGGCACATCTTTTGATGCTATCGATATATCTGAAGACAGAGAGAGATTTCAGCAATTAATTCAAAAAGTAGGATTAAAACAACCTAAAAGCGACATATCTATTGGAACCAAAGAGCTTCTCAAAAAGACAACTAAATTAAATTTCCCTATTTTGCTTCGTCCTTCTTATGTTCTTGGGGGTAGGATGATGGAAAAAATGAATAGTTCTGAGGATGTTCAAAATTATATTGATCAAAATTATTGGGCACTTGAAAATAATGTAATTTTGATTGATGAATTTTTAAAAGATGCCAAAGAAGTAGATGTAGATGTTTTAAGAGATAAGGCGGGCAATTGCATGATCGCTGGAATTATGGAACACATAGAAGAAGCTGGTGTTCATTCAGGAGATAGCGCTTGCTGCATTCCCCCATTTTCTCTAAGCAATGAAATAATTAACTCCATTAAAAGTTTTAGTAAAAGCCTTGCCAATGAATTAGGTACAATAGGGTTAATGAATGTGCAATATGCAATTAAAGATAATGAAATTTATATTCTCGAAGCTAACCCTAGAGCCAGTCGAACAATTCCTTTTCTAGCAAAAGCCATTGGTATACCATTTATTAAAATTGCTGCAGAATTAATTGCTGGGAAATCGTTATCTAAAGAATTCATCGACTTTGAACCTGAGTCCTTACCTTACTTTGCTATTAAAGAGGCAGTCTTTGTTTTTAATAAGTTTCCAAACACAGATGTAATTTTAGGACCAGAAATGAAAAGCACTGGAGAAGTAATGGGTATAGATGAGGATTTCAACATGGCATATTTGAAGAGTCAGATAGGCTCTGGACATAAGCTATATGATCTTAAAAATATCTTTGTTTCAGTTAAAGACGAGGATAAAGAGGATATTTTTGAGATTGTTAATTCACTAAGCAAAAGTGGCTATAATATTTATACAACCCGAGGAACTCATGAGTTTCTTACAAAAAAAGGGATTTCTACCAATTTGGTGAATAAAGTGGCTGAGGGTTCCCCACATGTGGTTGAGTTCATTAAAGATGGTAAAATTGACATGGTAATCAATACCACTGAGAATAAACAAGCAATCAAAGATAGTTTCACAATTAGAAGAACTGCTGTTGATTTAAATGTTCCCTATTTTACCAACTTAAGAAGTGCTAAAATACTATATAAATCACTGATATCTTTGAAAAATAGTGAAATTTCGGTTAAAGCTATTCAAAATCATCATATTTATTAAGTAAAAATTCATTTGAAAACCTCTTGAAAATTAAATATTTTCTACCACTTATTTATTGAGATAGAAATATGGAAAAAATACCAATGACAGAAGAGGGGCAAAAAAAGCTCCTTGACGAGTTAAAACACTTAAAGACCGTTGAACGTCCAATTATTATTAAAGCAATTGCAGACGCAAGAAGTAACGGTGACTTATCTGAGAATGCTGAGTACCATGCAGCTCGAGAAAAACAAAGCTTTATTGAAGGTAGAGTTGCTGAAATAGAAAGCACAATAGCTCAAGCGGAAATCATTGATGTTTCTAAGTTATCAGGAACTGTTGTAAAGTTTGGAGCCACAGTGTCCATCATCAACTTAGATGACAATAAAGAATCAAAATATCAACTTGTGGGTGAGGTTGAAGCAGACATAGAACAAAAAAAAATTTCTGTCACCAGTCCTATTGCACGAGCTTTAATTGGTAAGAAAAAAGGCGATTACATAGAGGTTTCTACACCCAAAGGTGTGACTTCTTATGAAATTAAATCTGTTCGTTTTAAATAAATCATTTGATTGACTTAAAAGCTATCACCATCAGCGAGGGGGCTGCTGGGATGAGAAGTCAAATAGAAGGTCTTGCAAATTTAATTTGCAATTCATACCGAAACTTTGATGTTCAAATTAAACCTTTTTTTAAAAATCTCCCAATTCAGCTTATTCCTGCCAGTGCAAATGCTTATCAAAATATTGATCAAATAAAAATCCAATCAAAAGTATTAGTGATCAGCTGTGGTAAAAAAAGTGTTAAAGCTTCTATTTACTTAAAAAAAAAGTTTAAAGGTCTTGTTTTCAATATTCATATCCAAGATCCTAAATCAAATCATGATCTTTTTGATTTAATAATATCTCCAGAGCATGATCGGCTAAAAAAACCAAATAGTATTTCAACATTACTCGCTCTTCATAATATTAATTTTGATTTAAATAAAAAAAAGACAAATAGCATTAACTTTATTATTGGAGGTTCTAACAAGTATTTCAAGTTCAACGAAGAAACACAAAATAAAATATTAAATGATATATATTTTTTATCAGAAATTTCTTCTGTAAACGTTATTCCCTCAAGAAGAACGCCTTCTGAATTTATTAAAAATTTATCAATGCTAAAGAATCATAATATAAAATTATTTACTAATTTATTTGATCCTGTCACCTATGGTAATCTTCTATCAGAGTCTAATATGCAAATTGTAACTTGGGACTCTATTTCAATGATTTCTGAAGCAATCTCATCTGAAACAGGAACATTCCTCTATGAGTTCGAAGAAGATAGTTGTCCTAAAAGATATCAATTATTCCATCAAATGGTTAAACAAAAAGGTTTTATTAAAAGTTTCAGTAGAAAAATGAAACCCTACACTGTCTCAATGAGTAGTTATAATTCAGAGTTAAAAAGTAAGATCTTGAATAAGATAAAAAGTAATTTATGGTTCAAAAATAGTGTCTCTTAAAGATTCAATATTACATAAAATTCAATCCTATAATGACCCTTTTCCTCATTGGGAGCTAGACAAGCCTCTTTCAGAAGAAATGATAGGTGAACTTCAAAATGTCAAAATCTCTGATGCTCCTCGTTCTTTTGATGGTACAAGAGCCGCTGATGCAGGTGGAGACGGCATAGACGGCAAACTAAGAGTTTTTTTAGAAAAAGATAATTCTAATCTCTTACCTAACGGAATGAAACTTATCGAGGACTTAAAAGACAAAGAGGTAATTGATGCGGTCCAAGAAAAAATCAAAAAGGACTTAACTAATAGCTATATTCGAATTGAGTACATTGCTGATCGAAAAGGATTTTGGCTAAAACCCCATTTAGATATTCCAGAGAAACTTATGACAATGATGCTTTTTATTAATACCTATGATGAGTCTGAAAAACTAGGTACTGATTTTTATGATCTTGATATGAAGCTTGTTAAAACAATACCTTATAAACATAACTCGGGGTATTTTTTTGCTTCAGGAAATAATACTTGGCACGGACTAGAAAAAAAAGAAATTAAAATCGAGAGAAGATGTATGCAAATTAACTACGTTACCTTCCCTACTAGCTGGCCAATAAATGGCTAATATTAAAGAAGTTACAATTATTGGTTCAGGTCCTGCTGGTTATACGGCAGCAATTTATTCGTCTAGAGCTAATTTAAATCCTACTCTTATAAGCGGTCTTCAACCCGGTGGTCAGTTGACAATTACTACGGATGTTGAGAATTATCCTGGTTATGAATACCCTATCCAAGGCCCGTGGCTTATGGAACAAATGCAAAAGCAAGCACAATTAGTTGGTACAGAAATATTAAATACTCAAGTAACTAAAGTTGAACTTAATAACTCATTAAAAAAAATTTTTCTGGATGATGGTAGTATTATAGAATCTAAAACTGTAATCATAAGCACTGGAGCGCAAGCAAGGTGGCTAGGACTGGAAAATGAAGAAAAATTTCAAGGACATGGTTTATCGGCATGCGCTACATGCGATGGATTCTTTTTTAAAGATAGAAAAGTTGCAGTTATTGGTGGGGGAAACAGTGCTGCTGAAGAGGCTTTGTTTCTTACCAAATTTGCATCTGAAGTATTTCTTATTCACCGAAGAGATCAACTTCGAGCAGAAAAAATTTTACAAGATCGCCTAAAAAATAATTCTAAAATTAAATTCATTTGGAACACTGAGGTTTCCAAATTTATTGGCGATCAAGACTTAAAATCTATTGAACTTTACCATAAAGATAAAAATGAAAACTCAAACCTTGATTTAGATGGGGTTTTTATTGCTATTGGTCATGATCCCGCGACTAAACTCTTTAAAGGACAAATCGATATGGACTCAGAAGGATATATAATTACTAAACCCGATAGTACGGAGACCTCATTAAAGGGAGTTTATGCTGCAGGTGACGTAAAAGATAAGGTTTATAGACAAGCTATAACTGCTGCGGGGATGGGTTGCATGGCTGCTTTAGAGGCAGAAAAGTTTCTAAGCTAGTATATTAACCCTGACGGGCCTTCATTCTTGGGTTTGTTTTGTTAATAACGTATAATCTACCTTTTCTTCTAACTAATTGATTGTTCTTATCTCTAGTTTTAGCAGATTTAAGTGAGCTTTTAATTTTCATGTTTAATTCTTAAGTTAATTTAATAGAGTGGGAATTTATGTTAATTCAAGAAAAAATCAACCAAATTAAAGAGGATTTTTCTTATTTTGATAATTGGGAGGACAAATATCAATATCTTATTGACCTTGGCAAAAAGTTACCAAAATTAGAGGATAAATATAAAACTGAGGATTTCAGAGTTCAGGGATGTACCTCTAATTTATGGGTAATTCCTCAATTATCTGATGACAAATTGAAATTTATTGGCGCCAGTGACTCAGTGATCGTTCAGGGGTTATTTTATTTGGTTCAATTTGTATATAATGATGAAGAACCTCAAACTATATTAAAACAACCTCTAGATTTCTTTGAAGAAATAGGTTTATCAAGTCATTTGGGGCCTTCTCGCTCCAATGGACTTAATTCTTTAAAAAAAAAGATCATGTCCATAGCGACAGAATTATCGAAAAATTAAATTTTATCGTTTTTAAATTGTGTTAGTTTGATCTGATGAAATTGACAAAAATTTTCTTTTCACTCATATTTCTATTTTTTTCTAATAATGTTTTATCAAAGGAGGATGTCATTAACTTACAACTCAAAGACGGTATCGTCAAAATCAAGACCTTAGATGATAAGGCACCAAACCACGTACAACAAATCAAAGATCTAGTAGCTCAAGGCAAATATGACGGAGTGGTTTTTCATCGTGTTATAGATGGTTTTATGGCTCAAACTGGAGATGTTCAGTTTGGGAACTCAAACTCTGAGTCTTTTGACCTAAGACGCGCTGGAACTGGTGGATCTGGTAATAATATAAATGCTGAATTCAATGATACACCTCATAAAAGAGGTACGCTGAGCATGGCAAGGGCACAGGACCCAAATAGTGCGGATAGCCAATTTTTTATTTGTTTCGATGATACTCCTCATTTAGATGGCCAATATACTGTTTGGGGAGAAGTAATTGAGGGAATGGAATTCGTTGATATGATCAAAAAAGGAGATCCTATTAAAAACGGAATGGTCGACGATCCTGACAAGATCATCAAAATGTGGATTGAATAAAGTTACCTTTGAGTAATTTTTAATTCAATTCTTCTATTTAATTTTAAATCTTCAGGCGAACTACCCAAGCTAATTGGTTGGTGTTCGCCATAACCATTAGCTGATAATTTGTCAGCAGGTATTCCCTGTTGAATAAAAAACTTTACAACTTCTAAAGCTCTTGCGTGTGAAAGCTCCCAGTTAGAGGGAAACCTGGCTGTAGCTATTGGAATTTTATCTGTATGTCCGTCTACTTGTAAAATCCAATTCAAATCAGTAGGAATTTGATTAGATAAATCAATTAAAGTTTTAGCTATTAAAGACAATGCTACCCTTCCGCCTGCTTGAATATCTGCACTTCCTGACTCAAATAAAATTTCTGACTGAAAAATAAATCTATCACCTTTGATTTGTATGTCTTCTCTTTGCCCTAGGGTTTCAGATAGTTGACCAAAAAACTCAGATTTATATTTTTGTAATTTATATAATTCACTTGTTAAAACTCTATTTAACCTGTCTCCTAATTCTCCTAGTTCTATTTTATTGGAAGCTATTTCAGCTTCTTTTGAGTCAAGCAAATTGTTGAGTAATTGGATTTCATTGCTCAGGATCTTAATATCCTCAGATAATCTTGAAATTTGCGCTAAAGCATCATTTAAGCTTGTAGTTTGGATTACGGAGTCTTGCTCCAAAGATGTAATCTGATCTCTAAGCGACTGATTTTGGCTTTCTACTGAAGATATTTGAGTTTCTAAAATTTCATTTTCATCTGCTGAAGAACTCAATGACTCAAGAAGAGACTGAATCCTTCCTTGAGAGTCTGATAATTGTCCTACTAAAGCTTGATTTTCTCCACCTAATTCTTGCAATTGGCTTTTTAAAAGTTCTTGCTCTTCATTTAGAGAGGATAACCTTCCTCTTAGTTCTTCTTTTTCCTCCAATGATAAAGATAATTCTTCAGTAATACGTGCAATAATTTCGTTTAACTCAGTAATATCTAAGGCCTGTTTATCGATTAAGTCGTCTAAAGTTATTATTGTTTCATCTTTTTGTTTTAAGAGTTCATCTTGTAATGATATTTCTTGATCTTTAGCTGTTATGAGACTCTCTTTTTCAAATATTTCTTCATCTTTGGCTGTTAATAGATTTTCTTTCTCAGAAATTTCAGACTGTTTCAGTCTGATCTCCTCATCAAGAATTTCGAGTTCGGTATCTAATTGACTTATTACTTCTTGTCTTTCAATTAGCGCTAGTTCTTTATCAGATAATGAAAGATCTTGTTCAACTATAGTTTCATCTTGAATTTCTATAGTTTTTTCTAAGTTTTGAATTTGTTCATTTTTTCCGACTACTAAATCGCCTAAATAAACTTGAGCTACAGTAAAAAGCAATACAACAAATATAATTACCATTAATGTAGAAGCTAGGACATCTACAAAACCAGGCCAAATTAAGCTATTATCCTCAGAACTTTGGGACTTAGAATAGTAACTCACTTCTTTACTAAATCTTTAATACTTTTACTAAGATCTTTTATTTCAGAAGAAATTTCTTTTTTTATCTCTTCATTGGAATTTGAAAAATTATTATTTATCTTATTAATACCTTCAACGAGCTCAGATAGTTTGGATATCAACTCTGAATTATCATTATTGTTGCCAGTGCTTTTTGATTTAGAACTAGCTTTATAATAAAGTCTGATCTGACTTTCGCAGAACTCAAAATAAGTTTGTTTAATTCCTTTGGTGATAATCTCATATAGCCCCAGTATTAATGATGTAACTAAGCCAAATAAAGAAGAGCTAAAGGCTATAGTCATTCCAGATAGTGGAGATTTTAGTCCATTTCTTAGTGAGTCAAAAAATACTCCAAAGTCTTGTTGCTCAATAGATAGGCCATCAATAACATTAGAGACACTTCCTATAGTAAGTAATAGTCCATAAAAGGTTCCTATTAATCCTAAAAAAACTGCTAAATTAATTAAATATTTTGAAATATCTTTTCCATTCTCAATGCTTGAGTAAAGTTCATCTAAAATTTCTTCTAAAGACTTATGAATAGTTTTACTTGAGGAAATTATTCCTAAGTTTTTGGCAATATTTTTAGTAATAGGATAATTATTGAGACTTGTGTCATTGATCTTTAATTTTCCAAATGCAACAGAATTCATGAACCTATATTCTGAACTCAATGAAATAATTTTTACTGTATAAATTGAGAAGCCAATAATAAGAGTTAAAAGAATTAGCCCATTAATATAGGGATTAGCTTTGTAGTAACCAATTATTGGATCGTATCCAATTACTAGCACTATCGCTAGAAGAGCAGAAAGAAATAAGTAGGCTAAAAAATTTTTTACCATAACTAAAAATAAACGATTAGAGAGAGTTAAACAATTACTTAATTTAGATTTAAATTAAAAATCTCTATTAAAAATCAAGTAAAAATTATTTGTACCAGGGTTAACCGAACTAAGACCCGCATTAGAAATATGATGTGATCCCAAACCAACGCTAGATGATTTACCTAATCTATAGAAAAGATTTACTTCAGATTTGAACTGCAATGCATTGCCTAGATCTTTTCCGTCACCATTAGAATAAATACCAGCTGAAGAGGATAAATTAAGATATATGGAATCTTGGCCAATATTTGTCTCAAAACCACTATAAAACATAGTTGCAGATTTAGCTGTCACAAATCCTCCAATTACAGGATTTAGATCGATAACATTAAAAACGCTAAATTTATTATCAGAAAGATGATAATTTAGACCATAAAGCGTAGAAGTATTGTCATCGTCATAGTCGTAAGAGCCCCCAAAAATAGAAAAGCTATTGGCAGATAAATTTAAATGAAAGAGTAAAAAAGTAACAGCAAATATAAATATTCTCATTAGTGAAAATTTACACTAAGTAACTTAAAAGTAAATGGTGGGCGTGACAGGATTCGAACCTGTGACCCCTTGCGTGTCGAGCAAGTACTCTAACCAGCTGAGCTACACGCCCAAAGATTGGGTTTCTTACTTTTATATAAAAAAACAGGATAGTAAATAGTAAATCTAATTAAATAGTGCTGACTTATAGATCAAACGATATTCTTCCAACTTTAATAAATTTAAGACTGCAAAAAAAACAAAAACTCCAATTACAATTAAAATTATCAAATCAATGTATATGTTGAGATTTAAGATATTTTGCAAAAATAAAATCACAAATATCATTATTGAAGATGAGGTTAATATTTTTGCTATTTTTATAATATTTAAAAATTTAATTTTCTTATAGAAATTAGAGAAATAAATCTTCAAATAAAAAATTTGAATAAATACATTTATCCAAACACTTATAGCTCCTGCTATAGCCAAACCATAGACGCCTAGTGGACGATAAAGAGAAAAACACAAAACCAAATTTAAAATGAAAGTGGGAATAGATGCCTTAATTGGCAAATCTACTCTTTCATATGAGTAGAAAACTTGATTGCAAATTCTGGAGATCATGTAGCCAGGAAGAGAGAAAGAATAGATCAAAAGCAAATTACTAGTAATCAAAATATCTTTATTTAAAAATTCACCCCGACCAAACAAAACTCTTACTATATCTTCAGAAATAAAAAATAAAGCAAAACTGCTTGGTAGAGCAAAAATAAAACAAAAAATAATAGTTTGATTAAAGGCATTTGCATTTTTTTCTTCATCTAGAATATTTTTGCTTAAGTAAGGTAAAAGAGTAAATGTCATCGCAACTGCTATTAAAGCAAAAGGCAAATCTATAATTCTATCAGCGTAGTAAATATGACTGATCGCACCCTCTCCTACTAAAGATGCAAATAACATCGAAACAAAAATATTTAATTGAACAATACCCGAGCCTAAAACAGAAAAAAGAAACCTCTTAAAAAACGTTCTTAAAATAGAACCTAAAAGTGATAGTTTTTTTAAGCCAAATTGAAATAATGACTTAAAAAAATTAGCATTTATCATTAAAAGAAATAATTGAATTATCCCAGCTATTAAAATTGACCATGCTAGAGGAAAATGCGATTCAGATTTAAATATCAAAAGAGTGCCTATCATAAGCACATTTAAAATGACTGATAAAAACGATGGTAAAAAAAACTTTCCTTTTATATTTAAAACTGAGCTGATTACTGCAGAGAGTGTTACAAATATTAAAAAAGGGAAAATTATAGGAATTAATTGAATGGCGAAGTTAAATTGATCTTCATTGTCTATAAAACCTGGGGCAAGGAAGCTGGTAATTTGCTCACTAAATAGAAAGACAAAAATTGTCATTATTGAGGTAATTGATAAAAAAATTAAAAAAACTGCAGAAGTAAAATCGCTAGCAAGTGACTGACTTTCCTTACTTTGTCTTATATAGAGAGGAATAAATACACTATTCATTGCCCCTTCGGCTAAAATCCTTCTAAAAAGGTTTGGCAATCTAAAAGCAAATAAAAAAGCATCCGATAAGATGTTAGCTCCTAGAAAATTTGCAAACAATACATCCCGAAAAAATCCAGTAACACGAGAGCTGAATATGTTCGAAGATATTTTTGAAAAATTATTTAATTTCATAGAATTTAGGAAAATTCATTTTCCAAAATTTCTATTATTTTATCTTTTTCTATGTAACCGGGAATAATTGTTTCCCCGATTATAATTGCAGGAGTTCCATTAAATTTAAAATCGTTCACAAATTGTTCATGTGATAAAATCACTTTAGAAACTTCTTCAGAATTCATATCTTTTTCTAATTGAGCAATATCTATATTCATCAAAAATAAATCTCCTAAAATATCGGCCATTTTTGACTTTCTATCAGAGGAATACAGGTAGTTATGGACCTCTTCGAATTTATTTTGAAAACTTGCGGCTACAGCAATTTTAGAAAAGGTAATAGAACTCTCACCTAAAATAGGCATCTGCATGATAATTAATTTAGTATTTTGATCTTCGTTTAATACACTTTGTACTTGTTGATGAAATTTTAAACAATAACCACAGTTATAATCAACAAACTCATAAATAATTTTGGTAGCATTTTTATTACCGACTATCATTGAATTATCAAATAAATTTAAATTGATAATATTTGAGTTATTTTGTTGACTTATTTTTTCTTGTTCAATTTTGTTCTGCTCATCTTGATATTTTCTAAGGACGTCTATAATAAATTTAGGATTGTTTTGGATAAATTCTTTTAGGTTTTTATGTAAATCGCTTATTTGAAGATAATTTGATAAATCAATTTCAATATCTGATTGAGAATTTTTAGTTTCATCAATTTCAATTATTTTTTCTTGTTCATTTTGCATTTCAACAACTGTCCCACCAAGATTTTCATCTAAGACGGTTTTTAAATTGGTGGGATAAAAGAAATAGTAGCCTAAGATTAAAAAGACTGACAAAAAGAAAAGGCTATAGATAAAAATTCTAAAACCAGATTTTTTCTTTTTTCTCGAATAAATTGCCATATTTACTTAATTTACTTGAATTAGCTAATCATATTGAACAAAATAAATCAAATTAACTTACGATTAACTGTCTTAATTTTTATGTATTATTAAGGTATATTTCCCGAGGAATTAAAAGTATGGAATATTTTCTTCAACAATTAATAAACTCTCTAACATTAGGTTCAATTTATGGCCTTATAGCCATTGGATATACAATGGTTTACGGCATCATTGGAATGATTAATTTTGCTCACGGTGATGTTTTTATGATTGGTTCCTTTGTATCCCTTATAGCAATGGTTTTATTAGGCGTTGGCACAGGTGCATTTCTTCCTTTAGCGCTTTTAGTTGTTCTATTTGCAGCAATACTAATAACAAGTGTTTATGGTTGGACTTTAGAAAGAGTTGCTTATCGTCCCTTAAGGGGGTCCTTTCGTCTTGCTGCACTAATCACAGCCCTAGGTGCTTCTATTTTTTTACAGAATTATGTTCAAGTTTCTCAAGGAGCAAAAATCAAACCTATCCAACCAATTATTCAGGGAGGGTTTACTTTTTTTGAAAACGGTTCACTTGTTGTAAGTTTAAGTTACTTACAAATTTTTATAATAATTATTACTGTTATCTTACTATCTATATTTTCATATATCATATCTAAAACCCCATTGGGAAGATCTCAAAGAGCTTGTGAGCAGGATCTTACCATGTCTAAACTATTGGGCATTAATGTCGATAGAACTATATCCATAACTTTTATTATTGGTGCCTCCCTAGCTTCAGTGGCTGGTATGATGTTTGTACTTTACTATGGTGTTATTGATTTCTTTATCGGCTTTTTAACTGGCATCAAAGCGTTTACAGCGGCTGTACTTGGAGGAATTGGATCTATTCCTGGAGCAGTGATTGGTGGGCTACTAATTGGATTAATCGAAACATTTTGGTCAGCTTACTTTACTATCGAATACAAAGATGTTGCTGTGTTTAGTATCCTTGTAATTGTTTTAATTTTTAGACCTTATGGAATTCTTGGAAAACCAGAAGTTGAAAAAGTCTAATGAGTTCCAAAAAAAACTTCTCAATCATTGTAAAAGATCTCATTTTTACCGGATTAATTGCTACAGTTTTACTAATCCCTATTGTTGGTTTTCGAACTGAAATCTCAACTGCTGACTCCACTGGTTTAATTTTTAATTATAATTTTATTACTGCATTTTTTGTAGTTGCTTTTATTGTAGGTGTGCGTTTTCTTTTTCACATTTATTGGTTTTCAAAAATTAAACAAAAACCCCAAGAGGACTCTGAAAAAAATAAAAAACAATTTTTAAAAAGACTTAATTTTTATTTAGGGGTCGCTGCAGCTATTATTGCTTTTACTTTACCTTTTATGCCATTTGCTAATAGGTATGTTGTTGATGTAGCAACTTTAGTTCTTACTTACGTTATGTTGGGCTGGGGTCTTAATATAGTAGTAGGATTAGCTGGTTTATTAGATTTAGGATATGTTGCTTTTTTTGCAGTAGGAGCTTACTCATACGCTCTCTTAGCTACTACCTTTGATCTTTCTTTTTGGATATGTCTACCCTTAGCAGGTATTTTAGCTGCTTTTGCCGGAATACTGCTTGGATTTCCAGTATTAAGACTTCGAGGAGATTACCTTGCAATCGTTACCCTAGGCTTTGGTGAAATTATAAGATTGATACTTCTTAATTGGTATGAATTTACAGGTGGTCCTGATGGTATAAGTAGAATTCCAAGACCTAGTTTTTTTGGTTTTCCATTTGCTCGAAAAAGTGAAGAGACAACTTTTCATGAACTCTTTGGACTAGAGTATTCAACGATGCACCGCATAATATTTTTATATTATTTAATTTTAATATTAGCTTTAATTACGAATTTTTTTACTATGAAAATTCGAAATCTTCCTGTTGGAAGGGCTTGGGAAGCTCTCAGAGAGGATGAAACTGCTTGTAGAGCTATAGGAATAAATCCAACAAATACTAAATTAACTGCCTTTGCAATTGGAGCAATGTTTGGTGGCTTCGCTGGATCTTTTTTTGCAACAAGACAAGGATTTATAAGCCCTGAGAGTTTTACATTTATTGAGTCTGCAATAATTTTAGCAATAGTTGTTCTCGGCGGCATGGGCAGTCAAATTGGAGTTGTTATTGCATCAATTGTATTAATTGGCAGTACTGAACTCTTCAGAGAGCTGGAGCAATTTCGAATGTTAGCTTTTGGATTAGCAATGATAATTATTATGATTATGAAACCTCGAGGGCTTCTAGCTAATCGTGAACCGTCAATTCTTTTAAACAAAAAAAATGAATAAAATTTTAGAAATAAATCACCTGACAATGAAATTTGGTGGCTTGATTGCCATTGATGACGTTTCTTTTAGTGTTGAAAAAAACACTATCACATCTCTTATTGGTCCCAATGGAGCAGGCAAAACTACTGTCTTCAACTGTATCACAGGTTTTTATAAACCTACGATTGGTGAAATCTTATTAAATTCTGAAAAACAATTTAATCTAGAAAGGATGAATGATTTTACCATTCCTCAAAAAGCTAAAGTGGCAAGAACCTTTCAAAATATTAGACTTTTCCCACAAATGACTGTTTTAGAAAATCTTATAGTTGCCCAACACAATAAGTTAATGAAAGCTTCCATGTACACTTTAAAAGGTTTGATCAATGCTAAATCTTTTTTAAATGCAGAAAATAAAGCAAAAGAATTAGCTAAATATTGGTTAGATAAAATTGACTTAACCGATCGAGCAGATATTGAGGCAGGAAACTTGCCTTATGGACAACAGCGAAAAGTTGAAATTTGCAGGTCTATGTGTACTGATCCAACTTTATTGTGTTTAGATGAACCTGCTGCTGGATTAAATGCAACAGAGTCACTTGAATTAAACAGTTTATTAGAATTTATTAAAAATGAACATAAAATATCCATCTTGCTGATTGAACATGATATGAGCGTGGTGATGGGAATATCAGATAAAGTAGTCGTCCTAGACTATGGAAAAAAAATAGCTGAAGGAAAACCGAGTGAGGTTAAAGGAAATCCTGAAGTGATAAAAGCATATTTGGGTGAAGAGTAAGTGTTAAAAGCAAATAATATTAGTAGCTATTATGGAAATATTCAGGCCTTGGATAATATTTCAATTGAAGTTAATAAAGGTGAAATAGTTTCAATTATTGGGTCTAATGGTGCAGGAAAATCAACTTTATTGATGACATTGTGTGGCATAGTACCTGCTAAATCAGGTTCCATTTTTTTTAATGATATTGATATTTCTTCTCTACCCACTCATGAAATTATTAGAATGGGTGTCTCACAATCTCCAGAAGGCAGAAGAATTTTTCCCAAATTAACCGTTTATGAAAATCTTTTAATTGGAGATCCTTTAAAAAAAGAAAAAGATATAAATTTAGATTTTATTTTTGAAATATTCCCCAGACTTAAAGAGAGAATAAGTCAAAGAGGCGGTACGTTGTCTGGTGGAGAGCAGCAAATGCTTTCAATTGGTCGTGCATTAGTATCACAACCCAGCTTACTTCTTTTAGATGAACCTTCCTTAGGTCTGGCACCAATTATTGTTAAACAAATTTTCGATACCATAAAAAGAATAAATAAAGAAAACAACACAACAATTTTACTTGTTGAGCAAAATGCTTTTGGTGCTTTAAAATTATCTGATAGAGGATATGTTTTAGTAAATGGCAAAGTGACAATAAGTGGTAACTCAAAAGAATTACTTGAGAACCCTGAGATTAAAAAAGCATATTTAGAAGGAGCCTAATGGAATTTCACATTTTTGAATTTATGCTAATGACTGTCGTACTTTTTGGTTGGTGCAGCTACCAACTAGGAAAGGCCATGGCCAATACATGGCAGTCAATATCATTAATGATATTTTATGTTTTTTTACTAACTGCGTTTGATCGTTTTTTACTTTTTGCACTTTTTGAACAAGAATTACTATCAATTTCAATGTTTTTAGTTGATTTTATTGTTTTATCCTTGATTTCTATGACCTCTTATAGAATTACTAAAATAAGATATATGGTTAATCAATATCCTTGGAAATACCAAAAAACAGGCTTTTTTTCCTATAAAAATAAATAATCAATTAGCTTGTATCCACTTTAAGAATTATTTATTTTGAACCTTCCTATATAGGAGGAAAACAATGAATAAACTTACATCTATTTTAGTTGCTTTGTTTACAATGACCTTTTCTACAGCTTTTGCTGGAGGCCATGCAGTAAAAATAGCAACAGTAGGACCAATGAGTGGTCAATACGCTTCATTTGGTGAGCAAATGAAAGCTGGAGCAGAGATGGCAGTTGCAGATATTAACGCTAATGGTGGTGTTAATGGAGCTATGCTCGAGTTAATCGTGGGTGACGATGCTTGTGATCCAAAACAAGCTGTTGCAGTTGCAAACGATCTTGCTGGTCAAGGAGTTAGTTTTGTAGCTGGACACTTCTGTTCAGGATCATCAATTCCTGCATCTTCAGTTTATAATGAAGAGGGAATTATTCAAATCTCCCCTGCTTCTACTAACCCTGCTCTAACTGATGAAAGACCTGGTCCTTATACTCACAGAGTGTGTGGTAGAGATGACCAACAAGGTCAAGTTGCAGGTCAATATCTTTTTGATAACTACAGTGGCAAAAATGTTGCGATCGTTCACGATAAAACTGCTTACGGAAAAGGTTTAGCAGATGCAACTATGGCTGCTTTTGAAGCTTTAGGTGGAAACACAGCTTTATATGAAGCCTACACAGCTGGTGAAAAAGACTATTCAGCTTTAGTATCAAAATTAAAACAAAATAATATTGATGCTTTATATGTTGGTGGTTATCACACAGAAGCTGGACTTATGGTTCGTCAAATGAGAGATCAAGGCATGGATACACAATTAATCTCTGGTGATGCTCTTGTTACTCTTGAGTATTGGGCAATCACAGGTGATGCAGGTCAAGGCACTCTTATGACATTTAGTCCAGATCCTGCTAAAGATCCAGCGAATGCTGATCTTGTGAAGAAATTTAATGATGCAGGTATTACACCTGAGGGTTATGTTCTTTACACTTACGCAGCTATTCAATCATGGGCTCAAGCAGCATCAGCAGCAGGCAGTAATGACTCTGACTCAGTATTAGATGCTTTAAATTCAGGTAGTTTTGATACTGTTTTAGGTAGCCTAAGCTTTGATGATAAAGGTGACGTTACTCTCCCAGGATACGTTTGGTATGTTTGGGAAAATGGTGGATACGACTATCTATAAAATCTAACATTTACATCATAGGGCTTATTTTAAGCCCTATGACAAACTTGATATCTCTTCAAATTTCTCATCCTTATTTCTCTGTCTCATTAAACTAAGTTTTTCATATTTGACTTGATGGATTGAATTTAAGTAATCATGATTTGAATCTTGACTTAGAGGAAGAGTAATATGGTGAAAAGAACACTCAAAATAATATGGGTATCCCCAAATTTGATAATACATCAATTCCTTATTTGAAAGTTTATCAAATCTCAAAATATCTTTTTTAATTTCAAAATTATTGAGAGTTTTTCTAAATAAATCAAATTCTCTCATTAAATTATTAACCATAAAGTCGAAATCATTATCTTGATGAAATCTTAATACTAATGAATTTTTAAATCGATCTAATTTGTTAACTATATATGTATTTGATAAAAGTGAGCTTATAATTTTTTTATCAATATTTTGAAATTTCTCTAAAAGTAATTCTTCGGAGTATAAATGTGATAAATAAAATGGAGCCTTCACGGTTGAGTGAAATCCATAAGTAGATTTATCTAGTAAGTAATTTTCAATCAAATTTTGATCACAAAATACATTAAAATCATTATTAAATTTTTTATCAGGTATTAAAAATAAACAGTATCGAGGAAATTGGATATAACTAGTCATAAGTAAGTTTATCTAATATTTTATTTTGTAATTTTGTATCTAATAAATATTTCATAAACATAATAATTACAATTGTGTATATAAGTCTGAAAAATAATATTCCACTTATATGGCTTCCCAAAAGTAAAATAAGGATAGTATCTTCAATAATACTATGACAAAGACTTAGAAATGACAGGGATAAAAGAATATCTCTTTTTGATATATTATTTTTCTTGGACTCCTCTATCAAAAAGCCGCCACCAAAAGAAATACCTAAAGTTAGACCAATTAAAATAATGTTGGCTACTTTTTCAGACATTCCTAAATAAGAAAGCGGAATTCTTAGGATATTAATAATAAATTGCCAAAGCCCTATGAATTTTAAAATATTGATAGTTGAAATAATCAAAAAAATTATCAAAAAGATAATAAAAAAATTTTTAGACTGGAGAATTAGCCAATCCAAATTAGAAGTTATTTTTTCTGGTATTTCTAATATTGATTGATTTTTTTCATTGAATAAATCGAACTTAATAAAAATATAATTTAAAATTTTACCTGCAATTACTGCGTTGATAAATCGAAATAATAAATTAAATATTCCTGATACTCTTGATTTTCGAGCAATTGCAACCTCAATAGGTAAACTATGTGCTATTAAAATAATGAGTCCCAAAATTGTGGTTTCTGCAACTGTATAGTCGAAGATAGGTTGCAGACTGGCAAATGCCGCCATACCAGCATAGATATTGACCAATATTGCTGCCATCCAAACAAGACCTAAAGACCCATCGATTCCGATAAAACCAGTTAAGGGTTCTAAAAACTTCGCTAGATAAGGAATGGCTCCTAATAATTCTAAGACTCGAATGACAATAATAACTGGGAGAATAACTTTAAATAATACCCAAAATATATTGCTAGTTTCTTGAATGATATTTGTTAGTACTTTTTGGATATTTTTCATTTATATATATATTGGTTGAAATTTAATCCTTTATAAAGAAATTAATGATAAGAACAAACAGTTTAAGTGTTAAAATATTGATAAGTTTAACGCTTTTTAGTTTCAGCTTATTTTTTTTCTATATTAGCTATCAGGAATTTTCAAAATATTACGAAGAAGATTTGGTTCTCTTAGAAGACATGAATATTAACTATTTTGATAAAGAATTATTTCAAAAATATTATGAAAAAATAGATATTGAAAATCTATCAGATCCACAATTCAATGAAGAAAAATCTAAAAACTATTTTAAAGATATCACTTTTGATAATTTATTAAGTTTATTTGATCAAGAAAAAGAAAACCAAGTTACATATGCTGACACTAAAAAAGATCTTCCAATTAAATTTAAGACTAAAGAAGAATTAATTTATGAAATAGAAAAAGATCAATTCCAAGAAATATCTATTAATCAAGGTGATAATTTTGCAAAGATACTTAGAAAAGGTGGTTTGGAAGGAAGGGATATTGATCAATTATTGATTAATGGTAAAGATTCTTATGATTTTTCTAAAATTTATATAGGAGATGTAATTAAAATAAATTCCAATTATGACGACAAAGGTGTTTTAGAAAAATTTAAACTTATTTATCGATTTTCTAAGGATCAAGAACTTATAGTTGAATATATCAATAAAAATTTTGTATATGAAATAAGCGAAATCGAACTTTCTGAAGAAAGAATTTTTGTCAGTGGAAAAATTAAAACAAGCTTATATGAGGCTATGAAAGAAGCTGGCTTATCAGAATTAGTTATTACTGAAATTATTAGGATTTATAGCTTCGATGTAGATTTTCAAAGAGATATTTATGAAGGAGATTATTTTGAAGCACTTTTCACAAGAAGAAAAAATGATCAGGGAAAAACTGTTCAAATTGATGATCCTGAATACCTAGTACTTAGCTCAAGAGGCACCCCTTTAATTTACTACCTTTATTCGAATGATGAATTTAGCGAATACTTTGATGAAAATGGGAAAGGCATGACCAAGAGTCTAATGAAAACTCCAATAAATGGTGCTCGATTAAGCTCAAGTTATGGAATGAGAAAACATCCTATTTCTGGATACAACAAGTTGCATAAAGGAGTAGATTTTGCAGCTCCTACTGGTACACCCATTTTTGCTGCTGGAAATGGTGTTGTAGAGTTTGCTGGTAGAAATGGAGGATATGGAAATTATATTCGTATAAGACATGATAGTACCTATAAAACTGCCTATGCTCATCTCAATGGTTTTAAAAAAGGTGTTTATGGGGGGGTAAGAGTTAAGCAAGGAGATATCATAGGATTTGTTGGATCAACCGGTAAATCAACAGGCCCTCATCTTCATTATGAAATTATTGTAAATGGCAAACAAGTAAATCCAGCAACTTTGAAACTTCCATCAGGAAGAAAATTGAACGAACAACAATTAGAAGAACTCAAGGAATTAGTTGTTTTAAAAAATCAAGAAATAAAAGACTTTAAGGAAAAAATCGTAAACTAGGCTAATTGGCTAGCTAAATCATCAAAGTCTGTAGTTGATGTCTGTGGATCAACATTGACTTCTTCACTCTTATCTTGATCTATTTCTGTTTTTTCTTTTGAAATAATTTTTCTTGAGACTGAACCTCTATTAGAGTGATCCATTTGACGATAATAGTGTTCTGCATGCTGGAGATAAAATTGCTCAAGCACCTCATCGCCTTGACCTTTTGCATCTTTGGCCTTATTTAAAAAATCGTTATATTGATCTTTAGGGTTTTTTCCATTTCTTTTAAAACCATTTGAGTTCCCATTTGCTTGAAGATAAGGAGAGTCAGCAACACCCCCTCTTCCACCGGAGTTAATTTTTCTTGAAGAACCAAAAGGTTTTCTCTTTGGATAATTTTTCATATATTTCTTTAATTTGATTATCTATAAACAAAAGCCCTACAATTTAAGTTTTATGGGAATGTTATCTTTAATAATCTATCTAATTTAAGATAATCTTGTTTTTTATAGACTATTTTGAGAGCTTTTTCTAATAAAAATTTATCTAGTTCTTCTATGATTAGTGGATCTATTTCAAAATAGACATCGCCTGTATATTGGAAATTTTCTAAAAAATCGATAATTCTGATGTAAAAATCAAGACCTTTTGATCCTCCATCTAAAGAAATCTTTGGGTCATGTAGGGTTTCTTTATCTAATAAATAATACTCCTTTGTCGGAATATAGGGAGGATTACAAATAATAAATCTTGCATTTCTAATTTTTGGAATGGGATAACTCTCAAATAAATCAGACTCAAATAAACTAGATCTATTATCAACAAATAAAGCAGAAATATTTCTTTTACAATTTGATAATGCTTTACTTGAAATATCAATAAAATCACATTTTGAAGATTTAAATTCCTTTAATAAAGAAATTCCTAAACAGCCTGTCCCACAACATAAGTCAATAAAATTAAATTGATCATCTTTTAGAGAATTAAAGTCTTTTATAATATTCTCTATCAGAACCTCGGAGTCCGAGCGAGGGTCTAGAGTATTTTCATCAGTGTAGAATAGGTCTTTCCAGAATCCTTTTTGTTTAATAATTTTTGATAAAGGTTTTCCTTTAAGTCTTTCTTCTATAATTTTTTCTATTTCTTGAATATTTATTTCATCAAATTTAACATTTAAATAATTTGATTTTTTTGCAGAGTGGGAAATGATTAGCTGGGACTCTAAATGGGCATTTAGCAAAGAGTGTTTTTTTAGTATGAAATTAATTTCATCTCTTAGTTCGGTTTTATTTTGTATTTTTTTATTGAGCATCAAGCTGACTTAGTTTTTCAGCTTGTTCACTTGCTGATAGCGCAGATATCATTTCTTCTAAAGCTTCACCGGTTAAAAATTGATCTAACTTATAAAGAGTAAGATTAATTCGATGATCAGAAACTCTTCCCTGAGGAAAATTATAAGTTCTTATTCTTTCTGAACGATCGCCCGATCCTACTTGACTTTTTCTATTAGAAGATTCTTCTTGCTGTTTTTTTTGTCTTTCAACATCATAGATTCTAGAACGCAAAATTTTAAGAGCTTTTGCTTTATTTTTGTGTTGCGAACGTTCATCTTGTTGAGTCACAACTATGCCAGTTGGTAAATGAGTTATCCTTACAGCACTGTCAGTAGTATTGACGGACTGGCCACCAGCTCCGCCTGATCTATATACATCTATTCTTAAGTCAGACTCTTTAATATCAACATCTACCTCTTCAGCCTCAGGAAGAACAGCTACTGTGGCAGCAGAAGTATGAATTCTTCCTCCAGACTCTGTTTCTGGAATTCTTTGAACTCGATGAACACCTGATTCATTTTTTAAAAATTTAAAAACACCATCTCCTTTGATTTCGATAATTGCCTCTTTAACTCCCTTTAATCCTGTCTCATTTTTTTCCATCGGCTGAAAATTCCAGTTTTTCATAGCGGAATATCTTTCATACATTCTAAATAGATCTCCTGCAAATAAGGCGGCTTCATCTCCGCCGGTTCCAGCACGTATTTCTAATATAACATTTTTGTCATCAGCCTCATCTTTTGGGAGTAAAGCAATTAATAACTCTCTATTTTTTTGTTCAAGATCTTTTTCATAAATAGGCAATTCTTGCTTTGCCAATGATCGTAATTCTTCATCATTTTCATTTTCTAAAATTTCCTTATACCCTTCAATTTCATTCTCTAATTTTTTTATATCGTCTGATAAAGAGATTATAGGCTCTAGCTTTGATAAATCCTTATTTATTTGAATAATTTGTTTGTTATCTAAATTTTCTGAATTCATTAATTGATTATTCAAATGATCGTATTTGCTTTTTAGGTCAGATATTTGTTTATCTAATTTCATTGAGTAGTTTAATTTCAGATTGATTAAATATTTTTTGCTCTTTTGTATTTAAATTTTTTAAAATAATTTTATTTTTTGACTCTTCTTCTTCACCAATTAGCAAAATAAAATCAAAATTATTTTTATCAGCATAAGTAAATATTTTTTTTATATTTTTATTGATTTTAACTTCATGAATGCAGTCTAAATTATAAATTTGATTTAGAATTTTTGAATTAAGCAAAAATTGTTCATTTTGAACAGCAAAGAGAACTTTGAATTTATCTTCTTTTTGATTTTCAATCTGAACTAGACTCATTAATCTTTCCACACCTGCGGCCCAACCAATTCCTGGAATGTCTCTTGTTGAAATTAGGCTGATCAATTTATCATATCTTCCGCCTGCAAGAATTGCATTTTGCCTTTTATCTTCGTTTGTCTGAAATTCAAAAGCTGTATCGGTGTAGTAGTCTAATCCTCTAACCAATTTATGGTCTATAGTGAAATCAATACCATTATTTTTTAAAAGTTCTTTTAATTGATTAAAATAATGGGTGCTTTCTTGAGATAAATTTTCACTGATAAATGGTGCATTTTGAAGTATTTCTTTGTCTTGTTCATCTTTACTATCCAAAATCCTTAATGGGTTTTTTTCCAATCGAGAAAGTGATGTTTCTGATAACTTAGATTTATATTGAGTTAAATAATCAATTAAAATTTTTGAGTAGTTTTTCTGATCTTCCTGAGAACCTAGAGAGTTTAAAATAAGCTTGAAATGTTTTTTATCAATTCCTAGTTCATTTAATAAATTACTTGCTATAAGAATAATTTCAAAATCAAGATACGGAGATTTTTCTCCCATATTTTCTAAATTGATCTGATGAAATTGGCGATATCGACCTTTTTGAGGTCTTTCCCTTCTGAACATTGGACCGTGGGTAGAAATCCTCATTGAACCTGATTGGTACTCACTTGCAACCAATCTTGCAATGCTAGATGTTGCTTCAGGTCTGAGGCATATAGTGCTATCTCCCTTGTCTGTAAAAGAATACATTTCTTTAGAGACGATATCTGTGTGCTCACCAACAGAGCGAGTAAATAAGTCTTGGTGTTCAATAATAGGAGTTTGAACTTGATGAAAATTAAATTTTTCAGTAACAGAGTAAAATTTTTCTATAATGAAATTAAATTTTTTTATTTCGTCACCATAAATATCATGTGTGCCTTTAACTAACTGAATATTTTTCTTCATGATTAATTGTGAATTTCTTCTACTTTATTTTCAATTGTTTTAACAAGATACTCAACAAGATCTTCATTTTGGATTCTATGGCTTTTTTCACCATCAACATATACCATATGGGTGTCATTTCCCCCACCCGTGATACCTATGTTGGTCATGGTTGCCTCTCCTGGTCCATTAACAACACAACCAATAATAGATACCGTTATAGGTTTTTTGATATGAGATAGGCGACTCTCAACACTTTTAACTGTTTTAATAACATCAAATTGCTGGCGGGCACAAGAGGGACAAGAAATAATAGTTACCCCATAATCCCTCAAATTAAGAGATTTTAGCATCTCGAAGCCTACTTTTACTTCTTGAGTTGGATGATCTGATAGAGATACCCGAATTGTGTCACCAATACCCTGATATAAAAGCATACCAAGACCTATAGATGATTTTATAGAGCCGCTAAAATAACTGCCAGCTTCAGTAATTCCCAAATGAAGAGGATAATTACAGTAGTTTGATAAAAGTTGATATGCTTCTACTGAGGTAAAAATGTTAGAGGCTTTTACACTAATTTTGAAATTATCAAAATTTTGATCTTCTAATAATTGAATATTTAATTTAGCGCTCTCAAATAAAGCTTGAGCAGTAGGACTTTTATACTTTTCTAGTATTTGCTTTTCTAAACTGCCCGCATTCACTCCTATTCGAATGGGTATATTATTCTGTTTAGCCGCCTCTATAACTTCTTTTATCTTTTCAACTGATCCTATATTTCCAGGATTAATACGCAAACAGTCTGCTCCATTTTCCGCCGCCTCCAATGCTCTTTTATAATGAAAATGAATATCTGCTATAAGAGGTATTGAAATATTTGGAATTATTTTTTTTAGTGCGATTGAAGATTTTTCATCTGGAATAGAGACCCTTACAATATCACAGCCCTCATTTTCAATTAAATTTATTTGCTCCAAAGTGGCATCTATATCATGGGTCAAAGTATTGGTCATAGTTTGAACAGAAACAGGGGCATCTCCTCCCACTAAGACATTACCTACTTTAATCTGCTTTGTTTTTTTTCTTACTATGGTTTGTGAATATTTCATTGGGGGTCCAAAAATTTATTTAAACTAAGTTCTTTAATTGCATAGGGTTTATCTACATCGACTTGATAAATAGAGTTTTTTACAAATATTTTATCTATGTATTTGATATTAGATAAATCAATAGAAAAATCATTGTTAAAATCCAATTTTAAAGGATTATCATTGGTAATCGTGCCAAAATTTATTGTTTTTTGTTTATTATCTGTAACTCTATAAAATATAGAATGGTTATCTAGAACTGTTATTTGAAAATTATTTTGAGGGCTATTCGTCTTAGTTAATAATAATTTATTAATAAATTGATTGTGATTTATCAATTCGTGATGAAAATTAGACATAATATTTTCTACATCTAGATAAATTTGGTCTTTTTCAATTATTTTCAATTTAGATATGGCATTAAATTTTTTATACATATCAAAAGATAAAGAAATTAAAATTGTACTTACTAAAATAAAAGAAAATATAGTTAATATTAATTTTGTATTATCTTCAGGAATTGGATTTAATTCAACAACTGATGAACTCTCATATAGACCAAGTGATTTAAGTATAGAGTTTCTAAAAATTTTTTCATATGACTTAAATCTATCAGGTAAATCCTCATCATTTTCAATTTTTTCGATAATCAACGGACTTATTTTAAGCTTAGCTGCAAGATGTTCGATAGAAAGACCTTTTGAAAGTCTTGCTTCTTTGATGGAAGATGAATTATTCAAAAAAACTATTTATGTAATTTAAATGCTTGATGTAGCTTTTGAACAGCAATATCAGTAAATTTTTCATCAATTAAGATACTTATTTTAATTTCAGAAGTTGTGATCACTTGAATATTAATTTTATTTTTACCTAGTGTATCAAATAGTGTTTGAGCTACTCCAGCATGCGATCTCATTCCCACTCCGACCACAGAAATTTTTGATATTGAATTTGAAGAGTTAATCTTTTTATATCCAATATTAGTTTTTTCTTTTTTTAAAATTTTTAGAGCTTTTTCGAGATCTCCTCTTGGTAGGGTAAAAGACAAGTTAGCAAATTTTCCATCTTGAGAAACATTTTGTAAAATCATATCAACATTGATATTTCCTTTAGCTAAAGGTCCGAAAATTTTTGAAGATACTCCAGGTTTGTCTAAAACTCTTGAAAGGGTTATTTTTGCTTCATCCTTAGAGTAAGCAATACCACTAACTGTATTATTTTCTAATTTACTATTTTCTTCAGTAACAACAGTGCCTGATGTTTTTGGCTTCATTGAAGATCTTACACTTAGTTTTGTTTTTTTTCTCATTGCCAACTCCACTGATCGAGTTTGAAGAACTTTAGCTCCTTGCGAAGCTAATTCAAGCATTTCTTCATATGATATTTGAGGAATTTTTTTTGCATTTTTTACTAAGTTAGGATCGGTTGTATAAACTCCATCCACATCAGTATATATAATACATTCTGCGTCTACAGCAGCTGCAACGGCAACAGCGCTAGTATCAGAACCACCTCTGCCTAAAGTGGTAATTTCATTTTTTGCATTTATTCCTTGGAATCCAGGGATAAGCAATACATCATATTCCTCAAGTTCTTTAAATATTTTTTCTTGGTCTATAGACAGAATTCTCGATTTCATATGTTCATTAGAAGTTATTATTGGAATCTGCCAACTTAACAGAGATCTAGATTTTATTTTAATGCTATTGAGATAAATAGACATTAGAGAACAAGAAACATTTTCTCCTGTAGAAATAGCATTATCATAATCCATAGAATTTGGATTTTTTGAGAAAGTTTTAGCTAAGTTGATAAGTCGGTCCGTCTCACCTGACATTGCGGATAATACTGCAATAACCTTAAATTTCTTTGACCAATCTGAAATTATTGAAGCTGATCTCTTAATCGCTTCTGGGCTACCAACAGATGTGCCTCCAAATTTTAAAACTTTTACTTTCATAAATTACGGTAATATACATTTAAGTATTGTTAAGTAAAGATGATGCAGAACTATAATTATAAATATTACGAACCCTTAGAACAAATGATAGCTGTCAGGCATCAATATATGAGTAAAATTATTAAAAATATTACTCATTTGAATATTTACGAATATCTCAAGAATAAAAAGATATTAGATATAGGTTGTGGAACTGGTGAATTTCTTAAAAACTATCATGATTTGAATAACCAATGCTTGGGTATAGACATTCAACAAAACTTTAAATTTAAGAATAGAATTGGTTTTACCCTAAAAAATACTGACTTTAAAAATTTCTTTAAAAATAATAGAAAAAAATTCGATATTATTTTTATATTCGAGTTTTTGGAGCATTTAAGTTTCCCTGATAGGGAATTTTTATTTAAAAATCTATTCAAATTATTAAATACAAACTCTTTAATTTTTATTTCAACTTTGAATAAAAATATAATTTCTAAATTTTTAGCTATCGATGTGGCTGAAAAATATCTTAAATTACTTCCTAAAAATACCCATGATGATAAATATTTTTTAAAACCATCAGAAATTCAAAATTTAGCTAACAATAATCGACTACATTTAGTTGATGTTTCTGGAATGACCTATAACCCTTTTTTTAAAAGTTTTAAATTATCAAAAATTGACTTAGTGAATTACTTTATATGTCTGAGAAATTAATTCTTTTTCTTTTGTTTTTTTTCAAAAGGCAATCTTATTAAAGGTATCCCTTCTTCAATAAGATCTTTACTCTCTTTCTCTGTAGCCTCTCCATAAATTGGTTTATCTTCTTTTTCACCATAATGAATTTTTCTCGCCTCTTCGGGAAACTTTTTGCCCACATAGGTATAATTTTTTTCAACCTCCTCTTTCAATTTTTTAATTTGTTGATTGTAATTTGCAAAAACTTTTTCCTGATTTCTTTTTTGTTTAGCAATACTATTTGATTTTGAAGCAATATTGGGTGCCATTACAGACTTAAAAACTTTACTTGATCCACAAAATGGACACTCTATCAGCTTTTTTTTTCTCTGTTTTTCAAATGAGTTGGAGTCATCAAAACTAGCTTCGAATATATGATCTTTATCGCATTTGAGGTCGAATTTAATCATGTTAATTATTTAATATTTAAATTTATATTTTCAAGTTAGTTAAAATTTCTATCATGCTTTAAAACAGGAATAGAATTTTGAAAATTTTCAACAATATTTAAATCTATTTCACAATTTAAAACCATTTCGGAGTCTGTGGCCTCAGATATAATTTCCCCCCATGGATTTACTACAAGACTATGGCCGTAAGTTGACCTATTTTCCTCATTAGTTCCCCATTGATTTGGGGCAATTATAAAAACACCATTCTCAATAGCTCTAGCTCTAAGAAGACAATGCCAGTGTGCTTTTCCAGTTGTGTAGGTAAATGCTGAGGGAACTACGATAGCTTTACAAGATTTTTTAGATAATTCTCTATAAAGTTTAGGGAAACGTAAATCATAGCATATTGAATGGCCAATCAATTGTCCATCAATCTCCATTATTTTTAACGAAGACCCAGAAGTATAGGTATCACTCTCTTTATACGCTTCATTATTTTTTAAAATAACATCAAACATATGTATCTTATCATAATATGAAGCAATGCTTCCCTCATGATTAATAAGAACTGATCTATTATAAACTTTATCATTATCTAAAATAGGCAAGGATCCTAATAAAAGATTTATTTTGTTTTGTTTTGCAAAATTTTGATAATGCAAAATATATTCATGATCCATGGAGAATGAAAATTTCTTAAAATTAGATAGAAATAAAAAACACTCAGGTAATAAAATTAAATTCGGCTTAAAGCTTAAAGCTTGATTAATAAATTTATCAACTTTTTCAAAGTTTTTTTCAATTTGGGGACCAACTGTTATTTGGATAAGAGATAATCTCATTAATCTTTAAGAGAAAATAATTCGAAAGAAGTATTTTCCTTAGAAGCCTTATGAACTTTGATGCTCTCCTCTGGTAGAATGGATAGGCTATGATTAGCAAATAGAATATAGGTAAATTCTTTGTCTTTCCTTATTAAACTTAACTTGAGTGTCTTCTCTTTATTAATTATTACTGATGGTTTTTCAGCTAAATAATCAAACTCCTCTTTATTTGTCATAGAATTGATTGAGGAAAATTCATTATTAAATTTTTCAATATCCTCGTAGAAGTTCAATCTTTTTTGATCTAAGTTAAATCTAGAAATCATGAAGTAATTTAACATAAAATGTTAGAATTTAATTTAAAAAAAAAACAAGCCAGAAAAGAATTATACTACAAAAAAAATAATTTTGTTGCTGATCTAGGCATTGAATTAATCAACAAAAAAACTGATTTGATTCTTCATAAACCTAATTCTTCAATACTTTCTGATGAAAGACTTAAGTTAAAGAACTCATCCGGTAATGAATTTATAATTAATGATATTGACTTAATTTTTGAGAAGGAAAAAAAGGTGGATGCTTTGATTTGTAATTTTGATCTGCAAATACTTTTGGCAAATAATGCTAAAAATTTTAAAAATTTATATGAAATTCTTAATAAAAATGGTTTTTTTTGCTTTAACTTATTGACCTTAAATTCATTTAGAACTCTTGAGAAAATTTTTCTAGAAATTGATGATCATGTATTTAATGGCGCACAGCTTAGATTTGGTCCTTTTCACAATATCCCCAATGTAATATCAGAATTAAATAATAATAATTTCAAAGATGTAGTTGTAAGTACTGAAAATATAGAAGTGAATTACAAATCACTTAATAAAATAAGAAAAGATTTTAAGGAATTAGGGATTTCAAACTATTACAAAGAAAAAAGTAGAACCAATAAAAAATTTTATAAAAAAACAACTTCTTTATTTAAAGAATTAGTTGCAAAACATGATTACATTCCGGTAGAAATAGAAATTTCCACATTTACATCGTGGAAATAAATATAATTTGATATAAATCTATCCTATGTTTCAGAAAATTAATGATTTTTTTGCTAACCAAAAAAATTCTAAACTTTTAAAAGAAATTTCTGGTAAATATGTAGAAAAAATAAACTCTCTTGAAAATGAAATTAGAACTCTAAGCAAAGAGGATATTCATGAAAAGTTAGATGAAATCAGAGATAAGTCAGATGGCATTCTTTCAGAAGATGATATTTGTTTAGCTTGTGCTGTTGTTAGAGAAGTAGCGTCAAAAACTATTGGGTTAAGACATTATGATTGTCAACTTATTGGCGGTCTCGCATTATTTCATGGATTCATTGCCGAAATGAAAACAGGAGAAGGAAAAACTTTAGTAGCAACAATTCCGGTTTTGTTAAACAACCTATTAAAGAAAAAAGTTCACTTAATAACTGTAAATGATTTTCTTGCCAAAAGAGACTCTAATTGGATGAATCCTATTTATGAATATTTAAATATTACAAATTCTTTTATTCAAAATGATCAGACTATTGATGAAAAAATTTCTAGCTACAATAATGATGTCGTTTATGGAAATAATAATGAATTTTGTTTTGATTATTTAAGAGATAATCTTCGTTCTATCAATACTCCCAAAATGCAAAATGCATTAAATGTCGCTATTATAGATGAAGCTGACTCTGTATTAATTGATGAGTCAAGATCGCCTCTAGGTATTTCTGGTCCTGTTAAGACGCCCATTCAATTATTCAAGCTTTGTTATGAAATTACTGAAGATATATCTTTAAATGATGTGGAAATAAATGAGGAGAGAAAGAATGTTCTGCTCAAAGATAGCGGGATCAAAAAAATTGAATTTAACTTAAAAAAAATTAACTATCTAAAAGGTAATAGTTTATTTGATAATGAAAATTTAGAAGCTTACCAGATAGTCAATCAATCATTAAAAGCAAGATTTATCTATGAGAAAGATAAAGATTACATAGTTAAAGATGGGCAGATTGTAGTAATCGATGAGTTTTCCGGAAGGTTAGCTCAAGGAAGAAGATTTGGAGAGGGACTACATCAGTCTCTTGAGGCAAAAGAAAATGTAAAAATTCAAGCTGAAAGTATCACTCTAGCGAGTATTACGTTTCAAAATTATTTTAAAAAGTATGAAAAATTAGCAGGCATGACTGGTACTGCCCAAACCGAAGCAGAAGAATTTTTGGAGATTTATGGACTAAGTGTCATTGAAATACCTACCAATAAAACCATGATAAGATTAGATCGAAATGATCAAATATATAAAACCAGTGAAGAAAAATATGAAGCAGTCTTAAACTTAGTTAAGAATAAATATCAAAATGGACAACCTCTTCTGATAGGTACCACTTCAATTGAAAAATCTAACTATATTTCTGAAATTTTAAGCAAGGCAGAAGTTCCTCATAATGTATTAAATGCAAAAAACCATGAAAATGAAGCTGAAATTATAGCTTTAGCTGGAAAGCCATTTCAAATTACAGTTGCTACTAATATGGCTGGTAGAGGGACAGATATCAAACTAGGAGGAAATCCTGAGGTGGATAAAAACTTTAGGGACTCAGATTATCAAAAAGTTATAGATTTAGGAGGTCTTTGTATCATTGGAACAGAAAGACACGAAAGTAGAAGAATAGATAATCAACTTAGAGGAAGATCTGGACGACAAGGTGATCCGGGAGAAAGTATATTTTTTGTATCTCTTGAAGATGATCTTATGAGAATTTTTGGTTCAGAAAAACTTCAATCTATGTTGTCTACTCTAGGATTAAAAAAAGGAGAAGTGATTGAGCATAAGTGGCTCACATCCTCTATTGAAAGAGCACAAAAAAGAGTAGAAGGGCATAATTTTGATATTAGAAAACAATTATTAGAATTTGATAATATTATCGATAACCAAAGAAATATCATTTACTCAAAAAGAGAAATGATAATTACTGAAAATATTTTGAATTTTATCAAAGAAACCGAAGAAGAATTTATTACTAACTTATTAGAGGGGGAAGAAGATGAAATCAAAAATTTTTATAATACCCTACCCTTCATGCAAAATAAAAATATGAATGATAAATCAATGTATCTTGAGTCCTTTGATGAAATTAAAAAACAAAATTTTGAACAGCATAAAGATATCTATGAAAAAATATTAAGACAAGTAAGCTTAACTATTTTGGATAGAAATTGGCATAATCATATTCAAGAACTTACAAATATCAGAATGTCTGTGAGTTTGAGTGGATACGGAGGAAAAGACCCTGTGAATGAATTTAGAAAAGCCTCTTTTGCAGCGTTTAACACTTTAGTTTATGAAATACAAAAACAAATAGTTTTGGTATTAAATAATATGAATATAACTAATCAGGGTTCAAAAAAAAATGAAGATGAAAATTTAGATATTTCTTCACCAAAAAAAATTGGAAGAAACGATCCATGCCCCTGTGGATCTGGAAAGAAATATAAACAGTGTCACGGGAACGTAGCTTAAGGTAAGTAATTTAAATAGCGATTATTCCTCTTTGTTAGAAGAGAAGCTAAATCAATTTTTTGTAGCTCATTCAAATTTTCTAGGAGAGATTTTTTTAGATCCCTACAAATTATTTCATGATTTCTATGGGCTCCCCCGATAGGTTCCTCAATAATTTCATCTATAATTTTTAAATTTAAGCAATCTTTGGCTGTTATCTTTAAAGAGTTGGAGGCCGTCTCAGCATAGTCAGAAGACTTCCACAAGATAGAAGAGCACCCTTCAGGAGAAATAACAGAGTATATAGAATTGCTAAGCATTAAAACTTTATCACTTGTAGCTAAGGCTATTGCCCCTCCAGAACCACCTTCGCCAATAACAACAGAAATACACGGGGCTTCACAATTTAAAGCCACTTTCATAGACTGTGCAATTGCCTCAGCCTGACCCCTTTCTTCTGCATCTTTTCCCGGATATGCACCAGACGTATCTATAAAGCAGATTAAAGGTAAATTTAGTTTAGATGCTAATTTCATGATTCTTTGTGATTTTCTATACCCCTCGGGTTTAGCCATACCAAAGTTATGTTTTATTCTTGAGTTCATATCATGACCTTTTTCAGTACCAAGAACCAAGACAGGATTTTGATCTAAAAAAGCCATCCCAGAAATAACAGCATTATCCTCGGAGTAAAGTCTATCACCATAAAGGGATGTAAAATTTTCAAAAATATTTTGGATGTAATCCTTAGTTTTAGGTCTTTGAGGATGTCTAGCAATTTTTACAATTTGCCAAGGAGATAAGTTTGAGTAAATCTTTTCGAGTTCAGTTCTTTCTTTTTCCTCAATTGATAAAATTTTAGAAGTTATGTCAATTCCACTTTCCTCTGATGCTTTTTGAAGAGATTTTTTTTCGCTTTCTAATTTTTCTAATTTCTCTTCAAAATCAAGATAAAACATTTCGTGACTATAATTTATTTTTTAAGGGATGATAAGTGTCTAAAACACTCTTTTTAAGAGATTTCGCAACTTTAGTATAAATTTCTGTTGTTGAGATACTTGAGTGACCTAATAATTTTTGAATATGCCTAATATCAGCATCATTCTCTAACATAGATGTTGCGAATGAATGTCGAAAAACATGAGATGAAATTTTGTATTTAATCAAACCTTTCCTATAAGCTCTGTCTAAAAATTGATTAACTGAACGTACAGAAATTTTTTTTCCTTTTATATTGAATATGAAACCATCATCTTTTTTTTGAGAGTATAAGACTTCAATGAATTCACTTGTAAGGTAAGATTTTCTTTCTTTAGAACCTTTTCCATATACATTAATAGCCATATCAGCCTTTGATAGATCAGACCATCTCAAACCTAGAGCCTCTGAAACTCTCAAACCAGATATATACATTAACCTTAAAATGGTTATGTAAATTTTTTTATTTGTAAAATCAGATCTATTCAAAGAGTCAAATATTTTATTTATCTCATCTTTTGAAATAGCTTTGGGTATTTTTTTTGAATTATTTAAGGACTCGAAAATATCTAAATTAATATTTTTAATAATTTTTTCAGATTGAAGAAACTTTAGAAAATTTTTCAATGATGATATTTTTCTATTGATAGTAGCATTAGAAATATTATTTTTTCTTAATGAAGAAATATATTTCTCAATATTTTTATTTAAGTTTTCATTTTTATTAAAAAAAATTAAAAACTGTTTTAAATCAATTAGGTAATTATTAATGGAATTTTGAGAAAGATTTTTTTCAGAAAATAAAAATTCTTTAAAAATATCAATAAAATTTTCTAAGTTCATAAATTAGATAAATGAACTTTGAAAAATAATTTAATAAATTCATTTTTTAAATATTCATTATCAATCAAGTATTTATTTACAAAATACAGGTCAAATTCGTTTAGGGTATAATACTCTTCACTTAATTGGATATAGTAGATATAGCTTTGAATTAAATTAAAATTCTCTGATAAATAAAATAGATATATGGGGTCAACAAGGATCTCTTTTTTTTCCTCGACAAATGATTCATCTAAGTTAGCAAACTTTAAATTGCTACTTAAAAAGAAAAAACGCATCAAAGGGCTTTTTAAGTCATTTATTTTATCTGAGTAAAGGTCAGATAGTTCATTTGTTGTTAGATATCTTTTTAAACCCATAGCTAGATAATTATCATCTAAATTTTCTTCAGGGGTTTCATTTAGAACTACTTTTAAATTCTCAAGAAAAGAGGAATTCTCATATAAAGAGAGTAAGATTAAAGCATTCATATAATCTAAATTTCTAGATGTAATACGCATTTCTCTAAATTGATTATAAATTAAACGAGATAGATCATATAAATCTAATTGCATGTGAGGAATATGTTTTTCTAAGATGGAAAGTTTTTTGTTGTAATTTATTTCTCTATTAATTTCTTCAAATAAAATTAATTCTTTTGGCTTCTCCTTTAAAGTCGCAAGTAATGATAAATACTGTGAGTTATTGATTACTCTATTTTTATATAAATAATTTAATTCATATAATTTTAAATCATTTGACTTTCTGTAAAGTTCTAATTCAAATAGATTTGAAATGTACTCTATATAGAAATTAGGATTATCTATCAAAGAAAGTATAAATAAGTCAATAATTCCCAACTCAGATAAATTGTATTCATCATTTATTTCTTTTTTATTTAGATAATCAACTAAGAGAATGGTATTAAGCTGATTAAATTCATCTTTACTGTAGATTTCTAATAATAAAGAAATTTGTTGATTTTGTTTATCATTCAGAAGGCAGATAATATTAAACTGAATTAAATTGCTAAAATTTTTTTGATTACTATCTAATTGATTTAAGTATTCACATAAGTTATCTACCTGATTTGATTGAAAAAGGTTTAAGAGATATGCCTGATTTATTTCTGGATTTTGAAAGTTATTAAATAAAATTTTCTCAAATAAATTAGAGTTAATTTGAAAACCATAAGGTTTATTTGTGAATATATTTATTTTTTCAAAAAAAATTTTTTGTTATCAGAATATTTTGGAAAAATATCAGAATTAGTTAAAGGATCAAATAATGAATAAAAGAAGTTATCTTTGTATTCAACTTGTTCTATTAAATTAAGCAATTCTTGCTGAGTTTCAATTTCTGTAATTAGATTATTTTGAGATATTGTTTGAAGCTGAAATGCTATATCTTCCTCAAAATTAGCTTTTAAAATATTCGGGCTAAGAATACATAAAAACATAAGAAAAAAGTTCTTCATAGAAATTCTTCAGTTGGAATGGTGTATTTGTTCAATTTTGAAGGAGAAGGTATTTTGATACTATTTATTGCGATAAATGTTATGAGTATAAGCGCACATATTGCTGAAATTATTATAATTTTTCTCATTGTTAATTATTATATAGGAACTTTTATTATATATTCAAAACAAATAAATAAACAAGATATTGGATGAACAAAGATAAAGAACGTATTTGCTTAATAGGAATGCCGGGTTCAGGAAAATCCACCATAGGAAAACAATTATCTGATAAACTAAAATATTCTTTTTTTGATACCGATGAGGAAATTGAAAAGAAAGAAAAAACTAAAATAAAAGATATTTTCTTAAAAAAGGGAGAAGATTATTTTCGATCAGTTGAAACAGATATATTTAATGATTTAATGAATAAAAATAAAATTGTTATTTCTACTGGAGGTGGACTTATTATTAAAAACTTAAAACAATTAAAATTATCTTTTAATATCTATCTTTATTGTGATTTAGATATATTGACTCAAAGAGCATCAAGAAATAATCTTAGACCATTACTCAATAAGGACACTTCCTTACAAATGAAAAATCTTTTTAATGAAAGAAAAGAAATTTACAAAAGTGCAGCAGATATTACAATTAATGCGACTGATAATCCAAAATCTACAATTAACGAAATTATAAAAGAAATAAGTAATGATAATTAAGAAATTAATAAATAAAGAAAAGCATATTATTGATTTAATAAATGTTAAGGATTTAGAAAAAAAATTAAACGATCAAATAACAAATCTTGATATTTTAATAATAGATAAATCTTTAATCAAAATTAGCATAATAAAGAAATTTATAAAAAAGTACCGTCAAAGAACTATATTAGCTCACGGAAATGAAAAAATAAAAAACTTAAAAAATTTTCAAACGATTATTGAAAAAATAATCAAAATTGGAATACAAAGAAAAAGTAAAATTTTCTCTTTTGGTGGAGGGACTATTGGAGATTTTTCTGGATTCATAGCCTCCTCTCTGCTTAGAGGTGTTGATCATATTATGGTACCTACTTCTCTATTAGCTATGGTAGACAGTTCTATTGGGGGAAAAACAGGAATAAATAGCAAGTATGGAAAAAATCTAATTGGTGCTTTTTATTTACCAACAAGAGTTCTTATTTGTCCTGAATTCATAAAGACTCTTCCCAAAAGAGAAATCGCTTGTGGATTTGCTGAAGTAATAAAATATTCCATCATAAAACCACACCCTTTAAAAAAGATTTTAGAAAAACAAAAGAATAATAAAAATTCTCTACCTTCAATAATTGAAAATTCAATTAAGACAAAATTAAGTTATGTATCAGACTTTCGAGAAAAATCTAATTTGAGAAATTCGAGAGCTGTATTAAATTTTGGTCACACTATTGGACATGCAATAGAAAACTCAAACTCATATAATAATTCAATTAAACATGGTGAAGCGATAGCCATTGGAATGATAATTGAGTTAAAAATATCTGAACATATGGGTTATTATAAAAAATCACTCGTGCCTATAATTGACTTAATTAGCAAATTTGGCTTACCCTATAATTATTCAAAGTATATCACTAAGAAAAATATTAAGAATTTAATCAATAAAATGAAATTTGATAAAAAAGCAAATGATGAAAATGTTAGCTTGATCTGTGTTGATCACAAAGGGGGTTTTGTTAAAAATATCTCTTTTAAAAGATTAGAGTCTATATTACTTCAAATTAATTAATGACATTACTGATATCATTAAAATTGTTAGCAATTTTGATATTGCTTTTTCTATCTGCAATTTCATCAGGATCTGAGACGGCATTGACTGCTGTTTCTAAACTTCAAGCACATAGACAAAATGAAAAAGGTATCAAAAATTCAAGATTTATTTTGAAAATAAAAGATTTGAAAGATGAATTTATTACTGGAATTCTTTTAGCTAATAATGTTTTTAATATCCTAGCTACAGCTCTAATGACGGAGTTACTAGTTTCTGAATTTGGAGGTTTTGGTGTAACGGTGGCTACCATATTCATGACAATAATGATTGTTATCTTTTCTGAGGTGACACCAAAAATTTTTGCAATCAATAGACCTATGCTCTATGCGCTCAAAGTAGCTAGATTTTTTTATTTCTACACAAAATTGATCAAACCAATAGTAAGACTTATTAACTATATTTCTGAAAAAATTATCAAGAAAATTGGACTTAGTCTTGAAACCGATCAATCTAAAGTTATCAAAGAGGAATTTGAGGGTGCTGTTCAGCTTCAAAGACAACTATCAAAAAAGGGTGAAAATGAAGCAGAATATATGAGCAATTTACTTGAGCTGAAAAATTTAAAAGTAGACGAACTCATGACTCATAGAAATGAAATTCTTTATCTAGATTTAGAAGATAATTTTAAGAGTAATTTAAAAGCAATAAACAATTCAACATTCACAAGAATTCCTCTTATCAAAAATAATTTTAATAACTTGATCGGTGTAATTGATATAAGAGATTTATTGAAAGACTCTTCATTTAATGAGAATGCAGACAACAGTTATTTAGAGAAAAATTCATTCCAACCAGTGTTTATTCCCCAAAATAAGCTTGCGATAAAACAATTAATAGATTTTAAAAGTCAGCGTGAGCATATCGCTTTAGTAGTAGATGAGTATGGTGAAATACAAGGGTTGATAACTTTGGAGGATATAATTGAGGAAATTATAGGTGAAATTTTTGATGAGACAGATACTGATGAAAGTTATTTAGAAAAAATAGATGATAATAATTTTTTGTTTAATGGAAATGCAAGCATTAGAGAAATTAATCGAAGTTTAAATATAGAGCTCCCTGATCAATTTGTTACTTTATCAGGTTTAATCCACGATATTGCGAAAGAGATTCCAAAAGTGGGTAAAATTATTGTTTATAAAGAATTTAAGCTACAAATAATTTCTCGATCAATAAATAAAATAAATAAAGTGAAATTAATTCTTTAATATTTTTATCTCTATAGAGTGAAGGCCTCGTTGGATTTCAGAATTTAAATTACTATAAATTTGTCGATGAATATCTAATCGCTTCAAATCATTTGGATTTTTTATATGAATTTCAATATGTGTTAATTCATTAGTCAAACCCTGAACTCCTTTATGACTAGCATGACTAGAACTATTATCAATGATTTTAATAATTTCAAATTGACTAATATCGATTAAAAGGGTTTTAATCTTCTCTAAATTCATAAAATGAATAATAAATGAATAAAGACAATAAAGAAAAAAAAATTTGTAACTTTCCAGATTGTGAATTAGAGGGTGATTATCGTGCCCCTCTTGGATATGAAAATTTAAATAACTATCAATGGTTTTGCTTAGAACATATCAAAGAATTTAATAAAAGCTGGAATTATCATAACCAGATGAACTCAGATCAAATAGAAAACGATATAAGATTCGATACTATCTGGAGAAGACCTACCAAAAGTTTCGGATCAGGTGCTAAATTTTATAACTTCACCATTAATGGAGAAGATATGGGTTCTTTTGAAAATCCAAATTCCAAACAATCTGGACATTCAAATAAGTTACTATGGTCTCTTTCAAAGCTTGATTTAGATATAAAAACCGATTTAAACTTGATAAAAAAAAGATACAAAGAATTGGCGAAAAAGCATCATCCAGATATAAAGGGTAATAGTAAGAATAGTATTGATAAATTTAGAGAAATTGTTGAAGCTTATAATTACCTTTTAGAAAGATACAAATAATGAATAAAATTGAGTCCATAAAAAAAGAAAATTTGAATGAAACTACTAGTGTCTCTTCAGCAGAACTCTTTGGGATAAAAACTGACTTTGAGGTCCCACAATTTATTAAAAAAGATCATCATTGCCCACCAGTTGATAAAAACTATGTTTTTGATGAAGATACAACTATTGCAATATTATTAGGTTTAAAATTTAACAAAAGAGTATTTCTTCAAGGTTTGCATGGGACAGGAAAATCCTCTCATATCGAACAAGTGTGTGCCAGACTTAATTGGCCTTGTATAAGAGTTAATTTAGATAGTCATGTATCAAGAATTGACCTAATAGGAAAAGACTCAATCATCTTAAAAGACAATAAACAGGTAACAGAATTCCAAGAAGGAATTTTGCCTTGGGCATTTCAGAACAACGTAGCTTTAGTTTTTGATGAATATGATGCTGGAAGACCAGATGTTATGTTTGTTATTCAAAGAGTATTAGAAACAGAAGGTAAATTAACTTTATTAGATCAAAGTAAAGTTCTGACACCTCACCCATTTTTTAGAATTTTTGCTACAGCTAATACTGTTGGACTAGGAGATACTTCTGGTATTTATCACGGAACCAATCAAATCAATCAAGGTCAAATGGATCGATGGAATATAGTTGCCAAGTTAAATTATTTAGAAGAAGAAAAAGAAATAGAAATAATCTCTAAAAAAATATCAGCAAATTCAGATGAAAAAAAATTGATCAAATCAATGGTTCAAATGGCTAATTTGACAAGGAAAGGATTTGAACAAAAAGATATCTCGATTGTAATGAGCCCTAGAACGGTCATTATGTGGGCTGAAAACTATAAATTAATTAGCAATGTTCAAAAGTCTCTCGCTATGACCTTTTTAAACAAATGTGATGAGAGCGAAATAGATATTTATAAAGAATATTACCAAAGAGCATTCGGCGAAGATTATTAGTTGGCAAAACAGCAACTATCAAATATTCCAAAACAAATTTCGAACACTCTAAATAGTGTTAATAAAACTATCGCAAGCAATCAAAGTTTAAAAATAAATATCAATTCGAATATTATTTTAGAAAAAGACGATACTCTTAACCTCCCTTCTATTTCATCTCTTTTTAATTATGAGGATATGAGAGGAGCATCGGACTCATTTGCACTAAAGAAAAAACATCATAATGAAAAAATACTTAATCAAATAACTAATCAAAATATAGATATTAAAGAGGAAATTATTTTTTTAGAGAGAATAAGATACGAGTATTTAGGTTCCCAGAATTTTTTGGGTATCAAAAGAAATATTCAAACCAAATGGATTAAAAGACTTGAAGGTATTAAACTAAAAAAACAATCTGATCTTCTTGATTTATTACTTTTCACTTTAACGCATTTTTTCCTAGATGCTAGTAATGGTAAAATTTGGACCAAAAAAAATGAATATCTCAAAAAAATATCTACGAAGGATAATCACATCAAGATATATGAATATCTTACCAATTTGATTGAGTTTATTGATAACCAAAGACTTTTTGCTAAAAATTCTGTTGAACTTTTAAGACTTATTTTTCCAAAACAACAAGATGATAATCAACCTGAAGATAAAAATACTGATGAAGGTCCTCAAGAAGAAGATGTAAATCAACAACAAAATAATGAAGAGACGCAGCAGTCAAGTCCTGAAAAACAAGAAATTACTGAAGACGTCCATACTCCTGAAAGTGACCTGGATAATCAACAATCAAGCGTTCAAGGAGAAGAGATTGACATAGAAATTACTGATCAACAGATTGAAGATACTCTTCAATCAATTGAGAGTTATAAAAACTTAAGTCAAAATTATAAAGCAGCTACTAGTCAATATGATGAAATTATTGAAGCTCATAAATTATGCGATCTTGAGGAGCTTATAGCTCTTAGAAAACAACTTGATGAAAAGAATGATATATACCAAAAGCAAATATCACGATTAGCAAACAAGCTTTACAGAAAGTTACAATCAAAACAAAATCGTTCTTGGAATTTTGATTTAGATGAAGGTATTTTAGACACCTCCAAATTAACAAGGATCATTACAAATTCGAATAACTCATTATCTTACAAAAAAGAAAAAGAAATAAAATTTGAGGATACAACAGTAACGCTATTGATTGATAATTCGGGTTCTATGAGAGGAAAACCTATTATGGTAGCCGCACTGACTACAGATATGATAGCTGCCACATTAGAAAAGTGTAAAATAAAGGTTGAAATACTTGGATTTACAACTAAAGCCTGGAAAGGAGGCAAAACTAGAGAGCACTGGCTTAAAAATGGAAAAGAAAAAAATCCAGGTCGATTGAATGATCTTCGACATATTATTTATAAATCTGCCGATCAAAATTCCAAGAAATCTAAAATTAATTTAGGTTTAATGTTAAAAGAAGGTCTTTTAAAAGAAAATATTGATGGAGAGGCATTGCTATGGGCGACTTCAAGAATGACTAAAAGACCTGAAAGTAGAAAAATATTAATAGTTATATCTGATGGAGCCCCTGTCGATGACTCTACTCTCTCAGTGAATAACAGTAATTATTTAGAAAAGCATTTAAAAAGCACAATTCTATCTATTGAAGAAAGATCGAATATTGAGTTATTAGCTATTGGAATTGGCCACAATGTTGGGCAATACTATTCAAAAGCTATCACAATACATGACGTAGAAGAACTAGGTGGAATTATGTTCGAAAAAATAGAGTCTTTATTTAGTTAAGTTATCAAAAAAATCTTTTTTGAATTTTTCAAAAGTATCTCTTTGAATATTGGCCCTGATATCTTCAAAAAATTTATTCATAAACCAAATATTGTATAAAGACAAAATCACGATCCCTAAAATCTCATTAGCTTTAAATAAATGATGCAAATAGGACTTAGTAAAGTTATTGATATCAGATAGTTCACATCCCTCATCTATCAGCGAATGGTCATTTTTAAACTTTGAATTATTTAAATTTACTCCTTTAGGGTTTAATCGAGATAACATTATTCCGTGTCGAGCTATTCTAGTTGGAGAAACGCAGTCAAAAGTATCATACCCACAACTAACACCATGCAAAATATCATCCAATCCTCCAATACCTAAAACATGAACAGGTTTATATTTATCAATTAATTCAGAGCAAAAAGAAAAAATATCATGCATTTGCTCTTTAGTGCCTCCAAGAGATCCTCCTATAGCCAATCCATCATAGTCTCCTGAGCAAGTCTCTTCACAAGCAATTTTTCTTAAATCTTCGTAAACGCCTCCTTGAACTATTCCATATAAAAATTGTCTTCCAGATGACCCTGTTTGAGAGTGATAGTCTGCATATACAGATTTAAAAGCAGTTGAGCATCTTTTGGCCCAGCGGTGACTGAGGTACATTGAATTTTCAGTATATTTTTTTGTCACATTAAAAGGAGTGCACTCATCAAGTACAAAAATCAAATCTGCACCAAAATGCCTTTGTAATTCTATAGATCTCTCAGGTGTTAAATAAACCTTATCTCCATTGAGATAATTTCGAAATGTTGCTCCCTCTTCGGATATTTTGATTAAAGACTTTCTCTTAATATTTTTATTTTTACCTTTGATCTCCTCTGATACAGAACCATGACCTAGAGAAAAAATTTGATATCCCCCACTATCTGTCATCATCGGGCCTCTCCACTGAGTAAAGTTTTGCAATCCCTTTTCTTGGGCTATAATTTCGGGCCCAGGCTGTAGCATTAAATGGTAAGTATTGGATAAAATTATTTGAGTTTTTGCTAATCTTAATTGTTGTGGGAGAATTGATTTTACAGTTGCTTTTGTTCCACAGAAAATAAATGAGGGAGTTTTAATTTCTCCATGGGTGGTATTAATAGTACCCAATCGAGCTCTAGATTTGAGACTCTGTTTTGAAACTTCAAAGAAGCTAGTCAATGTTTTTTGGTAAGAAATTTTTAGCTAAATAGATAAAAATAGTATCCAATAAACTTAAAATTATTCTAATTATATAAATACCAATACCATAAGAAATTATTAAATCAAAAATTGGTACAGGATTAGATGAAAGAAGATTGAATGCAAGAATACTAAAAATAAGGTTATCAATAAATTGAGAAATAATTGTGGATACATTGTTTCTTAGCCAAAGTTTACTAATATCCTTATTTTTCAAATAAGAAAAAATAAAAATATCTAACTTTTGACTTAGGAAAAAAGCACAAATGCTAGCAGCTATAATTGGGAACTGAGGTAAAAAAATTGTTGTTATTGATTGATGCATTTCATAGCTCCACCCCCAATTTTCATGAATACTTGGGTCAATAGGATTAAACGAGATAGTTAGAAACATTAAAATCGTCGAGAATAAATAAGCACTTATGCCCATATAGATACACTTGGTTGCAGATTTTTTATCATAGTATTCGTTAAGAATGTCTGTACATAAGAAAATTGAAATAAATAATATTGTCCCTAATGCCATTGGCTCAGGAAAAAAGGGAAACTCAACAACTTTTAGAACTTGAATATTTGCAAGAATAATTGCAATTGAAACATAGACATAAATGCCAACTTTACCAAAAAACTTTAAGGCAAATAATATAGATAAATAACAAAAAATAATTTGAAATAGCCAAATTGAGATGACAGGAAGAGAATTTAAAGAAAAGGATAAGTTTAGAAAAAAATCTTGAAACATTTAGTTAGCTTTTTGGCTAACATTTTTCTCAATTTGCTTCTTTAGTTTCAGGGCTTTATCGGTAAGTAATCTGGAGCTAGTTTTATTAAGATATTGATCAAGACCACCATGCTTATCAATAGTTCTGAGAGTAGATGAGGCTATTCTAAAACGAAACTTTCTTTTAAGCGACTCACTAAAAAGAGTGACGTTATTAAGATTAACCATAAAACGTCTCTTAGTCTTAATATTTGAGTGACTGACGTTATGACCAGTTTGATGTTTTTTTCCAGTTATTTCACAAGCTCTTGACATGAAGTGAGTTTATAATACAAAAGTTCCTTTTTTACAATACTAGTTATTACTAAAGTTTTAATTCATTTTGGGCAAAAGTAGGAGGGTATTGTTCCAATAATGCCTTTAATTCATTATTATTTTTTAGTTGTGTCTTGTGTATGCCTTTTTTAATCCATAGCCTGTCGTAGCCCATTTTCAGGCCTCCGCAAATGTCATGCCATAAAGAATCCCCAATAACTAGGACTTTTTTTTTATGTTTAATTTTCATTTTCTTTTCAATATTCAAATAAATCGGCTCATAAGGCTTTCCATATCTATAAACTTTTCCTCCCATATCCTCATAAATTTGAGCTATTGTGCCGCCGCACATAGACAATCTATTATCATCATCAACTAAATAATCTGGGTTAGAACATAACAATGGGAGGTTATTTTTCATTAAACTGTCTAGTAAATTTGAAAAATCAAGAATCGTGAGTCCTTTTTCAATATCAGCTATCATTCCAAAATTTGCTTTGGAAGCATTTTTTTCAATGTCTAAGTTGAAGTATTTAATCTTTTCCTTAGGAAGACGCAGAGGAAAACATTTATTACCGTATTTTTTGTAAATATCTTTTTTTAAGTTATCTAAAGCAATTTGACCACTAGTAATGCAATATGTATACAAACTCTCAGATATACCTATTCGTTTTAAATTAGAGATTGAAAACTTAGACGGTAACGAGCTATTAGAAATAAGTACTACTTTCTTACTTCTTTCTTTTAAGAATTCTAAACACTTTTCAGCTTTTTCAAATTTTTTGTGACCATTGTGCAAAACGCCCCATTGGTCAAATAAAAAGTATTCATAATCATCAACTAAATCCTTGAAAGACGATATGTTTTTCATGAATGTTGACCTATTACTTCAGATATATTTCGATACCCTTGTTGTTGAATTAAAGCCATTAAATCTAATGTAATTTTTTTAATATGATACGGTCCTTGATAGGTAAAACTTGAATATAGTTGTACCAATGAAGCCCCTAATTTCATTTTTGTTAAAATATCATTAGCTGTGAATATTCCTCCAACACCTATTATTTTAATTTTACCTGAAGTTAAAGTATAAAAATCTCGAATTATTTTATTAGATTTATAAAAGAGGGGTCTACCACTTATACCACCATTCATTTCTATCCCTAGTGTAGACTTGTCTATTGATGTATTGGTCAATATTAGTCCATCAACATCGTTAGCAAGAGAAATCAATGCTATGTCTTTTTTTTCTTGCTCAGATATATCTGGAGATATCTTAAATAATATAGGTATTTTAGAATTATTTTTTTCTCTTAGTTTGTGGAGGTGATTTACGATTTTTTCAAAAGATTGTGATTTTAAGTTCTCCCTTAGTCCAGGTGTGTTTGGCGATGATAGATTAATGACAATATAATCACCAAGTCTATAAAGGCGATCAAAAAGTTTTTCTAAATCCTCTATAATCTCTTTGGTTTCTTTATTGTTGCCTATGTTAATTCCTATAATTTTATCCTGAAAATTTTCACTGGTATTTGTGTTCACTATATTTCTTTCAAAACTATCTAGTCCTCTATTATTGAAGCCAAGAGAATTAACTAATGCTTGGTGTTTAGGAAATCGGAAAATTCTTGGTTTAGGATTGCCTTTTTGAGGCAATGGTGTAACTGTACCTAATTCAGTAAAACTAAAGCCCATATTTAAAATAGGTTTTATTACTTCCGCATTCTTATCAAAGCCTGCCGATAATCCTATCGGGGTTTGGAATCTCCTACCCCATATAGTCTGTTCTAATATATTAGTATTTTTAAAAATAACTTTTGGATATAATCCTAGTTTTAGTCCTTGGATTGAAAGGTTATGGGCTGTTTCTGGGTTTATATTTTTTAGTATCCGATGAGCTAAACTATACATTAAGCTTTGAGTTAAAGAGCTCTATAGTTTTATCTTTAGTATAAATTTTAATAAAAGATCCTAGTCTAGGTCCATTCTCTTGACCAAAAACTACTTCATAAATTAGTTTGAAGAAACTTTTAATATCATCTTTAAAGACTGAATTTTTACCAACGCTAAAAATAGCCGATTGATATTCATCTGCCTCAGCAGTAGCATCAATTTTATTAATTTCTGAAACCACATTTTGCAGTATAGATAATTCTTCGGTGTTTGGAATTTTAAATTTTAATGTAGGTTGAATAAAATCATTAAAATAATTAATCCCACAAGAAATCATTCTATTAATATAATCCAGTTCTACTGGATTAAATGATGTTTGATAGTTCTTTATGAGGCCCATGATTACATTTGGATCATTTGATTTACAAACTGAAATTAGATTCAGAATTAAGCTATAATTAATTTTTGATTGGTATCCGGGATTAATATTTTTATGAATATGCCAAGATGGATTATCAGGCAATTCTTCATTTTGCCATTTGTTTAAATGACTTAAATATTCATCTGTATTTTTGGGAATGACGTCAAAGTATAATTTTTTGGCTGTTGTGGGTCTTTGATACATAAACATGGCTAAACTCTCTTCTATCGAATATTTCAGCCAGTCATCGATACTTATGCCATTGCCTTTTGATTTACTTATTTTTTCTGCATTCTCATCAAGAAATAGTTCATATATTAAATTCTCTGGAGGTTTTGAGCCAATTATTCGGCAAATTTTTGATGATAACAAGTAGCTATCAGTTAAATCTTTACCGCACATTTCATAATCAACTCCAAAAGCTGCCCAGCGCATTGCCCAATCTACCTTCCATTGCAGTTTACAATGGCCATCCAAAACTGACTTAACATGAGTTTTTCCTTCGTGTATGTATGAAATTGTAAATTCCTCAGTATTTATTTCATTAACTGGGACTTGTAAAATCTTACCCGAATTTTCATCAATTGGAAAAAAAGGACTGTAAGTTTTCCTGCGATCTTCTCCCAATGTAGGTAGAACAACATTTAAAATTTTTTCATAATTCAAAAGGATTTTCTTAATTGTTTCGTTAAAGACACCTGATTTATATGCCTCTGTAGAGCTCTGAAAAGTAAAAGGCAAGTTAAACCTTTTTAAAAACTCAACTAATTTAGCGTTATTGTGTTCTCCAAAACTATTAAATTTATTAAAGGGATCAGGAACAGAAGTTAAAGGATAATCAAGATATTTAGACAGCAGTTCTTTATTGGGAACATTATCAGGAACTTTTCTAAAACCATCCATATCATCAGAAAATGCGATAAGGTCGGTCTCTAATCCAGTTAGCTTTTCAAAGCAAAAACGCACCATATTTGTTCTTAACACTTCTCCAAAAGTCCCAATATGCGGAAGTCCAGATGGCCCATAACCAGTTTCGAAAATTATTTTCTTCTTAGGCTGCTCCGTATCTAATCGCTTAAGAATTTTTTTTGCCTCAACAAAAGGCCAAGATTTATATTGATTGTAATCTGTCAAAACTTAGGTGCTAAAGTAACATTAATACCATTAAGTTCTTCAGTAAATGGAATTTGACACGATAATCTTGAATTTTTTTGAACATCAAAAGCCTGATCTAGCATTGATTCCTCATCATCATCAGCAGATTGAATTTTTGAGATCCAGTCCTCTTGGATATAACAATGACAAGTTGCACAGGCACAGCAGCCGCCACAAATAGCTTCAACATCTAGACCAGCATCTCGAATAATTTCCATTAAAGAAAATCCGACGGTAGCCTCAAGTTGATGAATTTTGCCATCATGGTCAGTAACATTAATAAAATAAGTCATTTTGAATTTCTGTAAATTATATCAATTTTATCTTTCTGCAATAACTTCTATGCGACCTAAATCACATTATAAATAGTATTCTTACAGACTATAAATTTAGATTAGATGAATAATTCTTATTCTAAATATATCAATATTTGGTTACTTTCACTGGCCACAATTATTTTGATAATGATCGCTGTAGGTGGTCTTACCAGACTTACTGAGTCAGGGCTTTCGATGGTGGACTGGGATCCTATTATGGGAATTATCCCCCCACTCTCACAAACTGATTGGAATTATTTGTTTACTCAATATCAACTCTTTCCTGAGTACCAAATTAAAAACTTAGGTATGACATTAAATGAATTCAAATTTATTTTTTGGTGGGAATATGGACATCGAGTTCTTGGAAGATTCATTGGAATTCTTTTCATTATTCCTTTTATCTTTTTTTTCATAAAGAAATGTTTCTCCCAAAAAGATTTATATTCTTATTTATTTCTTCTCTTTTTGGGCGGCACTCAAGGATTGATTGGATGGTGGATGGTCAAAAGTGGGTTAGATTTAAATCCATATGTCAGTCATTTTCGATTAGCAGTTCATTTGTTAATTGCTCAAATAATTTTATCTTTCATCATATTTTTATTCTTAAAAAGAGTAAATTCACAAGACTATGAGAGTATTGATATTTCGCATTCATCATTATTTTTTATTTTCTCATTTTCAATTTTTATAACTGTAACATACGGTGCTTTTATGGCCGGATTAGATGCGGGTCAATCTTTTAATACATGGCCTAAAATGGGTGAAGCTTTTTTTCCTGAGGGTTTATTTTTTATAGAAGAAAAGTATTTTGGAGTTTTTGAAAATAGTATTTTTATTCATTTTTTTCATAGAAGTTTGGCTTATCTTTGTGTGGCAATTATTTTAATTATTTCAATTTTACATTTTAAAAAAATAAAATACGGAGCTCAAAAAGTTCATTTTATTTTGATAATCTTATTAGTGGTCATCCAAGTCATTATTGGTATTTATGTTGTGCTCAGCAATGTATTAATTTCTCTTGGATCCATTCATCAAATTGTAGGCTCTTTATTATTTGCTCTTACTTTCAGCTATTTTCTTCTTTTAAAACGAAGAAAAATCTAAAATAAATTTAAAAAGTATAAATATTTATGGGTAAAATACTTATCATTGGAGCTAATGGTGCCGTTGGTAAATCTTGTGTTCAAAAGTTAAAAGATAATAATGATCTTGTGCTAGTCTCTAGGAGCAAAGATAAAGATAACGAAAGCTCCCTTAATATTTCCTCAATTACTCTAGACATAAATGACTATGAAAATACTCAAAAATTTATTAGCTCAATAGATTATGAAATATCAGGCATTATTTTTGCACTAGGATCTATAGTTTTAAAACCCTTTAAACAAACATCGGTTAAAGAATTTATAGAAGTCATGAATAGTAATTTTTTCAATGTTGCTAATTTTCTACATAATAGCATTGATAAATTCTCTGATAATTCTTCTGTTGTGTTTTTTTCTTCCATAGCTGCATCTAGGGGTTTCAAAAACCATGCTGCCATATCTTCAGCAAAAAGTGCTCTGAAAGGCCTGAGTGTGTCTTTGGCAGCAGATTTTGCACCAAAAATTAGATTTAATACAATCTCACCTAGTTTGTCTTATTCCAAAATGTCAAATTTCATAACTTCTAATGAAAAGGTGGCAGAAGGTTTGGGCAAACTACATCCAATGTCAAGATTAGGAAATGGCAGCGATATTGCGGAACTAGCGGCCTTTTTGATTTCAAACCAATCTTCATGGATTACAGGGCAAAACTTTAATGTTGATGGTGGCCGTTCAACACTCTTTACAAAGTAATTTTCTTTGAAAGAAGCTTTTTTAATTCTCGGCAATCAATTATTTGATAAAAAATATTTGTCTTCTTTTAAAAAGAATTCAATTTTCTTTATGCAGGAAGATATGGGCTTATGCACGTACTTTAAACACCATAAACAAAAAATTTACTATTTTTTAGGATGTATGAGAGAGTATCGTGAATATCTAAAAAAAAATAATTTTAATATTACTTACATTGACTTAGAAAAAAATATTAAAGAATTTAAAGATTACTTTGAGGGATTATATTTTTTTATAAAAAAAATAATATAAAAAAAATAAATCTTTTTGAAATAGAAGATAAATTATTTCGAAATAAATTCGAACAATATTGTAATAAAATTCAAATTCAATATGAGTTTATCAAGTCACCTATGTTTTTACTTCAAGAAAATGATTATGCAATTTTTCAAAATAAAAAAGTTCAACTTGCTAGTTTTTACAGCAATATAAGAAAAAAATTAAATATACTTATAGAAAATGGAAACCCCTTAGGAGGCAAATGGAGTTTTGATGGTGAAAACAGAAAAAGATTACCAAAAGACTATTCAAAATTAATTCAGCCTACTTTTAAATCTCCATTTTATAAAGATATTAAAAAATTAATTGATACCTATTTTAAATCTCACTTTGGAGAAATTAATGAAAATATAATTTTTCCTTTCAATCAAAAAGACACACAAAAAAATTTAACTTTTTTTATCCAGAAAAAATTATCTCATTTTGGCGATTATGAAGATTTTATCAGCACCGATGATGAATTTATTAACCATAGCTTATTGAGTGCCCCTTTAAATATGGGATTAATTACTCCTGAGGATATAGTTAATGAGTTAAAAAAAATTGACTATAAAGATCCGGGTTTAAATAATTTAGAGGGTTTTACTAGACAGGTTATTGGCTGGAGAGAGTTTATAAGATTTATGAATTTGAAAAATTATGATCATTTTCATAAAAATAATTTCTTCAATCATAAAAAAAAACTTACAAAAGATTGGTATGAAGGAAGTACTAATATTCCAATTTTAGATGACACAATAATGAGTTTAAAAAAATATGGTTATGTTCACCACATACCAAGATTAATGGTTATATCAAATTTAATGAATTTATCAGGAATAGCTCCTAAAGAGGTATATAAATGGTTTATGGAATGCTTCATAGACTCTTCAGACTGGGTCATGACACCAAATGTTTTTGGAATGGGATTATTTAGCGATGGGGGTATCTTTGCAACAAAACCATATCTTTGCGGCTCTAATTACCTTTTAAAGATGAGTAATTATAAAAAAGACGAATGGTCGATCATATTTGATGGTCTATATTGGAGTTTCATTTATAAGCATAAAGATTATTTTAAATCAAATCATAGACTTTCAATGATGTATCATTCTGTTATAAAAATGGAAAAAAGCAAATTGGATAGTCACATTAAAAATGCAAGAAATTTTATCCAACAATACACATCGTAAGACTATTTTAATTACAGGTGCAACTAGTGGCATTGGTAAAGCTTTATCAAAAATATATTTAAAAAATGATTGGACTGTCATAGGAATAGGTAGAGATAAGACTAAAATTGAAGAATATTCTCTAGATTTTCCTAATAATTTTTATTTCTATCAAGCAGATTTAAATAATTTTGAAAAGACAAATATAATTTTTGATGAAATTTTTTCAAAATTTAAAAATATCAATTCGTTTATATTAAATGCTGGCATATACATCCCAGATGACTTTCAAAATTTTAAATTTATCAATGCTCAAGAGACTTTTAATGTAAATGTTTTAAGTATTTATCTCATACTCGAGAAAATAAAATCTTTTTTTGAACTAACTCACTCTCATACTATAGCTATTATTTCCTCAGTAGCTGGCTACAGAGGTCTTCCCAAATCGATTCTTTATGGACCTTCAAAATCAGCATTAATAAATCTTGCTGAAGCGCTCAAAATTGACTTACCGGAGGTCAATATCAAACTAATTAATCCTGGTTTTGTTGAAACACCAGCAACTAGTGTAAATCAGTTTAAAATGCCTTTTCTTATATCTGCTGAAAAAGCAGCAAAAATAATATTTTCAAATATTTATCAAAAAGGATTTGAGATTTCCTTTCCTTTTCCTTTTAATATTTTAATGAAATTTGGTAGAATACTTCCATATAGATTATACTTCAAATTAGCTAACAAAATTTCAAAAAATAATGAAAAATAATCCTCATAAAGTTATCATTGCTATGGGCAGTCAAAGTGATTGGAAAACTCTTAAATTTACTAGCACGATTTTAACCCAACTAAAAATCAAACATCAAAAAAAAATAATTTCAGCACATAGAACGCCAAAAAGATTATATGAATTTGCAGAGTCAGCTCATAAAGATGGTATTAAGATAATCATAGCAGGTGCAGGAGGTTCAGCTCACCTACCTGGTATGATAGCAGCAATTACACATATTCCAGTAATTGGGGTCCCTATTGAATCAAAAACACTTAAAGGACTTGATAGTCTTCTATCTATTGTCCAAATGCCTTTTGGAATACCAGTCGGAACAGTAGCAATTGGAGAAAGTGGAGCCAAAAATGCAGCTCTTTATGCTGCCGCAATATTGGGAAATGAAGATATTAATCTTGAAAAAAGATTAATTAAATGGAGGGTTTCACAAACTAAAAAGGTTAAAAAAACTCCAAACCGATGAAGCTTGGAATATTAGGAGGTGGACAGCTTGGTATGATGATGTGCCAAGAAGCAAAAGACCTCGAAATTTCAACTTTTATATTTACAGACGCAGAAGACTCTCCAGCAACTAAATTTTCTGACGAACATATAATTGCCCAATATGATGATTTTGAAAAACTCGAAAGATTTATCAGGGCTTGTAATGTTGTTACATACGAATTTGAAAATATTCCATACAAAACTTTAAATCATATATTGAAAAAGAAACCCGTTTATCCTGATCCTAAAATAAATAATATCATTCAAGATAGACTCACTGAAAAAAAATTTATCAATGATTTAAATATTCCAACTGTTCCCTATTTACCAATTGAAGAGTCAAATCAGCTCCAATTTGTAGAGGAAAATTTTTTTCCAGCAATTTTAAAAACTAGAAGGCTTGGCTATGATGGAAAAGGTCAGACTGTTATTGATTCAAAATCAGAAAAATTTCAGATAGAAAAAAATGATTATATTTTAGAAAAAAGAATAGAACTTAAAACAGAAATATCTGTAATTACAGTACGTTATCAAGATAATTCTTTATTCTCATATAAGCCCATAGAAAATATTCATAAAGATCAAATTTTATATACATCAACTTCACCTGCCTCTATTTCTTTAGAATTACAGACTAAAGCAATAAGATGGTCTCAAGATATAATAGAAGCTCTAAACTATGTAGGTGTTATATGTATAGAATTTTTTATAGATAGATTTGATAATTTGTATGTAAATGAAATAGCACCTCGTGTTCATAACTCTGGGCATTTAACTATTGAATCTTACAATGTAAGTCAATTTCAATCACACTTAAGGGCAGTATGTGATTTAAATCCAATAGCACCAGAGCTAAAAACTAAAGCGCAAATGTTAAATTTATTAGGGGATGATATCTTTAAATATAGAGATCAATCAAAAATTGAAAAAGATGCTTTTTTTCATGATTATTATAAAAAAGAGGCTAAAAAAGGCCGAAAAATGGGCCATATTACAAAAATTATATCTTAAATTTGAGACCAGTAATTTTGATAAAAGTTATAATTAATTAAATAATCATTTTTGAATTTTGAAAACCTTTTAAATTTATAATTAAGAAACCTCTTAAAAGTTATTTTTTCAGGAAAATAATCTAGACCATAGTGCATATTACCATTCAAAGTTAAAAATTTATCTAAATTTGCTTGTTTTTTATTTCTATAAAAAAACTCAATAATATTTGAAATAGAGTATTTCGTTGAATAAACACCAGCACAACAAAATTCCGTGAATTTTTTTGATTTCAAATGAGGAGCTGAGTCAGAACCAAAGAAGAATTTTTTATGACCAGATAAAACAACTTTTTGAAGTGCTTTTTGGTGTTTGACATTTTTAATTATGGGTTTGCAAAATAATTCAGGTTTAAGATGATTACCAAAAAAAGTATAAGTATTTTCTAATAAATGATGAGTAGTGACAGTAGCTCCTATTAATCTATGTTGTTTAACAAAATCAATAGAGTCCTTAGTGGTAATATGCTCTAGTGTGATTTTTAGATTAGGAAAGTTTTTTCTGATCCAATTAAGTTCGAGATCAAGAAACTTTTTTTCTCTTTCAAATGGATCATCATTGAAATGAACATGTTCTCCATGGATACAAAGAGGTACGTCATTTTTTTCTAAAAATTCAAAATATTTAGTCATTTTTTTTATATCACTTACTCCAGAACTTGAGTTTGTGGTAGCATTTTGAGGGTATAGCTTAACTGAAAAAAATAATTTCTTTTTTTTCATTTCTGATAAATCTTTAATTATACAATTTTGGTTTAAGTAAATAGTAAAAAGGATTTCTAAATGTTTTTTATTGTTGAGAAGATGATTTCGATATTTATTTAACAAATTACTATTAGTAATAGGAACTTGTAAATTAGGCATAATAAGAATTTTTTGAAAATGTTTACTATTTTCATTCAAAACTTGCTTCGCAAGCTCACCTTCTCTTAAATGAACATGGAAATCACATGGTTTAAAAATTTTGATCATTTAGAATTTTTAAAATTTTATTCTCTACTTGATTATAAGAGACATCATTCATTAAACAATTATTTAAAGTATAGTTTTGAGTCTGAGAAATTAAACTTTCATAGCTTTCAGATGATCTTACTAAATAACAATGATCAAACATCTCAGGAAAATAAATTTTATCATTCGTTGGACCAAAAAGGCCTATTGTAGGAGTTTTGCTTAAAGCTGCCATATGCATCATTGCTGAGTCATTTCCGATGAATATTCTTGATTTTTGTAATAAACCATAATCATTCAATATGTGTTGTTTGCCACATCGGTTAATTACTTTGTTTCCAAAATTCGATTGAAAAATATTAAATCGGGCACTTTCACTTTCACTACCTAATATATAAATTTTAGAAATACCATGATTAAATAAACTATCGCAAATTTTTAAATAAGACTCGGTTGGCCATTCTTTTGGAGGCCAGTTGGCAAATGGAGCTACACAAGCATAATTAGAACTTGGGAAAATATTTCTGACACGATCTGTAATAATTTTAAAGTCTCTTTTTTTATCAGTATCAAATGACTCGTGGATTTGTGAATAGATATTTTTTTTCTTATTCATTTTAAAAATATTTCTTTTTTTGGTTCTTAAGAAATATGAAATTAGCGAAGATCTAAAGTCAACAATTTCGTCAAATTTTAGAGGTGAAAGCTTTTTGTAGAGCTTCCACCAATGAAGATTATATTTTTCTTTCTTTAAAATAATTCTATTTGTGATCATGCTGTAATCATCGTATATAGGTAAAGGAAGTTCTCCAGATACTAGTGTAATTTCAATTTCTTTTTTATTTTTTCGTATATACTTATTTAATACTTGTAAATTGATCAAAGAGTCACCAATTCTATTAGAGGAAATAAAAAGTAAATGCATTATAAAGAATATAGATAATATATTAGATGAAAATTGAAACACCAAATCCAATTAAAATTCTGATTTATGGAGAAGAAAGAATTGATTTTATTCAAAATATTATAACTAACGATATCTTGAATGAATCTAAAAGTCTTTATAGTTATATCCTAACACCTCAGGGTAAAATATTATTTGAAATTAAAATTATCTTAATGAACGATTGTTTAGAGATAATTTGTTCTAATGACCAATCAGATTTACTCTCATATCTTGAAAAATATGCAAAACTATCAGATATTTCTTTACAAAAATTTCAATTAGATAAAGCTAATTTTGGAGAAAGTTACTTCCTTGACTCCTTGAAAATGGGAAAGATAGATACAAATTTTCTCCCACATTCCACTTTAAATCCATCAGAAGTCCATGATGAATATATAAATTATCAAAAAGGGTGCTTTGTGGGCCAAGAGGTTGTATCACGTATCAAACATAGGCAACTGCAAAAAAAAAATATCCTCATTTTTGAAAAAATTAATCAAAATACCTTGAATTTACCTGATGATTTTGAACTATTAATTGAATTTAAAAATTTTTTAGTTCTAAGATTGTCAAAAAATATTGAATTTTTGAATTTTGAAAGTGAATTAGGTTTAAGAAAAGTTTAGTTATTTTTAAAGTAATTTGAGTAGTAAGTAGATATGTTACTTAAATCAACTCTTTCTTGCTTCATTGTATCTCTATCTCTTACAGTCACGGATTGGTTTTCTAATGTTTCAAAATCAATAGTGATGCACATTGGGGTACCTATTTCATCATGACGACGATAATTCTTTCCAATATTTCCAGAATTTTCAATCATGACTCTTCCAAGACCTAGAGATTGTAGTTCACTTTTGATTTTATTAGCTAAGTTAACTAAGTCTGAGTTGTTTCTTTTTAGCGGTATTACCGCTGCTTTGATTGGTGATAAATGTGATTTTAATTTCAAAACAGTACGATTATTTTCATCTTCTTGAGTATAAGCTTCATTCAAAATAGCAAGGACACCTCTTTCTACTCCTGCCGAAGGTTCAATAACAAAGGGTATGTACCATTTTTTGGATTCAAGATCTTGAATAGCTAGCTTAGTTGTTGAACTCTTATTTGGAGTTACTTTAGCTTTAATTTCATAATCTTCTTGGTTTTTAGTATGAGAACCTAAATCAAAATCTGTTCTATTAGCGACACCTTCAAGTTCTTCTAGGCCATGAGGAAACTCATACATGATATCGAAAGTAGCTTTGGAATAGTGGGATAACTCCTCCTTTTCAACCTCCAATAATTTTAATTTATCAGAACTGACACCTTGCTCAGACCACCATTTTAGCCTTTGATCAACCCAATATTTATGCCAATCTTCATCGGAACCCGGTTTTACAAAAAACTCTAATTCCATTTGTTCAAACTCTCTAACACGAAAGATGAAATTTCTTGGTGTAATTTCATTTCTAAAAGATTTTCCAATTTGAGCTATTCCAAAGGGAGGAGTTCTGCTAGTTGAGTCAATAATATTTTTAAAATTCACAAAAATCTGTTGAGCCGTTTCAGGTCGAAGATATGCAAAAGAACTACCATCATCTACGGGGCCGATGGCTGTTTTGAACATTAAATTAAAAGGTCTTGGTTCAGTTAAATCATTAGAAGCACAAGAAGGACATTGATTGTTTTCAAGTTGATCTGCTCTCCATCTAGATTTACATTTTTTGCAATCAACTAATGGATCTGAAAAAGTATCCTCATGACCTGAATATTTGAGAACAGTAGGAGAAGTAAGAATTGTTGAGTCTAGGCCCTCAATATCATCTCTCTCATATACTATGGATTTCCACCATGAGTTTTTAAGATTCATTTTAAGCTCTACACCCATTGGGCCAAAATCATATAGGCCCTTCATACCGCCATAAACATCATTAGAAGGAAAAATAAACCCTCTCCTTTTACAAAGAGAGACTAAATCTTCCATGTTTTTTGCAGTCATAATGTAAAACTAAAGTCCATATTTATTAAACATTAACTCTTCTTTGGCTTTAGCTATTAACTCATCTGATGAAGAAGAAAAGATCCCTAATCCAAGTTTCTGCTTAAGTGATTTGGGTTGTTTGATTTTTTTGATTTTTACCTTTTCACCAAATTTTTTTTTAAAAAAAGAACTTTCTGAAGAAATACCATCTATCAGACCTAGCGATTTAGCCTCTTCTGATAACCAAAAAGTTCCTGAAAAAATCTGTTTAAAATCTTTTTCTTTAATTTTTTTACCTCGTCGAGAACTAACCCAATTTATAAAATTTTGATGAATTTTTTTCTGTAAATCTTTAAGTTTTATCTCATCTTTTTTATTAACTTTAAGAAAAGGATCTAAAAAACTTTTGTTTTCTCCTGCTGTAAATACCCTTCTTTCCACTCCGATTTTTTTGATAAGTTCAGTAAAACCAAAACCGCCAGATATGACACCAATTGATCCTATAATCGAATTAACATCAGCATAAATTTCATCTGCAGAACATGCTAGCCAATATCCGCCTGAAGCCGCAACGTCTTCTACAAAACAATAACATTTAATATTTTTCTTTTCAGTGATCTCTCTAATTTTTTGTCCAATTAGAGAGGATTGAACAGGAGATCCTCCAGGTGAATTGATTACTAAAGAGAGGGCATCAAATTTCATTTTATTAATTTTTCCAAATAATCCATGGAGATTATCCATATTTAAAGGCGCCCTACCCCCAGAAGCAATCATACCTTTTAAATCAATCGATATTACGTTTTTAGAATTTGAAAACATTATTTAAACCAATCTTCTACTTGCTTTGAATACTTTGATGAATTTGAGTGAATAATAATTTCATTTTTAGTTTTTTCTACATAATTCTCATTTTTCTTTAATGATATTAGGACATTTTTCGGTTTAGTGTCTTTAAACGATAAAATAGGTGTAATTTCAACTATTAGATTATAATGACTAAAAATTCCAAGCATAAAATCAACATTCTCAAAACGATTAATTATCAAAGCTCTTCCTTTTTCATTAGTATAATTAATTAAATTTTTAAACCATATTTCACATTTTTCTTTTGAAATATACTTTGCATTGTTAATTGAGTCATTTTTAGATTTAATTATTTGATTTTCAAAAAAAAAGGGAGGGTTAGAAAGGACCAAATCAAAATAGTTCATGTATTTTTGATTTAAAAGACAAACATCTTCATACTTAAATTCAACATTATTAAATTTATTTTCCTTTTTACTTTTTTGAGACAGCTCAAAATGGACAGTATTGTTTTCAAGACCAACGATTTCAGCGTTTGGAAATCTATGAGCTAGTATTAACGATATTGGCCCACATCCTGATCCTAAATCTAATATAGATTTATCATTATAATTAGCTTGAGCGGCTAAAATTATGGGCTCTATACCACTTCGATACCCTTGTCGAGGCTGGAAATAAACGATTTTATTCTCCAGTAAATGATCTTTAGTGTATAAATTCATTAAGATGTCTGAAGTTTCATTTAACAAAACTATACAACTAATACATAAAGAAATTCAAGGTAAGTTAAATAACACAAATAGTATCATTAATAACTACATAGCTAGTGACATTCCTATCATACCTAAGTTGGGGCAATATTTTTTTAAAAAAAGAGGAAAACAACTAAGGCCTGTAATGTGTCTGTTATCGAGCAAAATGATAAACAAAAACTATACCAAATTAAAAACAGATACTTATATGTCAGCTGCTTTAGAATTTATACATGCAGCAACCTTATTGCATGATGATGTTATTGATAAAGGCACTATAAGAAGAGGTCAAAAAAGTATTAATGAGATTTGGAATAATAAGTTTAGTGTTTTACTAGGGGATTTTATGTTCTCCAAATCATTTCAACTAATGACTCAGGGAAAATCTTTAAAAGCTATGGAACATTTATCTGAAGTTAGTAGTAAGATTTCAGAGGGAGAATTTTTACAATTATCAAATGAAAACAATGTTAACTTAAAGTCCAGTGATTATATAAAAATTATCTCATTAAAAACAGCTGAACTTTTTGGTGCAGCGATGAAAGTTCCAGCAATCCTTACAGGAAAAAAGAATGAAGAAATTGTTAATCTTTATAAATTAGGAATAAATTTTGGAATTATTTTTCAGATAATAGATGATACTTTGGATTATTTTGGAGATAAAAAAACTGGAAAAGAAATTGGTAAAGATTTTATGGAAGGAAAAGTTACTCTTCCTATCATTCTATTATTAGAGAAATTATCAAAACTAGACTACATAATAATTAAAAAATTGTTTACAAAAAATAAAAGAAATCAAAAAGATTTAAATTTAATTTTAAGTCAATTGAAAAAAAATGAAATCAAAAGAGATTGTTTAAACTATGCAAAAAAATACCAAATAAAATCTGAAATTATCTTAAATAAATATAACAATAAACAATCAGGACTTTTTAAAGACTTATTAGTTAGCTCTATTCAAAGAAAAAATTAATCGTATCTAAACTTTCTGTTTGGAAATTTATTGCTATTTACTTCTGAACTAAATCTTTTTATAGCATTTTGTATATTGGAAGATAAATTTGCATATTTCTTTACAAACTTAGGATGGTACTCTGTAAACATACCTAACATGTCTTCGGATACTAAAATCTGACCATCACAAAATTCAGAGGCGCCTATACCAATTGTTGGAATTTTTGATGCAAAAGTAATTTGCTTTGCAATTTTTGTAACCATTCCCTCTAATAATAATGAGGTTGCACCAGCTTTTTCTAGAGCTTTACAATCGCTTAATATGTTTTTTAAATCATCTTCTTTGCGTCCATATATTTTAAATTTACTCGCAGATGAAAATTTTTGAGGTTGAAGACCGACATGGGCCATCACCGGAATACTCTTTTTTGTTAAATATTTAATGACATCTACTAATTCTGAATTTCCCTCAATTTTAACACCATCACATTTTGTTTGATTAAAAATCTTTATGGATCTTCTAATAATATTATCCTCAGAAAACTTTTTTGAATATGGAAGATCGAAGAATACTAAAGATTTTCTAGAAGCTTTTTTAACTGCAGATGCATGCCTAATCATGATTTCATCAGTAATTTCTCTTGTGTTATCCATCCCGTAAAGAACCATTCCCATCGAGTCACCAACAAGTATTACATCAACAAAACCATCAATAATTTTTGTGAAATTATAACTATAGGAAGTTAAACAAATAATTTTCTTTTTGTTTTTTTTGTTAAATACTGATTTAATCTGTTTCTTCATGAAAGGCGCACCTAAAAGTATAAGAATTATAAAAGACTTTCCAAAAAAAGGTATTGCTTTTTATGATATTGCCACAATTCTCGCTAACCCAAAAGAATTTAATAAGATTGTAAACAAGATGACTAGTGAGGTAAAAAAAATGAGAGCAAATACTATAGTAGGAATTGACTCTCGAGGTTTTATTTTTGCGGCAGCTGTAGCCTACAAACTAAAACTTAAATTAGTTATGATTAGAAAAAAGGGAAAGTTACCTGGAAAAACATTTTGTACTAGTTACAAACTTGAATATGGAAAAAATCAATTAGAAATACAAAAAGATATGCTTCAAGAAAAAGATAAAGTGGTAATAATAGATGATATTTTTGCTACTAGCGGTACCATACAAGCCTCACTTAAACTAATTAGGAAGACAAAAGCAAAGACACTCGGAGTTATAATTTTATTAGAGTTAGCTTTTCTTCATGGCAGATCTAAAATGAAAGAAAAGTTAGTAAGTCTTTATAGAGTTAATACTTAGAATATTCTTTTTCTTCAACTATTATTGAGTCAGTTAATAGATTAATTTCTTTTTTTATTTGTGCACGAATATCATTTTTGAAATGAACATCCCTAGATAATTCAATAAATTTTTCTCCGAAATCTTTATTGGCTTCACACTCTCTTTTATAATTTTCTATATCCCATAATTCCTCATTTATTGATTGAAGTTTATTAATATTTTGATTCAAAGACTCTTGATCTTTGACATTAATATTTGAAGCTTGGTTATTAAGAAAATTTAATTCATTCTTAATATTGGTAAGTTTTTCTGAGTCCTGGATTTTTTGGGTTTTTATATTTAAGATTGTAATTTTATCGAAAAGTTCTCCTACAGAAATCTCAACTAATATTTTCATTTAATTATTTCTCCCATAAATATCTGAGTATCTCTTAATATCACTCTCAAGAAACTTAGTTCCTGTTTGAACTTCAATAATCACAAGCTTTTTTTTAGCACTTTCGTTTAAAACCCTATGTTTAGCTTTTTTGGGAATAAATATATTTTCGTTTTCAGTTTTATAATAAGTTCGATTGTTAATGATTACTGTAGCTTTACCCTCAATTATTATCCAATGTTCTGAGCGATAATTATGTGATTGATATGAGAGTACACCTTCAGGCAGTACAGTGATTTTTTTTAGAAGAAAATCTTTGGATTTAGCTAATACGGTATATGTGCCCCATGGTCGTTTGACTAGTTTACTCATGAAAACATTCTCTTTTTTTCTTCTACTGACATTAAGTTCATTAATAATGCACAAATAATCATATTACTCAATAGTGAACTACCTCCATAAGACATAAAAGGTAGCGCTACTCCAACTACAGGAAGCAATCCAATTGTCATTGAAACATTAATCAAAAATTCAAAGAATATTTTAAATGATAAAACAAATAGGATAATTTTATTAAACACTTGGGTTAATTTGAAAGTTTTAAAAATAGGTATAAGAAAAAATATTAAAAAAATTGAAATTAATATTAACGATCCCGTAAATCCAAATTGTTCAGAAAAAATAGCAAAAACAAAATCAGTTTCTTTTTCAGGCAGAAAATCCAAGCTACTTTGAGAACCCTCAAGAAAGCCATTTCCATTTAATCCTCCAGATCCGATTGCTATTTTTGATTGAATAATATGATAGCCTTTACCCAAGGGGTCTAAATCAGGATTTAAAAAAATCATAATTCTATTTTGTTGATAAGGTTTTAATAAAGTCCACAAAAATGGGCTTACCAGAGCAATTAATATTAAAGAAAGAATTGGGTAAATTAATTTTATTCCCGCATAAAAAATGGCGACTAGGCCAAGAATTAAGATGATTAAAGCAGTTCCAAGATCTGGCTGTACAGCCACTAATAAAAACAACGCTATAGATATCAACAAAGGGATGATTGATCTAATTAACCCAATGGTTTTTTGAGCATTTAATTTATGAAAATATTTGGCCATAAATATAACTAAAGAAATTTTTGCAAATTCAGATACCTGCAAATTAAAACCACCTACTCTTATCCATCTTTTGGCTCCCATGCCCGTGTAACCAAAAAAAAGAGTAATAAGGAGGCCTAACATGACTGCTATGAGTATTAATTCTGTAACATTAAAAATAAATTTTGGCTGAAGTAACAAAATAAAAAATACAATAGGTAAAAATATAATAAATCTTTTTAATTGACTAATAGCCCAAGGTTCAAGATTACCACCTGCTGCAGAATATAGGTTAATTTCTCCTACCCAAAAAATTATCAATAGAAGAAAAAAATAAATCCAATTGATATTTAGTAGTGATTTAAAATCTTTAAACATTTTCTTGATAGGCAAAGTTTAAAACATTATGTGCTATGGGGGCAGCAACAGCTGAACCTGATCCACCATTTTCAATAATCACAGAAGCTATATATTTTGGCTCATCAATTGGTGCATAACCAACAAAAACTGAATGATCTTTAAATTTATCCTCGATTTCCTTGGTTTTATAAAGATCGTCTTCTCTATCTTCCTCTTTAATTCTAACTACTTGGGAAGTTCCTGTTTTACCTCCTATCTTTACAAAATTTGGGTTATCTAAATTCAATTTATAGGCCGTTCCTGAAGGCTCTTGGACAGCAGCTTTCAAGGCGTTTAAAATAGCTTTTTGATGGTTTGAATTAAGCTCCTCACCAAGATATTTTGATGGTTCATTTTTGATAAGCTTTGGGGAGGGAAACCTTCCACCATTTAGTAATGCTGAATACAGAGTAGCTAACTGCAAAGGAGAGGTTAAATTATATCCTTGTCCGATTGATGTTATGAGTGTTTCTCCTTGGTACCAACCTTGCTCTAAATTTGATTTTTTCCATTTTTTATTTGGGATCAGACCCTTTTGAGCATTAGAAAGACCGATCTTGTATGTGTTATTTAAACCAAGATTGGTAGCAAGCTCTGATAAGTCATCAATATTTATTTTTTTTGCAAGTTCATAAAAATAACAATCACAAGACTCTTTGATGGCTTTTTTTAAATTTACTTTTCCATGCCCGCCTTTTTTCCAGCAATAATAATTTCTATCTGCAAGTGAAGTTGAACCTGAGCAAAATACTTCTGTTTTTTCGTTTATCATATTTTTTTTCAAACCCAATAAAGCAGGAATAGGTTTAAAAACAGAACCAGGGGGATAAAAACCAGTAAAAGCCCTATTTAATAAAGGTTTTTCAGGGTCATTTAATAAAGAATTAATAGTTTCATTATCTCGATCTTCAAAAACTTGGGCATCATAAGTTGGATTTGAATTCATAGATAAGATTGATCCATCAAATCTATTTATCACAACAATCGATCCTTTATTAGACAATGGAAGAACTGATTGAGCGTAATTTTGAAGTTTTAAATTGATAGTTAACTCTAAAGAATTACCTTTTATTGGTTCTTCAATGGAAATCTCTCTAATAACTTTTCCACGAGAATTGACTTCATTAAATATTTTCCCAGGCTTTCCTTTTAAAAGTTCATCATATGTTTTTTCTAAATGAAAAACACCTTTTGGATATAAATACTTATCATCCGAGGATTGACCCATATAACCTATAATTTGAGATAAATTTTTATGAGGATAGTATCTTTTTTTAGATTCAATGATCTTTATAGAGGTGAACAGAAATTTGTTCTTTTCAAACTCAACTATTTGCTGCCAATTGGCTCTCGATAAGATGAATGGAGTATAAGCGTTAAATGATTTAAGTTTTTCTGAAATATTAGATATTTTTAAATCAAGATTAATTAATTTATTTAAATTAGAGACTTCATCCATATAATTTTTATTTAAATTTTTATAAATTACAAATTCGTAAAGCGATGCATTTGCAGCAACTAAATTTTTTTCATTATCAAAGATATCTCCCCTAAGCGGTGGAGTCGCTTTTACAGCTACTTTATTTTCAACAGACTTTTTTTGATAAAAATTAAAGTTAAGTATTTGTAAAGAGAAAAGCCTTATTGAGACGATTAAACTTAATATCAAACCAATTGTAGTAATAATAAATGATCTACGATTAAGTATTTTTATACTATCTTGACTAGCTTTGTTCTTTTCCATCTAATCTCAAACTCATACTTAAAAAAATCAAGACTAGAAAATATGGTAAATAATCCTTGATTTTTAAAATCATAAACAGTTCAGGGTATAAAAAATAAAATGTCAGCAAACTTAATATAAATATAAAAATAGAATTTATTGAGTAGTGAATAGAGTAATTATTAATGACATAACTCAGAGCTAATAAAGGTAATGAAAAACTAACAACTGAAATGAAAAGAGGAAGTCCTAAAAACAATTCGACCAAATAAGTTGATAAAATAAAAATAATAAAATCAAACAAATCTATCTTTTTTTCTTTTAAAAAAGAATAAAAAGCCATGTTTATCAGTGAAAATATAAGCAAATTATCAATTAAATAATTAAAATTTCCAAAAGATAAAAAACAAAAAATAATTAAAAATATTCTAATCATTAATTAAAACTCTCAGATTATCTAAATTTAAGTTTTTTGGAGCAATCACCACAGGTTGTTTGTCAATAAAATCAACTCTGCCTAAAGTTAAGTTAACTAATTCATTTTTAATAATTACTTTTTGGTTTTTTTTAAAAATTATTCCTTCAATAGCATTTTTTTGTCTTAAAAAGCTTAAATAATTATTATTTGTACCTGTGACTATAAATGACTGGTTGTTTATAACCACTTCATCTCCATAATCATTACTAATAACTGTTACAACTTCGGCATTATTATTAGTGACACCTTTAATACGTCCAACGACATTGACACCATCAAGCACGTAATTACCTATATCTATTCCGCTTTGCTTACCTTTATTAATTATAAAGTTTTTATTTAATAATAAATTTCGATCACCTATTACAGATACCCCTATTGTAATGGGAATTGTAGGATAGTTTTCATGAAAAATTTTATATTGATCGGAGTATTTAGAGGTAATGGTCTCTAGGTATTTATTAATATTGTTTAGATATTCATTTTCTTTTTTTAATTCAGCTATATTTTTAAGATGCAGTTTGTTGGATTGAAACAAAGAATAAAAATTATTTATTTTTAAACTAATAAAAATAAACGGTGTTTCTAGTTTCTCTTTAATATAATAAGAATAAAGTTTTGTGTTATTTCCGTATTTTGGAAATAAAAAGAAGGTCAAAAAGACAAAGAAAAAAACAATATAAACTAAAAAAACTTTTTTATTATTAATCACTTAAGAAAACATCTTGATGCTGATGATTTTCTTCAAGTGCCATGCCAGTTCCTCTTGCAACACAAGTAAGAGGGTCATCGGCAATAGAAACTGGTAATCCAGTTGTAACACGAATGGCCTCATCTAAGCGTTGGAGTAAAGCGCCTCCTCCTGTCAGCATTATACCTGTATCCACAATATCAGCGGCCAATTCTGGAGGGACTACTTCTAAAGCTCTTTTTAAAGCTGTGATGATTTGAGAAAGTGAGTCAGACAAAGCTTCAGCTACTTGTCTTTCTGAAATAACAACTTCACGTGGTAAACCATTGATTAGATCTCTACCTTTCACAGTTAATGTTTTACCATCACCATTCTCAGGGATGCCCGCACAACCAATTTCTTTTTTTATTTTTTCAGCAGTAGACTCTCCAATAGCTAGTTTGTGGACACTTCTCATGAAATTAACTATTGCATCATCCCATGTGTCTCCTCCTACTTTGATGCTACTAGAGTGAACAACACCACCCAATGATAAAACTGCAATCTCAGTAGTTCCGCCACCGATGTCAACAACCATCGAACCTGAGGGCTCTGAAATTGGAAGACCTGCACCAATAGCAGCAGCAACGGGTTCTTCAATTAAGTAAACTTTTTTTGCACCAGCTGCTTCAGCTGATTCCTTAATAGCGCGTCTTTCGACATTAGTTGCGCCTGAAGGAACACAGATAACTATATTAGGGTTAGCAAAAAAACTTTTTTTATGAATTTTTTTTATGAAGTGCTTGATCATAGACTCAGCAATATCAAAGTCTGCTATTACACCGTCTTTCATTGGACGAATGGCCTGGATAGAACCAGGTGTTCTTCCCAACATAGATTTAGCTTCAGTTCCCACAGCTAAAACAGATTTATTGTTTTTTGAGTCAGTGGCAATAGCAACAACTGAAGGTTCATTTAAAATAATCCCTTTTCCTTTTACATAGACCAAAGTATTAGCAGTACCAAGATCAAGACCCATGTCTTCACTTAAAAATGAACTTAAAGCTTTAAACATTAAATACCTTTCATATTTGAAATACTAATTTCAGAAACGCCTTCCTGCATATTAGAATTCTTTTCAAAGTTTAATATTTTATTAATAGCATTGATATAGGATTTTGCTGAGGCCACAATAATGTCAATATCAGAGGCTTTCCCAATAAATTCTTTATTTAAATGCTCGAGCTTCACCGCCACCTCACCCTGCGCATCTGAGTCAGGAGTGATAGCATTAATATTGTATAATTTAAGCTTGGGTGAAAAACCAACCACTTTAGAAATACAGCTAAAAACGGCGTCAACTGGGCCGTTTCCAGATCCGCTAATCTCTTTAGTTTCACCTTTAAATTCTAATTCAAGAGATGCGACATGTTTAGAATTCGTGCCTGACATAATACTTAAGTTAATTAACTTCAAGGTGTTGATCTGATTGATATGAGTATCATCGACTAAAGCAATTATATCTTCATCGTAAACATCTTTTTTCTTATCAGCCAAAAGTTTGAATTTTTCAAATATTTCATTGATATAATTATCCCCTACATCATAACCTAAAATCTTAAGTTTTTCTTTGAATGCGTGTTTGCCAGAGTGTTTACCTAAAACCAAACTAGATTTTTTTAATCCAATAGACTCAGGTGACATAATTTCATAAGTCTCTACATTTTTTAATACACCATCTTGGTGAATACCAGACTCATGAGCAAAAGCATTAGCTCCAACAATCGCTTTATTAGGTTGAACTGGAAAGCCAGTTATAGAAGAAACGAGTTTTGAAGTTTTCGATATAGCCTCAGAATTAATTTCAGTATGAACATTTAACAAGTCTGATCTAACTTTCATAGCCATCACTACTTCTTCTAGAGCGGCATTGCCAGCTCTTTCTCCAAGACCATTAATTGTACATTCAATTTGTCTTGCTCCATTTTCAACGGCATTTAATGAATTTGCTACGGCCAGCCCTAAGTCATTGTGACAATGAACAGAAATTATAGCTTGATCTATGTTGGGAACATTGTTTTTAACATTTTTAATAATATCTCCAAACTCATAGGGTAAAGTATATCCTACAGTGTCAGGTATATTAATAGTTGTTGCTCCACTGGAAATAGCTAGCTCAATGCATCGATATAAAAAATCAATAGAAGAACGACCTCCATCTTCACAACTCCATTCAATATTCGGGCAAAGGTTTCTAGCAAATGAGACACTGTCTTTTATTTTTTCTAAAACCTGTTCCTCAGTGAGTTTGAGTTTATATTGCATGTGGATAGGGCTAGTTGCAATAAAGGTATGTATTCTGGGGTTTTTTGCATCCTTTACAGCATTCCAAGCCGTCTCTATGTCTTCATGCTTAGCTCTTGCCAGACCTGCAACTTGACAATCTTTAATTTCCCTAGCAATAGCTTGAACTGAGTTGAAGTCTCCTTTAGAAGCAATTGGAAAACCAGCTTCAATGATATCTACTCTAAGTTCTTGAAGAAGCCTTGCTATAGAGAGTTTTTCTTCTTGATTCATTGACGCTCCTGGGGACTGCTCCCCATCTCTGAGCGTAGTATCAAAAATTAAAACCCTATCTGACAATGTTTTAAATATCTTTTACTAATTTATTGGAGGCAATCCATGGCATCATGGATCTTAATTTCGCTCCAACTTCTTCAATTTGATGTTTAGCTGCCTGATCTCTCATCTGTTTAAATTTGATTTGCCCGGATTTATGCTCTGACATCCATTCTTTTGTAAATGTGCCATCCTGAATTTCTGATAAGACTTTTTTCATTTCAGCCTTTGTTGCCTCATCCGGTACAACTCTAGGACCTCTGGTATAATCACCATACTCAGCTGTATTAGAAATTGAATAACGCATGTTAGCCATTCCACCTTCATACATTAGATCAACAATAAGCTTTACTTCGTGTAAACACTCAAAGTATGCCATTTCAGGTGCATAACCAGCTTCTACTAAAGTTTCAAAACCATTTTTAATCAAAGACATTAATCCACCACAAAGAACAGTTTGCTCACCAAATAGATCTGTTTCACATTCCTCTTTGAATGTAGTTTCAATAATTCCTGATTTGCCGCCACCCACAGCTGATGCATATGCTAAGCCAATCTCCTTTGCGTTACCGCTTACGTTTTTATCAACAGCAATTAGACATGGAACACCTCCACCTTTTAAGTATTCACCACGAACAGTATGACCTGGGCCTTTTGGAGCAACCATGAATACATCTAGATCATCTCTGGGCGAGATAAGCTGGAAATGGATATTTAAACCATGAGCAAAAGCTAAAGCAGCACCTTGTTTGATGTTATTGTGGATTTGATTTTCATAAATATCTTGCTGATTCTCATCAGGGGCTAAGAACATTACAATGTCTGCGTCTTTTACTGCCTCTTCGGGAGTTTGGGTAGCGAGACCAACGTTTTTGGCTTTTTCAATCGAAGAAGAACCTTCTCGTAAACCTACAACAACGTTAGTTGCGCCAGAGTCTTTTAAATTAAGTGCATGTGCATGACCTTGAGATCCAAAACCAATTATGACAATCTTTTTGTCTTTAATAATATTAAAATCTGCGTCTTGTTCGTAGTAAACTTTCATTTTACCCCCTAAAAATACTATATACCGAGCCCTATTGGCCCGCTTCGAACTAATTCGACTTTTATACCACTGATGGTAGTTAAGTCATCTAAAAACTTATTAATCCTTTCACTAGTGCCAGAGATCTCATAAACAACTAAATGTTGTCTTTTTTGAACAGTTCTCGTTCTATAAATATCAGCAAAATTTAAAATCTTATGGTCTTGGTCTTCGTTATCAAATTCTATTTTGACCAAACAAATCTCTGCCTCATATGACTCTTTTAAATTTGCTAAATTAGTAGCACTGTGGACTGGGACAAGTTTTTCTAGTTGAGCGATAATCTGTTTGATTACTCGCTCTTCCCCTAATGTTTCAATAGTGATACGAGATAAATTATTTTCAACATCAACTACTGTTACATTTAAAGCTTCAATATTATATCCTCTTCCAGAAAATAACCCTACTATACGGGCTAAAATACCTGGTTCATTATCAACAATTACTGAAAGAACACTTCTTTTTGACTGTTTAAAAGCATTAATAGGTGTCGGATAAACGGAAGAGCTAGACATGAGTTAAACTAAAACTTTTCCTTTTTCTTGGTTCTCGGGTTTTTCTTTATCATACTTTGATAATAACATTTCATTATGCGCCGCCCCGCTTGGAATCATTGGAAAGCAATTTTCTTTTTTATCTACCCAAATATCAGCGATAACAGGCCTATCGACAGAGATCATCTCATTAATAGCATCATCTAATTCGGAGAGATTTTTAGCTCTGACACCCACAGCGTTAAAACTTTCTGCTAACTTTTTAAAATCAGGAAGAGCATCAACATAACTTTCAGAGTAACGACTACCATGTAGTAATTCTTGCCATTGTCTGACCATTCCCATGTACTCGTTATTTAAGATAAATATTTTGATTGGCAGTTTGTATTGAACAGCGGTGGCTATTTCTTGAATATTCATTAAGAAAGAGGCTTCCCCTGCTATATCAATCACAAGTGCTTCTGGATTAGCCATTTGAGCTCCGATAGCAGCTGGCATACCAAATCCCATGGTCCCAAGACCACCGGAGGTTATCCAGCGATTTGGTTTTGAAAATTTATAATATTGGGCAGCCCACATTTGATGTTGCCCTACTTCTGTTGTAACAAAAGTATCTGTTTTGTTTGTTAATTCATACAGTCTTCTGATGGCATGTTGGGGTTTAATAACTTCATCTCCTTGCTCGTAAAGAAGGCAGTCCTTGCCTCTCCATTCTTCTATCTGGTTCCACCACTGACTGTATTGATTTTGATCAAAATTCACTCCACTATTCTCAATATGATTATTAATTGCCTTCAAAGAGAGCGCTATATCAGTGTTGGTATGATAATCCACTTTAACATTTTTATTGATCGAACTTTGGTCAATATCAAAATGAAATTTAATCGAGCTTGGAGAAAAAGCATCTAAACGGCCAGTTACTCGATCATCAAATCTAGCACCGACATTAATCATTAAATCACACTCATTCATAGCCAGGTTAGCTTCATACGTTCCATGCATACCTAACATAGCTAAAGATTTTGGGTCCTCTCCTGGATAACATCCTAACCCATGCAGTGTGGTAGTAACTGGAATATTTGTTTTTTGAACTAATTTCATCAACTCCTGACTCGCTTGGGGACCTGAATTTAAACAACCTCCACCAACATAAAATATTGGTTTTTTCGATTGTTGAATGTGTTCAATTAATTTTTCAATGAATTCAATATCAATTTCTGATGATCCTGATTTTATTCGGTGGGGTTTGAAAGTTATCTCACTCTTTGGTGTGTATTTAGCTTTTGCAAATTGAACATCCTTTGGAATGTCAATCAAAACAGGTCCAGGTCGTCCAGATCGAGCTATTTCAAAAGCCTCATGAATTGTTTCAGATAATTTAGTTACATCTTTAACGAGATAATTATGTTTTGTGCATGGTCTTGTTATGCCTGTGGTATCACATTCTTGGAAAGCATCAGTACCAATTAAATGTGACGGAACTTGACCGCTAATACATACAATTGGAATACTATCCATCAGAGCGTCTGTAAGACCTGTCACAACATTCGTTACACCTGGTCCAGAAGTTACGAGTAGTACTCCGACTTTTCCACTTGATCTCGCATAACCTTCAGCAGCATGCACTGCACCTGCTTCTTGTCGAACTAAAACATGTTTTAAAAAATTTTGACCAAAGATAGCATCATAAATAGGAAGAACAGCTCCTCCAGGATAGCCAAAAATAGTATCAACTTCTTGATCTTTTAAGGCTTGAAGGATTATTTCTGCGCCAGTGATTTCTTGATCTATGCTCATTTATTTAGATATATACTTATATTTTCAATTGAATCTTTAGGGAAGCTTTTTTTATAATTAATTCTTAAATTTAGATTGCTGAATTTTTGATTATTCCACCAAGTAAATTGTCTCTTGATATATCTTTTCGTATTGTGTATTCCATCGTAAATCGCATCCTCTAAACTCATCTTATTTCTAACACAAGCTAACAATTCTGGTAAACCATGAGCTTTATAAAGAGTTTTGGAAATTTTTTTCGACTCATGGAGTTTTTTTACTTCATCTAAAGCTCCTTGTTCGATCATTTTGTGGAACCTTGACTCTGCCAGTTCGTACAAATCTCTTTTAGGTTTGACCACTTGGATAACTAAAGGGTTCGATGTAACTGGGGTTTTTTCACTGTAGTGATTTTCCATAATGTCATTGTATTCAAGACAAAAAGCTAAGCGATTAATTAATCTTTGTTTATCTTTTGGAAATATTTTCTCGTTATAATATTTAGATAATAAATCTAGACAAATATCAGGACCTTTTTTATAAAATAAATCCTCTGCTTCCTTTTTAAATTTTTGACTAATGGTTGGCATTTCAGACAAACCCTCGATTAAAGCTTGAATATAAAATCCTGTTCCACCGACAAAAACGGGCACCTTATTTCTATTATAAATATTTTGAAGAGTTTGTTTTACATCATTAATCCAATGATTAACTGAATATTCTTGATTATTTATATGACCATACAAATGATGAGGGACAATTTTAAGCTCTTTGTCGGTTGGTCTATTTGTTAATATTCGTAACTGTTTATAGACTTGCATGCTATCTGCGTTAATAATTTCAAAATTGAAATATTTTGATAATTCATATGCAAAATCATTTTTCCCCGCGCAAGTGGGACCAACTATAAAGATTGATTTATTCAATAACGAGAGGATTGATTAACCAGAACTCATTGCCTTCGCGAATAACTCTTAGTAACAATTTATCTCTCTTTAACTTTAAACTGTCGCTTAATATTTTCTCAAAAGAAGCAAGGTCTGTAATTTTTTCGCTTGATACTTGAATGATTACATCATTTACCATCAGATTTTTGTTATTCTCGCCAACTTGTTTGACCAGAATTCCCTTAGTAGATGGGTCTATGCCTAAATTCTCTGCTGTACTTTTATCAAGCTGAGTTAATGTGATATCTAACTCTTCTATATATAGTCCATCTGAGCTAGCGCTAATTGTGCCTCCTTCGTTGAGTTCATCAATTTTAACGTTGATGTCAATTAAACCACCATTTCTCCAAACACTTACCACTACTTCATTACCAATAGGTGTCTCAGCAACTACCTTGGGTAAATCTTTAAAAGAGGAAATTTTCTTACCATCAAATTCAACAATAATATCTCCTGCTTGTATATTTGATTTAGCGGCGGGACTCTCAGGATTAACGGATGCCACAAAAGCACCCTCTGTTGAGTCATAGCCTAAGCTCTCCGAAAACTCAGGGGTAAGGTCTTGAATTTGTACACCCAACCAACCTCTTTTAGCCTCTCCGAAAGATATTATTTGCTCTACGATTAGTTTAGCGGTATTCGCAGGAATAGAAAAACCTAAACCTACACTTCCACCTGTTTGGGAGATAATCATTGAATTGATTCCAATCACTTCTCCATCTAAATTGAATAAAGGACCACCTGAATTTCCTCGATTGATTGGGGCATCTGTTTGAATGAAATCAACATATGGTCCTCCACCAATATCTCTATTGATAGAAGAAATAATGCCAGAAGTTACTGTTCCGCCAAGTCCTAGTGGGTTACCAATTGCAAGTACGATGTCCCCAACTCGAGAACTTTCAGAATTTCCCCAACTGACATTTTGAATTTTAACCTCAGAAGGATCAATTTTTAATACTGCAATATCTGTTTTTGGGTCAGTCCCAACTAGTTCAGCAGGAACTTCATCTATGCCATTATTAAAAATAACTGTTATTTGATCAGCACCACTAATTACGTGATTATTTGTTACAACATATCCTTCAGAACTAATTATAAAACCAGAACCTAATCCTGTCATATTTTCTCTTTTTGGCATTTGGTTACCAAAGAAATCTTCAAACATATCATTAAAAGGGTGTCCTTCAGGTAATTCTGGAATTGAACTTGTTCTTCTTTCCACTATTTGGGAAGTGGCAATACTGACAACTGAAGGAAGGAGTTTTTCAACAAGGTCTGCGTAGCCTCTTTCAAATTGAGCAAAAGAGTTATTAATAAAAAAGAAAAAAGTGAAAATAGATAAAAAGAAATATTTTTTCATAAAATTTCCTTTCTAAGTTTTATTGATTGTTACCTTCAGCATTTTCGAAATACTCAAAGAAATCACTGTCTGGTGAAATAACCATTGTAGTAGATCCATCTTTGAATGTATCAGCATACGCTTCCATTGATCGGATGAATTCAAAAAATTCAGGGTCTTTAGCAAAAGCATCATTTAAGATCATATTACGAGCAGCTTCACCTTCACCCTTAAGAATATTTGACTGCTTTTCAGCCTCGGCAATAATTTCAATTTTTTCACGATCAGCGGTCGCTTTAATTTTTTGAGAAAGCTCTTGTCCTTCTGCTCGCAGCAAGTTTGCTTCTCTTTCTCTTTCAGTTCTCATTCTGTCAAAAACGTTCGATTGGACCTCAGCGGTTAAATCTGTTCTTTTTAATCTTAGATCAACTATTTCTATACCAAAATTATCTTGATCTTCTCTAACATTTTCAAAAATTTCAGCCATAATATCGTTACGCTTATCTGATAGTAAATCATTTAGCTCATATTGAGCAATTACACCTCTGACCGATGAGTTGATAATACGTCCAAGACGGTCATTTAAAGCTAATTCTGTTCTGGTTGTTTGGAAAAACTTTAAAGGGTCATTGATCATATAGCGAACAATCGCATCCACAACAATACGCTTCTGATCTCTTAAAATAACTTCCTCTTGAGCAGGATCAAGATTAAGAACACGACTATCGTAGTAAACAACATTTTGAATAAAAGGTAATTTGAATTTAAGACCTGGTGTTTGATGAACTGCACGAGGCTCACCGAACTGGAGAACAATAACTTGTTTTGTTTGATCTACTACAAAGAAAAATCCAGATGCAAAGAGAATAAAAAAGAAAGAGATTCCTAAAATTATTAAATTTCTACTTTTCATTAATTATCACTCCCTTGTTTGTTTTTGTTAAGTTCGTTTAAAGGAAGGTAAGGCACTACACCGTTACCAGAATTTTGATCAATCATAATTTTAGAAGAGCCCGATAATACATCTCTAAGTGTTTCTAAATAAATTCTTTTTTTAGTGGTATCTTTTGCTTGCATATAAGTATCTAAAACTTGAGTAAAACGGCTAGCTTCACCTTCTGCTTGTTTGATTAACTTATTTTTATAACCTTCAGCTTCTTGAAGGATTTTTTCTGCTTCACCTCGAGCCTCTGGAACAATTCTGTTGCTATAAGCTTCAGCTTGGTTCACGGTTCGCTCTTTATCTTGACGGGCTTTTTGAACATCATCAAAGGCATCTATTACTTGACTTGGAGGATTAACATCCTGAAGCTGAATAGATTGTATCAAAATTCCAACTTCGTATTCGTCTAAAAGCTCTTGTAAAAGAGATCTGGAGTCTCTTTCAACTTTTTGACGTGAAACAGTAAGAAGGTCTTCTAATCTAGTTTGACCTACAACCTCTCTGATAACACTCTCAGAAATAACTTTCACAGTTTCTTCTGGATCTCGCAGATTGAATAGGAATTGGCCAGCATCTTTAACACGATAAAGAACGGTATAGTCCAGATCTGAAATATTTTGATCAGAAGTTAACATCATACTTTCTTCTAAGACATCTCTTGATGAGGAGCCATTAGATCGGAAGCCTACATTGATCTTCCTGATAGCTTCCACTTTGGGAGTTAAGACTTTTCCAATTGGCGTTGGGAAAAAGTAATGAAGACCTGGTGCCGTAGTGCTTTCATTCCATTTACCAAATAAAAGCTCAACGCCTTGCTCGTCTGGCTCAACTCGATAAAAACCAGTCGCAAGCCAGCCCAAAATTGCCAAAACAATGATAAAGGAAAACCCTTTCATCCCGCCTTTGAATGGCATTTTGAATTTATATTTATTTTTTAGATCGTTTAATAAGTCATCAATGGAGTCTTTATTATTACCTCCAGAGAAACCACCACCAGAACCTGGATTATTATTTCCAGAAGACGGTCCCCATGGCCCATCAAGAGCGAAAATTTTAAATTTGTTTTTGATCACGATACATTATATGTAGTGTTTAAATAATGAATATCAAGACCTGTTTTGGAATTTCAAGCTGTAAAGGTGGTGTGGGAAAATCAACCATATCATGCAATGTCGCTGTTACCCTCGCTAATCAAGGATATAAAGTCGGTCTCTTAGACGCTGATATTTATGGACCAAGCGTACCAACTCTTCTTGGAATTGGAGATAAAGAGCCAGAGGTAAAGGATGGAAAGTTTGTACCTTTTGAGGTATTTGGGATCAAAGCGATGTCCATTGGATTTTTAGTAAATGAGGATCAAGCAGTTGTTTGGAGAGGACCAATGCTCGCTAAAGGACTCGATGGACTTATTAATAAGACACATTGGGGAGATTTGGATTATTTGATTGTAGACTTTCCGCCAGGCACTGGGGATGTCCAAATTTCTATGTCGCAAAAACTTAAATTAGATGGGACATTAATCGTTACAACCCCACAACTTCTTTCTTTGAAGGATGTCGTAAGAGGAATTAATATGTTTATCAAAGTAGGAGTGCCTATATTAGGGGTAGTTGAAAATATGTCTTATTTAGAAGAGGATAATCAAAAAAAATATATTTTTGGTGAGTCTAAGACTAAATCAATACTTTTAAAAGAAAATGTCTCATTAATTGAAGAACTTCCTTTTAATCTTAATATCCCAAAAAGTTGTGATGAAGGAAAGCCTTACTGTTTTGATTACAAAGATGATTACAGTAAGCAGTTTGAAAATATTACTAGTGCAATAACAAATAAATTTAATAATTAAGAAATCTTAATACTAAATTTATTTTCAATCTCTCTTATCTCTCTTAAAGATAGTTTGTAGTTAGCAGGTTTGATTTTCTTATTAGCTAATTTATCTTTTAAAAGCTTAGCTGCTTCTTTTGAAAGTTGAAAAGAGTCAGAGCGATAGTCTTCGAAAGCCTCATAAGTAAGTGGTACCCATTTTTTTAAGATCTCAACCATTTTTTCGGCATAAATTTGAATTTCATATTGGGCATGACTATCAGCACGTAGGCGTAAAAAATGCATCAAATTATGTAAATCTATTTTCCAGTACCATTGGGTATAGTAATTCAACGGAAGAGTTGTTCTAGCCAATTCTCTTGCTAAACCCTCTCCCTCAACATACTCATCATTATTTAAAAGCTTGCCATTGAGGAGATCTTGATAGTCTTCATATAACTGTTCAGAATTTTTCTTGATAAGATCTTGGGCATGCTTTGCAAATTTTTTATCTAAAGTGTTAGAACGTCCTTGCTTATTAGTTGTTGATTGGGAACCTAATTGATCCATCTCTGGGATATAAAACTCTTTATCTAAAACAGAATAACGAGCTGAGTATTCGTTCACATTAGCTGTACGATGTCTGATCCACTGACGAGCAACAAATATGGGAAGCTTAATATGAAATTTGATTTCACACATCTCAAAGGGTGTGGTGTGCCAATGACTAAGAAGATATCTTATGAGTCCCCTATCTTCTCTTAGTTTTTTCGTTCCCTCTCCATATGAAACTCGCGCTGCTTGAACTATAGATTGGTCAGTTCCCATATAGTCAATGACTCGAATGAAACCATGATCCAATATAGGAATAGGCTTATATAGAATTTTCTCTAAAGCCGGTGATGTAGATCTTGTTGTCTTAAATTCTTTAAATTTTGGTGTTTTTACAGATTTTTTTTTCATAGGTGTTTAAATGATTCATTATTAAGACTATATTATCTCCGTTGTTTATCAACTATAGCAATAAACGCTATATGTAATAGGTGTATCGGACTCGGGGGCGGTACCCGACACCTCCACCAAAAATTATTTGGGGGTGATATAGGTTTGACGTGCTCTGAAGGATATAGTTTTTGCTCGTTGTAAGCGTTTCTTCGTCATAGAAACTTTAAAATAATTGCTAACGATAATGAATTAGCACTCGCTGCTTAATCTAATTAGGTAAGCGCGGCTTTGGGGCGGCCGGGCAACAGAACGCCCCTTTTAGAAGATGATCAAATCAATACTACTCTGTATCCTCATTGCAGTAATTGCTGAACTAATCTTTTATTTTCGAAAAAGAGTTGAATTTTGGAAATATTTAAGAAATAGAATTATCTACTATGTCGTTTGCATAGTAGTCGTAATGTTTTTTTTTTAAAAATTTAAAAATATATGCAATTTGATCATGTCTAAATTTATCTTTTTCATATTTTTTTAATAATTAATCCCTATTGTTAATTATGAGGAGTATTACAAAAATGGAAAAAATTATGTTAGCGATAGGAAAATTCAAAGAAGGTGAAGGTCACTTTGAAAAATTTATGGGATTTATGCAATCTGAAGAAGGCATGGCAGAAAGAAAAAAAGTTGCTCATGTAGAAAAGACAGTCCCTGGGGTATTACCAGATAAAAGTGGTGTCATGTTTAAAGTTCACGTCCATGATGAACTAGCTATGAAAGATTTTGTTAGTGGAAGAAATCCAGTTATGAAACCTATTTATGATGAGTGTATTCAAAGTATTGATTTATTTGAATTAACACCAGTTTCTTTAGACTAAAAATTTAGGAGAAAATAATGGGAATAGAAATTAAGGATTTTAATAATCCAGACGAAAATATCAGCAAATTTAATAACGCAAATGTCGATGTCGTTAAAGTAGGTGATCAAAGAATGATGAGGATAACGGCCCAACCAGGATGGAAATGGTCTAATGATGTAAAGCCCCATGTTGGCACAGAGAGTTGTCAAACAAATCACTTAGGCTATATCGCTGAAGGGACTATCTGTGTGCGCATGGATGATGGAACAGAGGCCACCTATACCAAAGGACAGGCATACTCAATTACACCAGGGCATGATGCGTGGGTAGTTGGTGATGAAACAGCGGTAGCTATTGAGTTTCACGGAGCTTGGGGAGAGTGAAATGAAGGGTATATATTCTCGAACATTTACAGTTCAAGACAACAAACTCAATGAAGCTATGGAAATATGTAAAGGCTTAGCAGAAGTAAGAAAGGTGCACTTCCCTGACTCTCAAAGCTATTTTTCATTTCAAATTGGCGGCAACCCTAGATCTTTTAGAGAGACTTTGATAGGTGAAATGTTTGATGGAGATTACGATAAGGATATGGCAATGTCTGCTGATCCTAAATATATCGAACTACAAGAAAAATTATCAAAAGTTATGGTGCATGGAACGATGCAAGATGAAATGAGAATGATATTCACCGATTAATTTTAAGGAGGAATAAACATGTCAATACTTGAAAAAATGAATAAAGCTATCGAGGAAATAGATGCATCAAGCATGGAAGAAATTCTTCATGATGATTTTGAATTTTATTTTCATTCCAGTGGTACGAGTATAGGAAAAGCTGAGGTCATTGAATGGGTTAAAAGCGGTGATGTAAAAAATGAGAAACCACCTAGAATTTTATTTGAGAATAATGAAGTTGGTTTCGATCACTCAATCGTGAAATTTTCAGATGGCAAAAGGCAAGCTGTAATGGCTCATTATAAATTCAAAGATGGCAAAGTTATTTTTATGGAAACTGCTGCCACCAATTTGGATAATTAGACTAAAAATTTGGAGAGGTCTGGTTTGAAATAATCCGGGCCTTTCATAACTTTGCCTGACTCATTATAGATAGGTTTTCCATCAGAACCTAACTTGCTCATATTAGAGTTTTGAACTTCATCAAAGCACTTATCTAAATTTATTCCAAATGCATGACCTGCTCCATAAGTAACATAAAGAATATCTGTTAATGCATCTGCCACTTCTAGTAAGTCTTTAGATGACATTGCGTTTTTTAACTCTTCTAATTCTTCAGAAATAAGATCTAACCTTAATTGATTAGTTTTCTCATCACTAAAGGATGCTTTTGTTTTTACCTCTTGTCCAAAAGTCTGCATGAATTGTTTTACTTTTTCAAAATTTGTCATGAGCAACGATTCCCTTCTCTGTGATGTGAAAAAATTATCATATCCTTCAAAAAGTCGTTAATTTTTAGTAGAAAAGATAAAATTTATATAATAGAAATTACGTTCGATGGCCAGATAGCTCAGTCGGTAGAGCAGAGGACTGAAAATCCTCGTGTCGGCGGTTCGATTCCGTCTCTGGCCACCACTTAATTTTCAATAACTAATTAAGATTTAGCTCATCAATAGATCGATCATTTCTTGATCGACTTAACTCTAATAATCCTCCGCGGGTATAACCATAAACGTTGGTGATGCTAAGATCATCCCGGAATTCATTTTTAAGCATTCCAACAAGTTTTCGAAGAGTGTTTTGATCACTTGCAACTGGATCGATAACTACTTTTCCAGATATATTCTTCAATTTAATGAGCTTGGCAATTAACTGAATTGCTTCACGGTTTGTATCAAAGCGTTTAGCTGTTCCGGTATTCACATCAATTGCTGTTAATGCATCTGTTTTACCAAACATAATATTACCTCCGCTTGGAAGGGAATATTGGTGTCCAATTAAATAATCAATTTTTTCTTCAAAATTAAAATTTTCCTCGATTTGTTCTGGTGACATCTCTTCACAGATATTGGCAAAACTAGAGTCTAGTCCCTCATCCCAGGATTTAACTTTCTCGAAGCGATCGTGGTCACTAAAAATAATTTGATCAGTATTTTTATCTGAATAATCACAGACAAAGTTTTGGTCAAAATAAGTATTTTGAAAAACAAGCCCCTCTTCAGATAGTTCCTTTGCATTTAATTCAATTTCTTTCCATTGCTGGTTTAATGATTGAAGTTCTGCTTGGGCTATCTCTAAGTTTTCAGGAATTAAATTATGTCTTGCAATTAATCCAACCTCAGACTCACTTAATGCATCCATGATTTTATCTTGTTGATTAGTATCTAAATTTTTTCGAGTTCTTCGACTTAATATGATTTCATCACCGTAAGGAAGAAGATTTATAAATTTACCTGTAAGAATAATATTATTGGTAAATAGATGGACTTTATCTTTTGAGCCAATACTTCTTACTTGGAGTAATAAAGATTGCCCTTCATGCACCTTGTCTCCATTAGGAAGATTGATACGCTTGAAAAAACCTCTTTGATCTCCTTTACCGTAAGTGACAAATGCTCCACTGTCGTTTGGGAGTATCTCAGCTATCTTTACTTTGTAGATGTCTCCAATTTGAACATCTTCATTAGGTTGAAATCGGATATTAACCAACTCTCCTTCATTGAGTTTAACTCCACATTTAAAATTTTTGTAGTTTGTAACAATAAGTTTTGTAGACACGGCATTGCTCCTTTTAAAAAATAATTCATTAGTTTTTTGACCTAAATGTAATTCTGCCCTTAGTTAAGTCGTATGGTGTCATTTCAACTGTAACCCTATCCCCAGCTAAAACTCTTATTCTGTTTTTTCTCATCTTTCCAGATGTGTGCGCTATGACCTCGTGATCATTATCAAGCTTAACCTTAAACATAGCGTTGGGTAGTAGTTCTGAAACTACACCTTGAAATTCGATTGCATCTTCTTTGGACATATTTTGAGTATATTATGTTTTGATTTTTCTAATTTCAACTGATAAAGCGTGTGCTTCTAAACCTTCTTTTCTGGCTAAATGAGAAGTGGGTTTAGAAATTTTCTTCAAAGTTTTATCACCCACATCAATAAAGACAGTCTTTTTCATAAAATCATCAACACTCAGTCCAGAGGCAAATTTTGCAGTTTGATCAGTTGGTAAAACATGATTAGTGCCAATAGTATAGTCCCCCAAAGCAACAGGTGCCTTTTCTCCAACAAAAACTGATCCTGCATGGATGATATTTTTTAATAAATCTTTAGAAAACTTTGAGTGAATGTGAAGGTGTTCAGGAGCAATAAAGTTAGAAATTTCATAAATCTCTTTTTTGCCTTGAGATAGAATTAAAAAACAATGATTTTTGATGGATTGATCAATATTTTGAATTTTAGAATTTTGCACTAATGAAGAAATTTCTTTTTTTACTTTCTCAAGCAAGTTTTTAGAGGTACTGACAACATAAGTCTTAGCATTAGGATCATGCTCAGCTTGAGCTAGCACATCATAGGCTATCCAATTTGGATTAGATTTATTATTGGCGATAACAAGCACCTCCGATGGGCCCGCAGGTAGATCGATACCAATGGTACCAAAAAGTTGTTTTTTTGCTTCCGCTACAAACTGGTTACCAGGACCAAAAACTTTATCAGCTTTTTTTATAGTTTTTGTTCCATGAGCAAAAGCAGCTATAGCTTGGGCCCCACCAATATTATAAACTTGATCAACACCACAAATATAAGCTGCAGCTAATGTTAAATTGGAAGTAATTCCATTTTTAGATGGAACGCAAAGCATCACATTGGGTACTTTTGCTATTTTAGCAGGGATTGAAGTCATCAAAACTGTTGAGGGATAAGAAGCCATGCCCCCGGGGATATAAAGACCGACATTATCGATGGGATTCCATTGAACGTAAAACTTAGTATCTAATTGATCTTTATAAGAATAAGAAGGTTTCTTTTGTTTGGTGTGATAGTAATGAATTCTTTTATAAGCTAATTTTAAAGCTTCTTTATCTTGTCTTGATATAGAATTATACGCTCTCTTTAAATCTTGCTTTGATAATTTTATATTTTTAATTGTAGCTTTAGAATTTTCAAACTTTTTAACATATTTTAAAAGTGCTTTATCACCATTTTTTTTTATGTCTTCGATAATAGACTTCACGGTTGAAGAAACTGAAGATGAAGTCTGAAGGGATGATTTTAAGTTGGATAAAATCCAATTTTTATTGACTATTTTCACTACAAACCTTTTGTTAAGAGTTTTTTAATGAATACTTTTTTTGTATCGTAAGCATAATAACTGCTAATAATTACTGTCGAGATATCATTATTAATAATTACATTTTCATAAAGTTGGTTGTCTTTTAGTGTCTGACCTGATTGAACCAAGTCTAAGATGAAATCTGCCACTCCGTATTTGACCGCTAATTCAATAGATCCATTTAGTTTGATTGTCTCAGTTTGTATATTAAGTTCACGAAAATATCGCTCAGATATGTTTTGAAATTTAGTGGCAACTTTAAATACCTTTTTTTCAGAAAAATCTATTTTTTTTCGATCTGAAGCAATTGAAATTCGACACTTGCCAATAGAAGTCTTTTGCAAAAGTACGATATTCTCAGATGAGTTCTCTAAAATATCATCATACCCAACAAAGCCTATATCTGCAGCACCAAGAATTGTATAAGAGCGGATATCTGAAGGTTTGAGTTTAATTACTTTGATATTTTTAAAATTTGTATCAAATGTCAGTTTTCTAATTTCATCATCAAAAAATGCTTTTTCCATTTCTAGGCCACGATCAGCGAGGTACTTAACAACCTTCTTTTCTAGTCTGCCCTTTGGGCAAGCAATAATTAAATTTGAGTTCATTTTTTCCTTTTTATGTTTACGCCACATTTTTTTAATTTTAAATCAAAATCTTCATATCCACGATCTAAGTGATAAATTCGATCGATAGTAGTGGTCCCTTTAGCCATCATGGCCGCAATTATAAGAGAAAAACTAGCACGAATATCGGTCGCCATTACTTCTGCACCATAAAGTTCACTTACTTTTTGTATCTCAACTGTTTTATCCTTTAATTTTAATTCAGCCCCAAATCGTCTTAATTCGGGAATATGAATAAATCTATTTTCAAAAATATTTTCTGTAACTCGAGATTTTATGCCAGTTTTTAATAAAGTAGCAATAATCTGTGCTTGAAGGTCAGTTGGATATCCTGGATATTCTTTTGTAGTAATTTTTTTTATTGATTTTAAATTTCTACAACTAAATTCATAAGATCGATTAGATACTCTCTTAATTTTTAATCCCATGGATTGGTAGATATTTAATGGAAATTCGAGATGGTTAGGTTCAAAATCTTTCATGATGACTTTTCCTTTTGTTGCCATGACAGCCAGAATATAGGACCCCGCTTCCACCCTATCTGGAATGACTTCATGATTTTGAAGTTCTAGATCTGTGACACCTAAAATTGTTATTGTTCTATTCTTAATAAAAATTTTAGCACCACAATTATTCAGAAAATTAATTAGATCAATTACTTCAGGTTCTGCGGCGCAATTTTTAAGAACTGTTTTCCCATTCGCCAATGTGGCTGCCATCACAATATTTTGTGTGGCTCCGACACTAATTTTGGGGAATTTATGATTGATGGCATTTAATTGTTTATTTTTTCGCTCTGCTATTACGTAGCCACCACGGATAGAAATTTTTACACCCATTAATTTCAATGCCTCTAAGTGTAAATCAATCCCTCGAGTTCCAATTGAGCAACCGCCAGGAAGAGCTATTTTAAATTTTGGATATCTTGCAATAACGGGACCAAGTAAAACTATCGAAGCCCTCATCTGACGAACATACTCGTAATCCGCTGATTTTTTTTTAATTGATGAATTATGAACAGCAAAAATATTTTTTTGAAAATCTACCTTGCAACCTAAGTCTTGGAGAATAGATACTAAAAATCTTGTATCGCGAAGATTGGGGACATTGCTTATCAAACAACTTCCTTTTGATAAGACAGTGGAAATCATAATTGGAAGGGAAGCGTTTTTAGAGCCCGAAATATTAATTTCACCCTTTAAGGCGACAGGACCTTCAATAATTACTTTTTGCATTTTTTACTTAGTTATTTTTTTTCTTTTTCTTAAATTTTCTCTTAGCTTTTGCGCTAATTTCTCTTTTTTTATGTCTTCCAAATTTTTTTTCTTCGGGTCTTGTTTCTTCATAAATTATAACCACATAAATTATATGATGAATTTTGAAAAATATACTAATAGTTCAAAAAAAATAATTAATGCTGCTCAAAATTTAGCATTAGGAAAAAAACATCAAAAAATCACTCCTATGCATATTTTCTCTGAATTACTTAATAGCAATCATGACCTCATCGTAAAAGCTTTTGAAGGCAGTGATTTCAATCAGGTTAAATTATCGGCTCAAGACAATTTAGCAAAAGAACCTTCAAATGGAGGAAATGGTCAAATCTTTGCTGACCCAAAGTTAATTCAACTTTTTGAAAAAGCAGAAAAGCTCGCTTCCGAGCAACAAGATAATTATGTTTCAATCGACTCACTCTTAATTAGCTCTATTCAATCTGATAACAACATTGAGGCAATTATCAAAAAAGTAGGTTTAAACCTAAATAAAATTCAAAGTAAGATTTCTGAGATTAGAAAAAGTTCTAAATCTGATAGTGAAAGCTCTGATGATAACTTCAATGCATTAGAAAAATATACCATTAATGTTACACAAAAAGCACAGAACAGAGAATTAGATCCTGTCATAGGTCGTGATGAAGAGATACGAAGAACTATTCAGGTTTTATCTCGAAGAACCAAAAACAACCCTATTCTCATTGGTGATCCAGGTGTTGGAAAAACAGCTCTTATCGAAGGATTAGCTCAAAGAATAGTTAATAAAGATGTTCCAAGATCTCTGGAAAATAAAGTAATTCGTATTCTAGATCTTGGGTTACTTCTTGCTGGTGCCAAATACCGAGGAGAATTTGAAGAGCGACTTCAAAACGTTTTAAAAGAAATTCATAAAGAAAATGGAACTATTATCTTATTTATTGATGAAATTCATACCTTAGTGGGTGCTGGTAAGTCTGATGGTGCGATGGATGCCTCCAATATGTTAAAACCTGCTTTAGCACGAGGTGAATTACATTGTGTGGGCGCCACAACCCTAGATGAATATAAAAAATATTTTGAAAAAGACGCTGCACTTACTCGAAGGTTTCAACCAGTATTTGTCAATGAACCCTCCACCACAGATGCAGTTGCCATCCTAAGAGGCCTAAAAGAAAAATATGAAATTCATCATGGTATTCGAATAAGCGATGAAGCTATTCTGGCTGCGGTTCAATTATCTGATCGATATATTACTGATCGTTTTCTTCCTGATAAGGCGATTGACTTAATGGATGAAGCAGCGAGTAAAGTAAAAATGGAAATTGATAGTAAACCAGAAGAGATCGATCAATTAGATCGAGATTTAATCAAGCTTCAAATGGAAAAGAACGTCTTATCAAAAGATAGTGAACAAGATGAAAAGAAAAATGAATCCATCAATAAACAAATTCAAGAACTGGAAGAAAAACTAAAAAGTCTCAATGCTACTTGGGAGGCAGAAAAAAAGATCTTAGATACAAAAAGAAATCTTAATGAGCGTATCGACCAAGCAAAAGAGGATTTAGAGGCTGCACAACGAAATGGTGATTTGACAAAAGCCAGTGAAATTATGTATGGATTACTTCCAGATCTTCAAAAAGAATATAATTCGCTTAATGAACAAGAGCAGTCAAAGATTATCAATGAGGTCATTAATGCAGAAGATATTGCAGGTGTTGTCTCAAAATGGACTGGGATACCTCTGGAGAAATTATCCAGTGGTGAAAACAACAAATTAGTTAACATCGAACAATTACTTGAAAAAAGAGTTATTGGTCAAAATGATGCCATTGAGAAAGTATCTAAGGCGATCAAAATATCAAAAGCAGGATTGCAGGATCCGAATAAACCCTTGGGTTCGTTCCTCTTTTTAGGACCAACAGGAGTGGGTAAAACTGAACTATCTAAAGCCTTAGCAGAGTATGTGTTTGATAATGAAAAACAAATGCTTCGCCTAGATATGTCTGAATATATGGAAAAACACTCTGTGAGCAAATTAATTGGTTCACCTCCAGGATATGTTGGTTATGACGATGGAGGTAAATTAACTGACTCCGTTCGAAGACGTCCTTATCAGGTTATTCTTTTTGATGAAATAGAAAAAGCACACCCTGATGTATTTAACATCTTGCTGCAAATATTGGATGATGGAAGATTAACCGACTCCAAAGGCAAGATAGTAAACTTTAAAAATACTTTGATTATCATGACATCAAATATTGGATCCCAAATTCCTATTGATGATAATTTTGATTACGCCACCAAAAAGAATTTAGCCTTAGAGGAGTTAAAAAATCACTTCCGACTCGAATTTTTAAATAGAATCGACGACATCATCCTTTTCAACAAACTATCGAAGGAAAATATTAATCATATACTTCGAAATCAAATTGATATCATTCAAGATAGAATTAGTTCAAAAGGTATTAAAATTAGCTTCTCTGATGAGGCATTAGAATTCTTATCCGAAAAAGGGTTTGATCCTATTTTTGGCGCTCGACCTCTGAAAAGATTACTTCAAGATGAAGTGCTTAATCCCCTCTCTGAAGTAATTTTAGAATTAGGTGAAAATATATCTGAAAAGATTATTTTTACTAAAGATAAGTATGGACTTAAAATAGCTAATAAAGATTTAAAAGTTTTATCTTCTTAATCTAAATTTATGATATAATTAGTTATGGCTTTAGTATTCACACTTATTTGTGTTGCTGTTATTTGTTTTCTTTTATTCATTATTGTCAAAACAGTAATGTCTAGAAAGAAATAATTTCAACTAACTCTTCTTGTTAATTTTATTCTCCTATTTTCAACTTCTGATCATCAGCTTTTTAGCTGCTACCATTCTTCCTTTTTCATCGGAAGTAGTACTAACTACCATGTATCTATCGAATTCATTTGAAACTTACCTTCTTTTAATTTTTGCAAGCATAGGAAATATTTTAGGCTCGATTACAAATTGGTACCTGGGAAAAAAAATTACTGTATTTCAAGATCGTAAATGGTTTCCTGTATCACCAGATCAATTAAATAGAAGTCAAAAATATTTTCAAAAATATGGTCTTTGGTCTTTGCTTTTAGCTTGGGTTCCTATCATTGGCGACCCCCTAACCTTACTTGCAGGTGTACTGAAAGTTCGATTTGGTGTTTTTTTCTTACTAGTAAGTGTTTCTAAGATATCTCGATATGTGTTCATTCTTTATTTGGCTAGTTTTGTTTAATGAAAAAAGTAATTACTTTAGAAATTGGTAATTCCTCATGGTGGAAAAATAGAAAATATCGAAGAGAAGCAGCCTCAGAAATTAGAGAATTAAGAGAAAAAAATAAAAAAGTTAAACTTTTAAAGAAATATCAACTAGATAGCTCCAATACTGTTATTTATGGAGATTATGAAATTTCTTGACTAGATAAGCTAGTTAACTATTAATTGAGCCCTACAAGCCGCCGTAGCTCAGTGGTAGAGCACACCCTTGGTAAGGGTGGGGTCGGAAGTTCAATTCTTCTCGGCGGCACCATAAATTTCCAAAGATTAATATTTAAATTGAAGAAAGTTTTGTGCTTGGCGTATATTTTTTTTTTGAGATCTTTATTACTGCTTGACCACATCTAAATTTTTTTTGCTTAGCATCATAAGATAATTGTGGACTACCATATAATTCCCAGCCTTTAGAAAGTGCCTCAGTTACTTTATGGCAAAACTTAGAGTCATCTTCACCAGTTAAAAAACGATAAAATTTCATATTTACTCCTTATCAATTAGCTTTACTTAGAGCTTGATCAATATCTTCAATTAAATCTTCAACATCTTCAAGTCCTATTGACAGTCTAACCATATTTTTAGTTATGCTTAATTTTTCTCTTCCCTCTTCTCCTAGCACCCTATGAGTAGTGGTTGTAGGATGAGTGACTAAACTCTTAGTATCACCAAAATTATTTGAAATATCAAATAATTTTAAATTATTAATAAAATTAAAAGCCTTATCTCCTTTAATACAAAAAGTGACAATAGATCCTGGCTGTGTCATTTGTTTCTTAGCCAATTCATACTGCGGGTGGGTACTTAATCCAGGGTAAATAGTTTTTTCAACACTTTGATGTTGAGCTAAAAACTCCGCAACAGTTTTAGCATTTTTACAGTGTTGATTAATTCGATATTCTAAAGTCTCAAGACCTTTTAATAAAATCCAAGCATTAAATGGGCTTAATGTAGGGCCAGTATGTCGAGTAAAGGTTTTTATGTGATCCTCAAAATGTTGTTTTGTTGAGAGAATAGCTCCACCCATAGCCCTTCCCTGCCCGTCTATGTGTTTTGTTGCCGAATAAACAACTATATCAGCCCCTAGTTCAAGTGGTTTTTGCAAAGCTGGTGAAGCCAATATGTTATCGACAATAACCAAAGCCCCTACTTCATGAGCTATTTTAGCAACGGCTTGAATATCCACTATCTCCATTGTTGGATTAGAAGGGCTTTCTAAAAAAATACATTTAGTTTTTTTGGTAATATATTTTTCCCATTGCTTAATATCAGTTCCATCAATCAAGTGAGTTTTGATGTTATATTTGGGCAAAAGTTCATTCAAAATGTAATAACAAGAACCAAATAGAGCCCTTGAGGAAACTACTTCATCTCCACTTTCAAGATAGCTCATCAAAGAAGCAAATACAGCTGACATGCCGCTAGATGTAGCAAAACAATTTTCTGCACCTTCATTTAAAGCCAATCTTTCTTGAAACATTGATACTGTTGGGTTTCCATACCTTGAATAAAGATAACCATCTTGCTCTCCTGCAAACCTATCTCTTGCCTCTTCCGCATTCTTGTAAACATAGCCAGAGTTAAAAAAAAGCGCCTCACTTGTTTCTCCATGTTGAGAACGTGCAATACCGCCCCTGATTAACTGTGTTTGTTTTTTGTAATTCTTTTTTTGCATTAATGAATTATTGTTTCTTGTAAAAAATTGTTTGAGCGACACCCTATAAATTAGAAAAAACGGAGGACTAGTTTGCTAATTTATAAGGTGCCTAGTTTTAATTAAGCTATTTTTCTTTCTTTTTCTTTTTCGGCTAATTCTAATTGAACACTTACCCCTTTATTTAAAATATCTAACACAGGGCAATGTTTATCAACTATAGTCTTTAAGTTTTCAATAGTTTTAGAGTCCGCAGAAGATTGAATATCAACTGTTCCTTGAATATTTTGAAAACCAGGTCTTACTGATTGATCTATACCAAGAAAACCCTTCAAATCTAAAGTGCCAGTTAATTTAACACTTACTTTTTCTAAAGGTATATTTAAAGCTGTTGCATAAGCTTTATATGAAATTTCTTGGCAAGTAGCCAAGGCTGCCAAGATTAGTTCAACAGGACTAGCGCCCTCATCCGTACCGCCAATAGTTTTGGGTTCATCGACAATTAAGCTGTGTTGGCGAAGTTTAACATCTGATCTGAAACCATTCACAAGTGATGACTCACTGTGATAGTCAACGATTGCTTTTTCAGGATGTTCTTTAAAAGTTTTTTGAAGACCAGAAATGGCTTCCTGCAGTTCATTAGTAGACATAAATACTCCTTATGTTTATGGCTAAAATGTTTTCAATGAGAAGACTTTTTAGCAAGTTATTTTAAATCGCTGCAATATGTGCAAATCACGATTATGTTCTTTTTATAGAATTATATTCTATATGTCAAACAAAAAATTAATAACATTTATTTTTTAATTTTATCTTTTAAATAAAATTCTATAGGTGAGAAATTGCTCTTATTTTTCTCTATGAAATCATCTACTAATTTTAATTTATGTGGTTCAATTTCAGTTACTTTTCTTACATCAAGGTTAACATATACTGAGCAAACTTCTGTAGTCGCAGCTCTGTAATCCCCATTTTTATTAACTATCTCAAGTTGGTAAACAAATCGTTTTGAGTCTCTATCCAAAAATAACAAGTTGATGTCAACTAAATCTCCTTCTTTTACTTCTTTGATATATTTTGTATGAGATTCAACAGCAAATGTAGACCTTTTTTCAATTTTAGCTGAGTCCCCACCCATTTCAAATTTGTCTAATAATACATCCCAACCTTGATCAAATAAGTGAATATAAAAAGCCAGATTCATATGACCATTGTAATCTGTCCAATCTGGTATTATTGGTTCGGTTCTTAAATAAATTGACATGAATGAATTTTATAAAAATTCATCATTATTAATATCTAAAAATAGGACTATTATATTTTTTAAAATTATTATTGGGGGTAGGTTATGAGAATTGGCTTCATCGGTTTAGGCAATGTTGGTGGAAAACTTGCAAGCAATTTATTAAACAATAATTTTGATCTAATGGTCTTTGATAAAGATAGCGAGGTATTAAATTTATTTAAAAACAAAGGTTCAAAGGTTGCATCATCTATTGAAGAGTTAGTGTTCAATAATGATATTTTAATAACATGTCTACCTTCGCCAGAAGCTTGTAAAGACGTAATTGAGTCTTCAAAAGGCATAGCTGCATCCATTAGAGAAAATCAAATTTGGATGGAAATGAGCACAACTGATGAAGATCAGTTAAAAAAACATGCTGCGCTTATAGAAAGTAAAAAAGCAATTGCACTGGAAGCGCCAGTAAGTGGAGGCTGTCATCGTGCAGCAACTGGAAATATTTCTATTTTTGTTGGTGGAAAAAGAGAAGGGTTTGAAAAAGCTCTACCCGTCTTAAGTTGTCTTGGAAGAAGAATTCTTCACGTAGGGGATTTTGGATCTGCCTCTATCCTAAAAGTTATTACCAATTATTTAGCAACAGTTCATCTTGTATCTTTAGGAGAAGCTTGGACTATAGCTAAGAAATCAGGACTGGACCTCAATAAAGCCTTTAAGGGTATTGCCGCTTCTTCAGGAAACTCATTTGTACATGAAACAGAAAGTCAGGTAATTTTAAATGGATCTTACAATATTAATTTCACTATGGATTTAGTTGAGAAAGATGTTGGTCTTTTTGAGGGTTTAGCAGAAAAACTTGATATTGATTTAGAGATCTCCCCTCTTGTTCTCAGTATTATTAAAGACGCCAAAGAGAAGTATGGCAGTCGTGCATGGTCATCAATGGTAGTAAAAAGGCTTGAAGATAAATATGAAACTAACTTTAGAGCTCCAGGGTTTCCCGAGGAATTAGAGGATGATGAGGAAAAAGTCAAAGGATATGAAATATAAAATATTAAAAATATTTGTTAGGGTTTTCTTATGAATTTTGTAACCGATGTGATTCTACCTCTAGCCTTAGCCTTTATTATGTTTACCTTAGGATTGGGCTTATCAATCTCTGATTTTTCAAATGTATTTAAAAAACCAAAAAATTTTCTCGTTGGGCTCATAAGTCAGCTCATTTTTCTTCCCATCGTGGGTTTAATTTTAGTCATTGTTTGGCCCCTACCCATTGAAATTGCCATTGGCGTAATGCTGATAGCTGCTGCACCAGGCGGTGTCACATCAAACATTCTTACCTTTTTTGCTCGAGGAGATGTAGCGCTTTCTGTGTCCCTTACTGCAGTAATGAGCTTACTAAGTGCTGTAAGTGTCCCAATTGTTCTCGCAATATCAATTGGATTGATTGGGGACTCTAGTTTACCAGAGTCTATTTCTCTTACAGGTATAGCATTGAGTATGTTTTTAATTGTAACTCTTCCTGTGCTTTTAGGAATGGGAGTAAGATCTTTTTTAAATAGTTTGACTTTGAAAATAGAAAAATCTGCTCGTTTTATCTCAACACTTTTATTTGTTTTGGTTCTACTGGGTGCCATTTTAGCTGAAAGAGAAAATGTGGTTAGCTATTTTGCTCAAACAGGTCTAGTAGTTCTAGCTTTGAATATTTTAATGATGTTAATCGCTTTTTATTGGTCAGGATTTTTTGGAACAGGAATATCTCAGAAAAAAGCTATTGCAATTGAATGTGGATTACAAAATGGGACACTAGCTATTTTTGTAGGCACAAGTGTATTTGGTGGAGGTCTATATATTATCCCGGCCGCAACTTATAGTTTAGTTATGTATCTTACCTCGTTGATATTTATCTTTTTTATAAAAAACCGGTAAATATAATTTTTCTATCTCTGCTTCAGTGTTAATATGCGATCATGATTGAGTTGGATATATTCTCAGATACGATTTGCCCTTGGTGCTATATAGGAAAAAAACGTCTTGATAAAGCTATTGAAAAACACTCACATCTTGAAATTAAACAAACTTGGAGACCTTTTCAGTTAAATCCAGGAATGCCGCCTGATGGCATGGATCGACAAGAGTATTTAATTTCAAAATTTGGAAGTGCTGACGCCGCTAAAACTATATATGACAATATTTTTGAAGAGGGCAAAAAAGAGGGAATTGATTTTAATTTTGACTCCATAGAAGTTACGCCAAATTCTTTTAATTCGCATCGCCTTTTAGCATTAGCCTATAAGCAAAATATACAAGAAGATGTTTTAAATGATTTGTTTGAGGCCTATTTTATTAGAGGCGAGGATATTGGAAATCCTAATATTCTTCTAAGTATAGCCGTCAGTCACTCAATCGATGAAGATGAATTCAAAAACTACTTGTCTGATCAAGAAAACATTGAACCTTTAGCAAATGAAGAAATTCAAGCTCGAAATATGGGTATTAATAGTGTTCCTACATTTATAGTTAACAAACAAATAGTAATTAATGGTGCACAAACCTCTGAAAATTTTGAACTTATTTTTCAGAAATTAACGAATAACATTCATTAATTATAAATAGTAGTCATGATGTTTTTCTATATATTCAAATAAAATGAGAAAGAGTGAATTAAGTTCTTATTTAAGTTTTGCCAAAAAACTAATTAATGTCTCAGAAAAAATAGTTAAACAAAACACCCCATCAAAAATAAAAGTAAATTTCAAAATAGACCGATCTCCTGTTACTAAAATTGATATGCAAGTAGAGAAGTCATTGAGAAAACTAATAAGTCAGAAATATCCTGAACATGGAATTTTTGGTGAGGAATATCAAAATAAAAATCTTCAATCTGAATTTATATGGGTAATTGATCCCATTGATGGAACAAAAAACTTTATTAATGGAAATGGAAACTACGGTACGCTTTTAGCTCTATGTCATCAAGGCGTTCCCATTATTGGAATTATTAATTGTCCTCAATTAAAAAAAAGATGGATAGGAATTAAGAACCATGGTGCTTTTTGTAATAATCAAAAACTTAAAAAAGTATCCTCAAATCAATCTTTAAAAGAGCTGTTCTTTAGCACATCGGGCATGACCGCCTATCAAGACTCATCAAAAAATAGAAAATACAGATCCTTAGCAAAAAAAACCCAATACATCACTTTTGGTGGTGACTGTGTTCAATATGGGCTTTTAGCTGAGAAAAGAATTCCTTTTGTAGTAGAGTCTTTTTTGAAGCCCTTTGATTATCTACCTTTAGTAAATATTATTGAAGAAACTGGGGGGATTATTACCGATTGGCATGGAAAATCACTTAATTTTAACTCAAACGGCGATGTAGTAGCGAGCATATCTGCTAAAGCACATAAACAGTTTTTAAAATTATAAAATTTTAATACTTACCTAAAATACAGTTCGAAATTAACTCCTGGAATTTCTCTTCAGTCATCTCCAATGGATTACCGCCCGTGCTTGGATCTTCTTGAGCTAACGGTGCCAATTTGACCTCATCTCCTGGTTGAACATCCATATCTTTAAGTGTTTCAGGAATTTCCATTTCTTTTTTCAAATCAATAATCCATTGAACTATTCCGTCAAAACCCCCTTTGATATCTAAGAAATTAGCTAAACGCACAAATTTATCTTCAATTGTGCTTCGATTATAGTTTAAGACAAAAGGCATCACTGTTCCGTTCGTTGTACCATGGTGAGTATGATAGAGAGAATTAACTGGGTGTGTAATTGAATGAATGGCTCCTAGTCCTTTTTGAAAAGCAGCTGCACCCATCATTGATGCAACAAGCATATGAGCACGAGCATCAATATTTTTTCCATTGTGATAAACTTCTTGAATATTTTCTTTAACCAATCGAAGACCTTCTAAAGCCGTACCCTCTGCCATAGGATGGTAAAAAGGAGATGAATAAGCTTCTAAGCAATGAGCTAATGCATCCATTCCTGTTCCTGCTGTAATTCCTTTTGGTAAGTTAATTGTTAATGAAGGATCTAAGATTGCGATTTGAGGTAACATTTTTGGATGAAAAATAATTTTCTTTTTATGGTTTTCTTCATTTAAGAAAACCCCTGCTCTACCAACTTCAGAGCCTGTACCCGCTGTTGTTGGAATCGCAATAATAGGTTTAATGACATCAGAGTCAGCTCGAGTCCACCAATCTCCAATATCTTCAAAATCCCATAATGGTCTTGACTGATGAGCTAGAAAGGCAATACCCTTTCCCGCATCCATACCGGAACCACCACCTATTGCAATAACCCCATCATGATTACCTTCTAAAAATACTTTAACTCCATTGGTAACATTTGAACCAGTAGGATTACCTTGAACATCAGAGTAAACATTTGTTTTAGATGAAAGATTAGAATTAATTTCATCAATAATAGGGGTTTGTAGCAGACCTGGGTCAGTCACAATAAGAGGGTTTTTTACGCCCAAAGCATCACAAGCTTGTTGTATTTGCTGAGATCGATCAGGACCAAACCAGACAGTGGTTGGATAATTCCAGTTCATATTTTGCATTTTAGTCTCCTATTTTATCCTCGTTCGAAGTAACGTTGGTGTTCCCAATCGTTAACAGATTTATCATATTCAGACTGTTCCCATTCGGCAGCATGAATATAGTGTTCCAAAACATCAGCTTGGAAAATCTTTGGTAATAACTTTGATTTTTTAGCTAAATCAATAGCTTCTCTCAAAGTACCAGGGACACTTTTAGCTTTTTTATTTTGGTAAATGTTTCCCATCAATGGATCTTCTAGCTCTAATTTATTTTCAATTCCATATAAACCAGCTTGAATTAAACCGGCAAAAGCCAAATAAGGATTTACATCAGCACCTGGTACTCGACATTCAATTCTAATTGAGCCCCCATGTCCGGCTAAGCGAAAACCAGCCGTTCTGTTATCGATGCCCCAAGCCGCTGTCGTTGGGGCGAATGAACCCTCTTGAAAGCGTTTATAGGAATTAATATTTGGAGCTAAGAAAATAGAAAGATCTCTTAAGAATAAAATCTGTCCAGCAACATAACTTTTAAAAGTTTTAGACATGCCATATTTGTCTTTTGAGTCTGCAAAAATATTTTTTTTAGTTTTTTTATCAAATAAAGAATTGTGAATATGACATGAACTTCCACAAGCTTCTTTATTATATTTTGCCATAAAGCTAGCTGCTCGATTATGCTTGAATGCAATTTCTTTTGCAGCGTTTTTAATTAAAATATGGTTATCTGCCATATTCAAAGCGTCAGTAAAAACAACATTAATTTCTTGTTGGCCTGGTGCCGCTTCACCTTTGGTACATTCCACATAAATACCTGAAGCTAAAAGACTATTTCTTAACTCTTGATTAAAAGGTTCTTCTTTGGAAGTTTGAAAAAGCATATAGTCTTCAATATACCAAGAAGTCTCTTTTAAATTTTTATAGTGATTAGCATGAATTTCTTCATAGGTCTGTTTAAAGAGAAAAAATTCTAATTCAGATCCAAGCATTGGCTCAAATCCCATTTTATTTGCTTTAGCTATAGCCTCTCTTAAAACTTGTCTTGTAGAATGTGCCACTGGAGTTTTTCCATCATGCTCAAAGGCATCTCCCAAAACTAATGCAGTTTTTTCTAACCAAGGTAATTCTTTTATTGTTTGATGATCTGGGATGACTGTCATATCTCCGTAACCAGTCTCCCAAGAAGAAGATTTAAAACCAGGCACTGTGAACATGTCCATATCAACCGTATAGAGGTAATTACAAAAATGAGTTTCTTTGTGGACATAATCTAAAAAAGCTTTACCTGTAACCCTTTTGCCAACTAATCTTCCTTGCATATCTGATAAAGCTACAAGAACCGTATCAATATCGCCTGACTTAATCTTTTTTTCTAACTGTTTAAAATTTAATGGCATTTTATTGAGAAAAGCTCACCCCATTGATAAATGAGGTGAGCTAATATTATATTATCTGTATGGATAACCTGCTTTGTCCATAGTTGCTGCATACAATTTGAATGCCTCAACTACTTTGCCACTTCTTGGTGAAGAAGCCGCAACATCATCCCAGAATTTTTCAGCGTCTTTGACAACACCGGCCCACTCGTCTGAAGGAAGACTTGTTAATTCCATCTTCTTTCCGTTAACACGTAGGTCAGCTTCACCACCCCAATACCATACTTGTCTATAGTAGTGAGATTGGTCAATTGACATTTTGAAAAGCTCTTGAAGTTTTGGTGAAAGTTTGTTCCAGCTTTCGCTGTTAGCAAAATAAGAACCAAACCATGCACCAGTTACTGAATTAGTAAGAGCATAGTTACAAATATCTGCCCATCCAACTTCATAAGCCTCAGTAAATCCACACCAGCAAACACCATCAAGTTCACCAGTCTGCATAGCTACTTCCACATCATCCCAAGGAACAATCACAGGGATCAATCCATATTGAGCTAGGAAACGACCAGCAGTTGGAACACCGAACACTCTTAGACCTTTCATGTCCTCAAGCTTTTCGATTTTCTTATTAACTGTAAATAAGTGACATGGATCCCAAGCACTTGTGCTTAACCATGTTACGTTATCGACTTCGCCATATGCTTCAGCCCAGATTTTATCAAGACCGTAGTATCTGAACATCGCTGGAACATCGAGGCTATAACGAGTAGCAAATGGGAAGTAACCACCAAAAACAGAGATATCTACTGGTGAACCCATAGTTGCATCATCTGATTGAACAGCATCAATGGTTCCTGCTTGCATTGCTCTAAATAGCTCATCAGTTGGTACTAGTTGATCAGCATAGTACAACTCAATTTCCATTTCCCCATAAGCAGCTTTATTGAAAGCTTCAATCTGAGGGAGAACAACGTGAGCACCTAATGGAGCACCTGAATAAGTTTGTAATCTCCACTTTACTGGATTAGAAGCGGCATAGACGTATGGCGCCTTTGCAGCTGTAGCGCCAATAGCTGCAGCTGATACTAATCCGGCTTTTTTTAGAAAACCTCTCCTTGAAGATGGAGAGATATTATTTTTCTTCTTTGTCGACATAATTTTCCTCCGGAATCAAATTATATAAAAAAAAATTTAAATTAGGAATAAAGATTATAGCTTGACTTTTTTTTAAAGCAGAGTTGTAGGTAGCCAAAGGGCAATTTGTGGGAACATCATCATAATCACCAAACCAAATAACATAACCAAAACAAACGGAATAATTGAGCGATAAATATCAATTAACGTTATTTCTTTTGGGGCCATTGCTTTCATTAAGAATAAATTATAACCAAAAGGTGGAGTCATATATGCTATTTGACATGTAATCGTATAGAGAACACCATACCAAATAGGATCAAATCCAAGAGCAATGATTAAAGGAACGTATAGCGGCGCAACAATTACTAACATTGCGGTGTCATCTAAAAACATTCCCATTAAGATATAAGATAACTGCATCATTATCAGAACGCCCCATGGACTTAAATTCCAACGCTCAATAAATAATGACTCAATAGCTTTTACTGCACCGATACCATCAAAAACAGCGCCAAAACAAAGTGCAGCTAAGATGATCCACATAAACATACATGAAACACCAAGAGTTTTTTTACAAACATCCTCTATAACTTTTAAGTTCAATCTTCCTTTAGACCATGCAGCAATGGTAGCTGCAAGAGCGCCAACCGCAGAACATTCTACCAAGCTAGCTATACCCATAATAAATAGACCTGTCATAACAAAGAAAATTGCGAAAGGAATAATGCCCGCTCTTAAAAGTTTTAATTTTTCAATAAAGGGCATTTCTCTTTCTTCTTTGGGAAGAGTTGGACCAAGTTCTGGCTGCAATCTACAACGGATGTAGATATATAAGATAAAAAGTGATGCCATGATTAATCCTGGAATTAATCCTGCGAGCCATAACTTACTAACTGGCTGTCGTGCAATCATTCCATAGAGAACTAATACGACGCTGGGAGGTATTAATATTCCAAGCGAACTTCCAGCTTGGACAACACCACTGATCATCCGTTTGTCGTAATTTCTTTTTAACATTTCAGGTAAGGCAATTGTTGCACCTACTGCCATTCCCGCAACGCTTAAACCGTTCATCGCTGATATAGCGACCATCATAAACATCGTTCCAATTGCTAATCCGCCTCGCGTTCCTCCAAAATATACATGGAACATTTTATATAAATCATTTGCGATACCTGACTCTGAGATCATGTATCCCATATATATAAAGAGAGGAAGTGTGAGCATTGGATACCATTTGAAAAGTTTCCAAGATGCTGTGAATGGCATTTCTACGGCACCATCTCCCCATAAAAGTAAAGCGGCCGCTGCAGCAACAAAACCAATTGCTCCAAAAACTCTTTGGCCAGTTAATAACATCACTAGCATCGTAGCGAACATAAGGATCGCAATAGCTTCGTAACTAAAATATTCAGCAAGCATTAAATTTTTAGACCCTTAACCTTTGCATAGTCTTTAAATACTGTTGAAAATGTTTGAAGAATCATCAATAAAATTCCTAAAAACATAATACTGCTGATAGGCCATACATACGGCGCCCAAGCAGTAAATAGTCTTTTGTTTGTCTCTAAAGTGTAAACCAAACTATTGTATGAACCGATTAATAAGACTACGAGATAAAAAATTAGAAATACACTTGTAAACAAATCCATTCGAGCTTTATTTTTCTCAGATAAATTTCCATAAACAAGATCCATGCGGACATGTTGATTTTCTTTCATCGAGTATGCTCCACCCATCAAATAGTAGCCAGTCATAATAAATTGAGCCATTTCAATAATCCAAAGTAATGGAAAGTTTATGATATTTCTGGTTACGAAAGATAATACCAGGATGCCCATCATGACAAAGACTGTATACATAGTAATCCTGCCAATTATGTCTGTTATTTTATCGATGAAATGAACATAAATAATAAATAGATTTGGCATAAAGTGGTTAAGCTAGCATAATTAATTAGAAAAATTAATCTTTTCTTGCTATCTCATGAAGGCCTGCGTTAATAATTTCAAGAGCGGTAAATAATTCTTTTTCAGAAATATTTAATGGAGGGCAAAGAGTTATGATGCAACCCCCACCTATTTTATAACTCAACCCATTTGAAAGTGAATGGTACATCATTGCTTCTGCTTCTTTGAGAGCGGGTTCGCCATCCACTCGCAATTCTATTCCAAAAAATAAACCTAGACCTCTTACATCGCTAATAATTGAGTGTTCTGATTTCATATTTTTCAAAAATTCCAAACCTTTAATCCCAAGTGAAACTGAATTTTCAATAAGTTTATCTTCATATAGACAATCAATAGTTGCTAATGCTGCGGCACAACCCACCGAACTTTTTTCATGCGTATAATGTCCCAGAGCCCTATCACCAGTAATATCTAAGTTTTCATTTACAATTAATGCGGCTAGTGGAAAAACTCCTCCCCCTAGTCCCTTTCCGATTACCAGCATATCTGGCACAATGTTAAAATGTTCACAAACAAACATTTTTCCTGTCCTGCCAATTGCAGATGGGACCTCATCAAAAATTAACAGAATTTCATTTTGATCACATATTTCACGAACCCTCTGCCAATAATTCTTTGGTGGAAGCTCGACAGTAGTCCATCGCATTGGTTCTGCAATGAGAGCGCCTATCTCTCCTTCTGTCTCAATTATGTATTTTAAATACTCAATACAGCCGTCATGATTTTCATCTTTGCAGTTAAAATGACACTTGCCTTGGGTAGGAGGGGGAACGTGCTCATTTCCAGGCAAAAGAGGTCCTAAATCTTTTCGAAATAAACTCTCTCCCCCTATTGAAATAGCATCAAGTGAGGCACCGTGAAAACTATCCCACATGGAAATTGTTTTGTATCTTCCTGTTGCGTATCGAGCCAGTTTAAGAGCCATTCCAATTGCATTAGTACCACCAGGTGCAAAAAGCATTTTATTTAATTTCCCTGGAGTTAATTCCGCTAAACGCTTTGCAAGATCTATGGCTGATTGATTTGTATAACGTCTAGGGCAAAAAGGAAGTTCATCAAGTTGTTGTTTGATTGCATTGACAACTTTAGCATTACCATAACCTACTTGATGCACACTATTACCATGAAAGTCCATAATATCTCTGCCTTGTAAATCTTTTAAATAAATACCTTCACTTTTAGTAAGAACATTCAAACAAGGGCTGGAGAGTGATTGATGTAAAAAATATTTTGCGTCTTCAGATAATAAATTCTGTGTCTCTTTATTTATATGAGCCTCTGACCATGCTTTTCTTTGAGGAGATAAATTTATATCACCTTCTGATACCTTTTCACTTGAACTTAGTTTGTTTTTTTTTGTCATAAGGTTAGCTAATGTCTAAGCTATTACAATTAGCTAAAAATATGAAGTTACTATTTTAAGCTTCTCATATGAAAACTTTGAGGTCTTGTCAATTGATCAAAAGCTAAAACTGAAAGAGAACAACCTACTCCTGTATCCTTAACGCCAGTCCAAGCGAGTGCAGGATCAAGGTAATCACACCTATTCATGAAAAAAGTACCAGTTTCAATATCTCTGCCAAATTCTTTAGCAAAATCTAAATCTTTGGTCCAAATAGAAGCGGTTAAACCATAAGGGCTATCATTCATTAATTTTTTAGCCTCATTGTGATCTTTTACTGGCATGATACCAACAGCAGGACCAAATGTTTCTTCCATCATAAACCTCATAGAATGATCAACATCAATCATTACTTGAGGTGCTACATAACAATTATCTTCTTTAGAAATACTAAATTTAGATTCATCTATTAATCTTTTAGCGCCTTGCTGTTCTGCTTCAGCCATTTGACTTCGAATAAAATTTGCAGCTGAAAGGCGAACAACTGGTCCAAGATTAGTGTCTTCTTTTGAGGGATCGCCTAACTTATACTGTTCAGTTAAATTTTTAAAACCATCAATAAAGTCCTTATAAATTGATTGATCTACATAAATTCTCTCAATACCACAACATGACTGTCCAGAGTTAAACATTGCGCCATCGACTAAATTCTCGATAGCATGATTTATATCTGCATCGGATCGAACATAAGCAGGATCTTTACCTCCTAACTCAAGTCCAACATTTATAAAACGAGTACCGATATATTTTTTTACTTCTTGGCCACCTTTTACTGATCCGGTAAAGACAACGTGGGCAATTCGATTGTCTGAAATAATTTTTTCGCAAGATTGATGATCTGTATGAACAAATTGGAATACACCTTCAGGTAATCCCGTATTTTCAAAAGCTTGAGAAATTAACTCAGCACATCGAGGTGTCTGAGATGAATGCTTAATCAAAATAGTATTACCTGCTAATAAGGCAGGAACGATAGTATTAGTTGCGGTTATAATAGGATAATTCCATGGAGCCATAACAAAAATGACACCGAGTGGAGACTTATAAATATAATTATCAAATTCATCATTTTTGGTTGCAGGAATATTTTGAAGAGACTCTTTTGCAATCTTGACCATGTGTCTTGATCTTTCTTCAAAACCTCTTAGTTCATTTCCACATTGGGAAATAGGTCTTCCGATTTGCCAACAGATTTCTTTTGACACCTCAGGTTTTAGCACAATTAAATTATCAATAAATTTGTTAATAATCGTAATTCGATCTTCAATAGAAGTATTTTTCCAGGATTGAAAACTTTTTTTAGAACTCTCGATAACTTTATCAATTTCAGCTTCAGTTGACAGAGGTCTTTCTAAATAAACAGAATTATCAATGGGGGTAATTGTTTTTTGAATACTCATAGTTGCTCCACAGTTAAAGGCAATATAATGAAAATTTGCTCAAAAAAAGTCAATGGCTTTCTTTAAATTACTAGGTTTACTTATATTAATAAAAATTTAGATTTTGTTTGTGAAATTAAATCTCAAGGGAAAAACGGTTGTAGTCACTGGAGCTGCAGGAGGTATGGGGCTAGCAACTATAAAGTTATTACTAGATTACAACGTGAAAATTCTTGCTGTAGATATACAAAAACCAACTAAGAAAATTCTTCATCACAAAAAAGTAACGTATTGTCAAATTAATTTGGTCAATGAAGGAGAATTAAAAAAAACCATCAACAATTTTATAAAAACTAATAAAAGAATAGATTACCTAGTAAATACCACAGGGGTTTTGTGGTTTGGAAAAGATGTTTCTGCCGTAGATCTTGACTTGGATATTTGGGATCAAGTTTTTGATATAAATCTTAAAACTATGGTTTTGCTATCTAAATACATCATCCCTGTCATGAAAAAAAATAAATTTGGATCTATGGTTCATATCTCATCAGTTGATGCACTATCGGGAGATGACAAGCCCCAAGATGCTTATGGAGCTAGCAAAGCTGCCATGATCCGACTATCTAAATCATTGGCTATTCAGTTTGGGGCATACAACATCAGAAGTAACTGTATTCTTCCAGGTGCTGTAGAGACTCCAATGCAAGATCGTTGGAAAAAAATCCCCAATGCGAAAAAAAACTTAAAAGAATTTATGCCAATTAAAAAAATTATTCAGCCTGAGGGCATAGCTCAAGGAATTTTATTTTTATTAAGCGATCAAAGTGAGTATATCACGGGCACAGAGTTAATTATTGATGGTGGTTTAACCGCGAGACCTTAAGAGGCTTTGCTAGTTGAATATCTTGCCATAAAACTTTGGGCAAGGCTTCTTAAAGTTCCAAGTTGTTTTAGTCTAGATACTCCATCGACAATACCATCGACTGATTTGCTGATAAAATTTTTAGTAGCAATATTTTTATTTGATCTATCATTTAACCAATAAATTAGAGTTGCGAGGTAAATCATTGAAAGCAATCCTCTTTTTGAATAGTAACTAAAGTCGTTTGATTTATCGCCAGAAAGTTTCCAAATAAAATCACTATTTTCATGAAGTAACTTTATGGACATTAGAATATTTCCTGGACGAAGTAAGAACTTTAGCATCTCTGGTAAAGCCTTTTTTAAGTAAGCATTACTCTCAAACTTTAATTCTAGGATTGTTTTAATTTTATCTCTTACTTTTAAACGGGAGTTATTAAAAGAGTTGTAGTTCTTTTCTACAAGAGCGTTATTTTGAGCTATTAAAAATTTTAATACATCGTATTCAAATGATGGAAATAAAAGAGCTAAATTAGGTGTGGAAATCTTCAATTTTTTTGCACATTGAAGAAGAGTTTCTCTAGACCAGCCAAATTTTGGCACATCTTGAACAAATAAGTTGGCTAATTTTTCTTGCTTTGATTTCATATTTATATATAACTTACGCCTTTATGAGGTTACTAGATTGACTATAGAAGTACAAGTTAGAGATAATAACGTAGAAGCAGCCATTCGCGTACTTAAGAAAAAGCTTTTAAGAGAAGGTATTTTCAAGGAGTTAAAACTCAGAAAACATTACGAAAAACCATCTGAGAGAAAGCTTCGTGAAAAAGAGGAATCTATCAAACGATTCAAAAAGCTAATGCGTAAGAAGAAATTCGATTAGTTTTCTAATCCCTTTATTATATCTTCACAAACTTTTTTCGCATCTCCAAACAACATAAGTGTGTTGTCACGGAAAAATAGTTCGTTTTGCACACCCGCATAACCACTAGCCATACCCCTTTTTACAAAAAATACTTGTCCTGCATTTTCTACGTCGAGAATAGGCATTCCATAAATTGCACTAGTTTTATCTGTCTTTGCTGCTGGGTTAGTAACGTCGTTTGCTCCAATAACAAAAGCAACATCAGTTTCAGAGAAATCTCTATTAATTTCGTCTAGTTCTAAAACCTCATCATAAGGGACATTAGCTTCTGCTAATAAAACGTTCATGTGACCTGGCATTCTTCCAGCAACTGGGTGAATAGCGTAACGAACTTGGGCTCCTGCTGCTTTTAGAAGATCTCCCATTTCTCTAAGGGCGTGTTGTGCTTGTGCAACTGCCATACCATAACCAGGAACAATGATAATTGTTTTACTATTTTTCATCATGAAAGCAGCGTCTGCAGCGTTACCTTGTTTTGCAACTCGATCATCTTTAACTCCGCCTGTGCTTGCTGCTTGCTCACCACCAAAACCACCAAGTAAAACGTTTAGGAATGATCGATTCATACCTTTACACATAATATAACTGAGGATGGCACCTGAAGATCCAACAAGAGCACCTGTAATAATTAATAGATTGTTTGATAGAGTAAATCCAATTCCCGCTGCTGCCCAACCTGAGTAAGAATTAAGCATAGACACAATCACAGGCATATCCGCACCACCAATTGGAACGATTAACAAGACTCCAATTAAGAAAGAAGCTGCCACAATCATCCAGAAATATTCTGGATTTTGATCAATACAGAACTTGGCAATTAAAGCGATGATACCTAAACCAAGAACTAAGTTAAGAAGATGTTGGCCTTTGAATACTAAAGGATTTCCAGAGACAAAACCCTGAAGTTTACCAAAAGCAATAATTGAACCAGTGAAAGTTACCGCACCAATAGCCGTACCGATCGCCATTTCAATTAAGCTTCCAAGAGGGATATTTCCTTCCGTACCGATATTAAATGCAACTGGGTTATAAAAAGCAGAAGCTGCAACAAAGACAGCCGCTAATCCAACAAGACTATGAAAAGCTGCTACTAACTGAGGAAGTGCCGTCATTTGAATACGCACTGCAATCACGCTTCCAATTAAACCACCTATCACAAAAGCAATAGCAATTTCTTTGTAACTTAATACACCAGGACTAGAAACTGTGGTGATAATGGCAATGGCCATACCAACAATACCGTAAAAATTACCTCTTCTTGCTGTTGTAGGATGAGATAGGCCTCTCAGTGAGAGAATAAAAAGAATAGATGAAACTAAATAAGCAATTGATGTTAAATTTGACATTACTATTTCCTTAACTTTTCTTCTTGAACATTGATAACATTCTGTTGGTTACAACAAAGCCACCAAAGATATTTACAGCTGCCAAACCAACAGCAACTAAACCAAAATATTTTGAGATTGTTCCATCTATAGGACCAGCTGCCAATAAAGCTCCGACAATAATCACAGATGAGATAGCATTAGTTACACCCATTAAAGGACTGTGAAGAGCTGGGGTAACTGACCAAACTACATAATATCCAACAAAACATGCTAAAAGCAAAACTGTTATTCCAAATATTAAAAAATCACTATGTCCTCCGGTTGTCTCTACCGCTGTATTAGCCAACTGACTTGCATGATTAGCTAGACTTTGAGCTTTGTATGATAGAAGCTCTAATTGTGTTGAAATTTCTGACATAATCTCTCCTTTACTTGATTAAATTTTTTCCTGCTGAACAAACCAAAGTTGCTTTGATAATTTCATCATTTTTGTTAATAACTGATTTCTTTTTATCCTCAAAATTCATGAGTTTTAAAAAATTAGAAACGTTTTTTGAAAATAGGCTTGATGCGTTATTAGCAACTCTACCAGGGACATTTGCGTGACCAACGATTTTCAATCCATTTTTGGATACTACTTTGCCTAGTTGGCTGTACTCACAGTTACCTCCTGACTCAACTGCAAGGTCAACGATCACTGAACCTTGTTTCATGTTATCAAGCATTTCCTTTTTTAAAATAAGAGGAGCTTTTCTTCCAGGGATTTGAGCTGTGCAAATAACAATATCCATATCTTTAAGAGTCTCAGCTAAAAGAGCCTCTTGTTTTTTTTGATATTCTGCACTCATCTCTTTGGCATAACCTCCTTTGGTTTCTGCATTTTTTGACTCTTCATCTTCTACCATGACGAATTTTCCACCTAAACTCTCTACTTGTTCTTTAGATGCTATTCGAACGTCTGTAGCATAAACAATTGCTCCTAATCTTTTTGCTGTTGCAATAGCTTGCAGTCCAGCAACACCGGCACCAATAACAAGAACATTTGCAGGAGTTACTTTTCCTGCAGCAGTCATAAATAATGGAAGAACTCTATTAAATTCTTGAGCCGCATCGATAACAGCATGATAACCTGCTAAATTAGCCTGGGAGGACAAGATATCCATATCCTGCGCTCTTGTAATTCTAGGAACCCTTTCAAGAGAAAATGCAGATATTTTTTTTGAGTTAAAAATTTTAATAGTATCAACTTCATTTTGTGTATTGAGCTGAGATATAACCATGGAACTACTTTTAAGTTGTTTTGCCTCATCGGAAGAAGGACAATTAATTTTAACAACAATATCTGAGCTACTTAAAATTTCTTTAGCAGAGGTGATTGAAGCACCCGCTTCTTTATAGCTTTTATCTGTAAAGCCAGATAGCAAACCAGCGTTTTTTTCAATTAATACTTGATGGCCAGCTTTGACATAGTTTTTCACTTCATCAGGGCTAATAGCTACCCTGTTTTCAAATTTCTTTTTTTCTTTAGTTGTTCCGATTATCATGATTGAGTTCCTTTTGGTGGTATATTGTATACCAGATTAAATTCCTAATTTTAAATATTTATATGAGTTTTTTAACGAAATTATGCGAAATTAAGATTAAATTCCAGCAAATTTAAGGGCTTTTTTCTGGTTGTTATCAACAGTCTTAACAGAAAAATCCTTAATTAGCGCGTGAAATAACTTATACCAGTTTATTTCTGCCTTAAGGTGAATAAATATCGATCCTAACCCAACAGCTGCTCTATCCATAAACACAAACTCTCTTGGTGGTTTAACCCCACCATATTTTTTAAGTTCTCTGTGAACTTCACCAGCTATTTTTGCACCATAAATGCCGCTATCTGAATCCTGAATTCTTCGAACTTCATTTTTAAGAATTGGATCATAAAGAAACAATGCCCACTTATTCAACACTGACATTAACTTGTCATCTATATCTTTGAAACCCCAGGCTTCATAAGCTTTTTTAATTTTAGAGTTATCATTTTCTTTGAGAGCAAAATATAAATCAATTACACCTTTGACGAATTTGGCAGGGAAAATTCTAACGCAACCATAGTCAAATAAATTAATATTGTTTTTTTTATCTACAGAATAGTTGCCTAGATGTGGGTCTCCATGAATAATTCCATATTTGTAAAAAGGGTAATACCAAGCCATAAATAATTTTTTCGCAAGTTCATTTCTAAGTTTTTGCGGAGCTTTTTTGTATTCTATCAATTTTTTTCCCTCAAGGTATTGCATCACCAGTAACCTATTGGTTGAAATTTTTTCATAAACTTTTGGAATTTTGATGTAGTCATTTTTCTGATGAATAAAGTTGAATACTTTTAAATGTTTATGCTCTAGACGATAATCTAACTCCTCTTTGAGCCTTGCCTCAATTTCTTTATAAATTTCTCTAATTTGAATTGATTTATTATAACTAGAATAAATTTTAAAAATTATTTTTAACTGACCAAGATCTGCTTCAACTGCAGAAGCCATATCAGGATATTGAAGTTTGCATGCAACATGATCTTTGTTAGGCAGAGAAGCTTTATGGACCTGACCCAAAGAGGCAGCAAAACTTGCTTCTTTATCAAAAGATAAAAAATGATCTTCCCAACTCTCTCCAAGCTCTGCTTTCATTCTTCTTTTGACGAACACCCATGACATAGGTGGTGCATTTGATTGGAGCTCTGCTAATTTTCGCGCATACTCTTCAGGTAGTAAATCTGGGATAGTTGCGCTTAGCTGAGCCACTTTCATTAAAGGACCTTTTAAATTTCCAAGAATTTCAGTAATTTGAGCAGCGTATTTTTGATCACTTAAATCAAAATTTAAGTATTTTTTTCCAGCAAACTGTGTAGCTAGAGATGTTAAAGATGTTGTAACTTTAGAGTAGCGCTTTACCCGAGATACAAAATTATTATCTTCTTTCATTCAGTGATTTATTAAATAGCTTTTTCAAACTCATCAATTAATCCAGAGATCATCGATAAACCTTTTTGCCAACTATCTTTATTTTTCAGATCAACATTAAAAGGTTTAAGTACATCGCTATAATGTTTAGAACCGCCGCTTTTAAGCAATTCGATGTAATTATTCTTAAAATCTGGTAATCCCTCATCATAAAGTTGAATTAAGACATTTACTAAACAATCCCCAAAGGCATAAGCATAAACATAAAAAGGAGTATGTATAAAATGAGGAATGTAAGTCCAAAAGTACTTATATCCTTCGGTTAACTCTATATGAGGACCGAGACTTTCAGATTGAGTTTTCATCCAAAATTCACAAATTTGATCGGATGATAATTCTCCATTTTTTCTTTCGTTATGAACGAGTTTTTCAAATTCAAAAAATGAAATTTGTCTTACAACTGTGTTAATCATATCTTCAATTTTAGAAGCTAATAAATATTTTTTCGTCTCTGAACTACTCTCAGCAAGAAGAGTTCTAAAAGTCATCATTTCTCCAAAAACACTAGCGGTCTCAGCTAAGGTTAAAGGTGTGCTTGATAGCAATAATCCTTGTTTAGATGATAGATACTGATGACAACCATGACCTAGTTCATGAGCTAGAGTCATGACATCGCGTGTTTTTCCATGAAAGTTAGTGAGAATATATGGGTGAATAGAGGGGATTGTAGATGCAGCAAATGCACCGGGAGACTTTCCAGATTTTAACTCTGCATCAATCCAATTATTTTGAAAAAATAGAAGAACAATGTCTTTAAAACTTTGATCAAAATTACCATAAGATCTAAGAACTATGTCTTTAGCTTCTTCCCATTGAATTTTTACATTAGGAGAATTTGGATATGGGGCATTTCTGTCCCAATAATTCAGTTTTGGCTGATTAAATAGTTTTGATTTAATTTCATAATAGCGGTGGGATATATTTTTATAGTTAGAAATAACACTCTGACTAAGTGCCTCTACCACCTCATCTTCAACATTATTTGCTAGATTACGAGACTCTACAGGAGATTTGTAATTTCTCCATTTATCATTGGTGATTTTGTCTTTAGCAAGGGTGTTGGTGATAAAAGTGAATATCTTTGAGTTTTTTTTAAAAACACTTTCAATGCTTCCTGCCGCTTCTTTTCGAGTTTCCGCATCATGGTCTGATAATAAATTTAATGCATCTGAGCTATTTAATTGTTTATCTTTGATATCAAATTTTAAGTCATTAATTTGTTCTTCAAAAAATCTTACCCATGAAGAATTAGCTGTTAGGTTTTTATCAAGAAATATTTGTTCACTTTTTTCATCAAGCTGATGATCTTTAAATCTTCGAATATTGATAAGCCAGTTTTCATATCGACCAGAACCTGATACTAGTTTTAAAAACTTTTCTTCAGATAAAGAATTTATTTCATTAGTGAAAAAGATTAGATTGGAAGAAATCTCAGTTAGTTTCTCATTAATACCCTGGTAAAATTGAACAATTTCTTCATTGTTCATATTAGTTGCATAAATTAGAAATGCATAATTTCCTAATTTATCACCTATCTCGTTACCATTTTCATATTCTTCTATGACAGACTCAAAATTATCTGAATTTTTCTCGATATTTTCTTTGTACTTTTTATTAAATGACTCAGAAAATTCTCTAAAAGCATCCAAATCAATATTAATTTGATCATCTTTAGTGTCAGTATAGAAATCCTTTAAATTCCAATTTGGTAAATTTTCACTCATAATTATTTGTATTATTTATCTTTAAATTTTTTAACTGTTCTGCCGTAGCTTCTTTTTGGAATTTTTCTTTCCAATCGGAATAAGGCATGCCGTATATAATCTTTCTAGTTTCTTCATAATCTAGATCATAACCTAACTCAGATGAGTACTTTCCATACCATTTAGAAAGACAATTTCTACAAAAACCACTAAGATTCATTAAATCAATATTTTGAACATCAGTTCTTTTTTGTAGATGCTCAATTAGATGATCGAGGACTTTTGCCTTAATCAAAACTTCATTATCTTTAGTTATTTTACTCATAGCAATTTACTAATATCATGTTATTAATTTTTACCTAAATGAATCAATTAAAATTAAGAAATAGACGAGCAAAAATTGTCGCCACTCTAGGCCCTGCTTGCGAAACGGAGAAGACTATCGAAGAGCTTTTTTTAGCTGGTGTTGATGTCTTTCGGTTAAATTTTAGCCATGGATCTCAAGAGGACCATATTCAAAAAGTTAAAATAGTTAGAAAATTAGAAAAAAAGCATAATCGTTATATTTGTATATTAGGTGACCTTCAAGGTCCAAAATTTCGTGTTGGTAAATTCACAAATGTCAAAGAACAGTTAAAGAAAAACCAAGAATTTACTTTTGATCAAAATAAAAAAGATGGAGATAATAAAAGAGTATATTTACCCCATAAAGAAATTTTTAAATCTATATCTGTTGGCCAACGCCTTCTTGTTAATGATGGAAAGGTTCGTTTAAAAGTAAAATCAAAGTCGCCCACTTCAATCAAATGTATTGTAACTGATGGTGGAGAGATCTCGAATAATAAGGGACTGAATATTCCTGATACTAAACTTGATTTAAAAATTATTACTCCAAAGGACAAAAAGGATTTACAACTAGCTATAAAATTAGATGTTGATTGGATTGCCCTTTCTTTCATTCAAACAACTAAAGATTTGCTCACTGCAAAGAAACTCATCCCATCCAAATTTAAAGTAATGGTTAAAGTTGAAAAACCATCTGCAATGGATGAAATTGAATCTATTACCGAAAATTGTGATGGAATAATGGTAGCTAGAGGAGATTTAGGAGTTGAAACAAATCCTGAAGACGTGCCTATTCATCAGAGAACAATGGTTGCTGCATGTCGAAAGTTTGGACGACCTTGTATTGTTGCAACTCAAATGTTAGAGAGCATGATTGACTCTCCTACTCCTACTCGCGCTGAAGCTTCAGATGTAGCGACGGCTGTCTTTCAAGGAGTAGATGCTGTTATGTTATCTGCAGAGTCTGCGGCCGGTAATTATCCAAAAGAGGCTGTAGAAATGATGGATAAAATTATCAAGAGAGTGGAAAGCGACTCAAAATACTTAGCTAATATCCAAAATTATAATCTTGATCATACTAAAACTTCTACTGAAGCTATAGCAACTGCAGCTTTAGAAGTTGCAAGCATAGCGGGTTGTAATTGTATTGCTACTTTCTCACAATCGGGAAGATCTATTCTTCGAGTAGCTCGAATGAGACCTGATGTTACCCTGATAGGATTGACGACCAATACTAAAGTGGCTCGTCAAAATGCTTTAACTTGGGGTACCTTTATGGATGTAGTAGATGAAATTTCATCTTCTACTGAAATGGTTGATCGAGCCTGTAGAGTTGCTAAAACTCGAAAAATTTTAAAAAATGGTGAAAAAATTATTATCACAGCTGGAGTTCCTTTTGGAAAAGTCGGTACAACGAACACTCTTCGAATAGCTAAAATTATTGCTGATAATAAGTTAACTTAACTTTGAACAAGCTGATTTAATACGTTGGCAAGCATCTTCTAAGATTGAGTCTGAAGTTGCATAGGAAATCCTAAAAAAACCATCAAGTCCAAAAGCAGAACCCTGTACTCCAGCAACTCCGACTTCTTCAAGAAGGTAATCCATGAAATCACCATCGGTTTCAATAATTTTTCCTGAATCCGTTTTTTTTCCTAAAACACCCTTACAGGATGCGAATACATAAAATGCACCTTCTGGCACTCGACAGGATAGTCCTGGTGTTTCATTTAGGTGTTTAACAACTAGATCTCTTCTTCTTAAAAAGGACTCATTGTTTGAAGCTATGAAACTTTGATCTCCATTCAAAGCCTCAACAGAAGCGGCCATTGAAATAGATGCTGTTGAAGAAACATTTTGTGATTGTACTTTATTCATCGCATTAATGATATTTGTGGGACCTGCTGCGTAACCAACTCTCCAACCTGTCATACAATAAGATTTAGATAAACCATTCATGGTTAAAGTTCGATCAAAAAGAAATGGGCAAACCTCAGCAATAGTATGAAAAGTATTTCCATCATAGACAATTTTTTCATAGATATCGTCTGATAAAACATAGACATGATCATGTTTTTTTAAAACTTCCCCAAGAGCCATTAACTCTTCTTTGGTGTACATTGATCCTGTCGGATTGCTAGGACTATTCAACATTAGCCATTTAGTTTTTGATGAAATATTTTTTTCTAAATCTTCTGGCAATAATTTAAAACCAGAGTCTTCTCCACACTCAACAACAACTGGATTCCCTCCATTTAAAACTACAATATCAGGATAACTTACCCAATAAGGAGCTGGGATGATAACCTCATCACCTGAATTGATTGTTGCTGAAAAGGCATTGTATATAATATGTTTGCCACCGACACCTACGGTAATGTTGGCTAAATCATAATTTAGACTGTTATCTTCTTTGAATTTTTTTTGAATTGCGGCTTGTAAATCTGGGGTTCCTTTACCTGGAACATATTTAGTAAAACCGTCATTTATCGCTTTAATTGCAGCTTTTTTTATATGATCTGGGGTATCAAAATCTGGCTCTCCCGCTGCAAGAACGATGATATCCCGTCCAGCGCGCTTGAGTTCTTGAGCCTTAATATTTGTGGCTATTGTTAAAGATGGCTTAATACTATTAACTCTATTTGAAATCATTTTTTTTTAATTTAGATATCTATAAACTTATTTAAATAAACTACAAGTATGCCTTTTAAATTAGTCAGTGAAAATCAACCCAAGGGAGATCAACCTCAGGCAATAGATAAACTTTTTCAAGGATTGAAAAATAATAAAAGAAGTCAGGTACTACTGGGGGTTACTGGTTCAGGCAAAACATTTACTATTGCTAATGTAATTGAAAAATTTAATCGTCCTACTCTTATAATGGCACCAAATAAAACATTGGCTGCCCAACTTTATGAAGAATTAAAAATTCTATTTCCAGAGAATGCTGTTGAATATTTTGTGAGCTACTACGATTACTATCAACCAGAGGCCTATGTACCCCGCTCAGATACTTTTATTGAAAAAGAGTCTTCAATTAATGAGCAAATCGATCGTTTTCGACACTCTGCTACCCGATCTTTGGTAGAAAGAGAAGATGTAATAATTGTAGCTAGTGTCTCGTGTATTTATGGTATTGGTGCTGTCGACTCTTATTCAAAAATGACTCTTGAGATTCAAAAAGGTCAGAAATTAAATTTAATGGCTTTTCTACGTGAGTTAGTAGAGTTGCAATATAAAAGAAATAATATTGATTTTAGAAGAGGAATGTTTCGGGTAACTGGTGACCGAGTTGATATTTTTCCTGCACACTTAGAAGATATTGCGTGGAGGGTCAGTTTTTTTGGAGATGAAGTTGAAGAAATTAAAGAATTTGACCCATTAACTGGCGAGTTTCTTCAGGATTTTGGAGAAGTAAAAATATTTGCAAATAGTCATTATATTACACCAAAACCAAGATTAGAGACTGCTATTCAAGAAATAAAAAAAGATCTTAAATCTCGTTTAGAAGAATTAACGACTGATAATAAACTTTTAGAGCATCAACGTCTTAAAGAGAGAACAAACTTCGATTTAGAAATGATACAAGCTACGGGAACTTGCTCAGGTATAGAAAACTACTCAAGATATTTAAGTGGCAGGACTCCAGGAGAGGCGCCTCCAACTTTATATGAATTTATTCCCGAAAATTCATTACTTATAATTGATGAGTCTCATGTAACGGTCCCTCAAATTAGCGGGATGTATAAAGGAGATCGTTCGAGAAAACAGACGCTTTCTGATTATGGATTTAGATTACCATCATGTCTTGATAATAGACCTTTGAAATTTGAAGAGTGGGATATGATGAGACCTCCTACAATTTTTTTATCTGCCACGCCTGGTCCTTGGGAACTTGGAGAAGTAAACAATGAATATATAGAGCAAATCATTCGACCCACTGGACTCCTTGATCCAAATTGTGAAATTAGAACTACCGTCAATCAAGTTGAAGATCTTGTAGGGGAAATTCAAAAAACATTATCTCAAAATAATCGAGTACTTATTACCACTCTCACAAAAAGAAATGCTGAAGATCTAACTAATTATCTAAAAGAACAAAATTTTAAAGCTGAATATATGCACTCTGATGTAGATACAATTGATCGTATAAAGCTCATTCGCTCTCTTCGAATGGGAGAGATAGATATTATTATTGGGATCAATTTATTAAGAGAAGGATTAGATATTCCTGAGTGCGGTCTAGTCGCAATTCTTGATGCAGATAAAGAGGGATACCTACGATCTAAAACTAGTCTCGTTCAAACTATTGGCAGAGCGGCAAGAAATGTAGATGGTAAAGTAATTTTATATGCAGATATTAAAACAAAAAGTATTGAGGCAGCTTTGGAGGAGACAAACTATCGAAAGTCAAAGCAACTTGAATATAACAAAGTTCATAATATTACCCCACAATCTGTCAAAAGAAATATTGGCGAAATAATTGAGAGTATATATGAAAAAGATAGTTATACTGTCAGTTTATCTAAAGATGAGGATTTGAGTCCAAGTAAATTTGAAAAACACATTCAAAAACTAGAAAAAAAGATGCTAACAGCAGCAGAAAATTTGGATTTTGAGAAGGCAGCTATGTTTCGAGACGAAATTAGAAAAATTAAAAAGGATCAAATGGGAATTAGGCAATGATACAAAGTTTTATTGGATTAATTATAAGTTTAGCCATTCTCATCTGGTCTTGCGAATACGCAATTAAAAATTCTATTCTTGTCTCAAAAATATTTCAAATAAGAGAAATATTTGTAGGTATTTTTATAATTGCGATTGGAACTTCATTACCTGAATTTGCTGCTACTTTTCAAGCTCTTCAGATTGGTGCTGAGGGCATTGTAGCCGGAAATCTAGTAGGAAGTAACATAGCAAATATTCTTCTTGTTGGTGGAATTATGGTTTTTCCACTGAGATCACTAAATATTGAAAAACAAGATCAAAGTACTGCAATCTTCTTTATAAGTTTTTCGATACTTTTCTTTTTTTTGATTTTCTTTGATTTTACTTTAGGGTTTAAATTTAGTCTTTTCTTTGTTTTCCTTTTAATTCTATTTTTTTATTTTGAATTAAAAAAACCCTCTGAAGAAGATCTTATTTCAAAAGAAAATAGTCATAATTCAACAATTATGATTATCTCTAAAATTATTATTGCATTTATTGTTTTATTTTTTAGTTCTCGTTTTTTTATTACCTATGCCAAAAACTTAACTGAGTTATTAGGTGTTGCTGAGTCTACGATTGGTATTACTGTAGTTGCTTTTGGTACATCTCTTCCTGAAGTAGTGGCTACTATTATCGCTATTGTAAAAAAACAAAATAATTTAGCAGTGGGGAATATTTTGGGTTCAAATATCGCTAATATTTTTGGGATTACACTTATAGCTATATTTATGAATGGCCAAATTAATTACTATGAACTGCTATCATCGATAGACAAATGGCTATTCTTATTGGTTTCAATAGTTTTTTTCATCATGATCATAAAAAAGATGGCTGGAAAATTACTATCGATAGGATTAATATTTGCTTACTTGGCTTACTTTACCTATTTATACATTTAGTAAATTCAACTAATGAAAAAAATAAAAATTATAACCCTAATAGTCTTTCTTTTAGTTCTAATTTTAGTAGCTCTTAGCTTTTTCAAACTACCTATCAACACCATCACTAATGCAAATATAATGGAGCAAACAAATAATACAGTCTCCCTTACATCCTCAGAAGAGCAGTCACTAATACTATTACCAAAACCTCAAATTGAGATTAAAGAGGCTAATTTTTCTGTTCAAAATGACTTGCTTTCCGCTGACTTAATTACAAAAAATGTGATGTTTTCCAGATCTTTGCTTGATAGCAACAATATTTCAATTTCTATTCCTAACGCAAGTATTGGAAACCTAAATATTAATGCACTTGAAAATGAAGTATTGCTCGAAGGGGAAATTGAAAATCTAGATCTTAATATTTCATCTAATGAAAATACTACTGAGATTTTTTCTGACACTTTTTTCTATAAAGAAGCCGAAGTTCAATTTGATGCTTTTATCGAAGATGAAGTTCTCAAGAAATTAAATTTTTCAATTCAGGAATTAGATGTTAATGAATTAGTACTTCTGCTTGATAAAAATTATCAAAAATTTTTTAAACAGATCAACCTAGATACAATAAATGTGAGTGGTGAATATACTCAAAATAACTTTTCCATTAATAATTTAGAGCTTAATTTTAATGAGAATTCTCAATTAAAGTTTTCGGGTTTGATTAATCTAGAAAACTTTCTTAATTCCAAACTTAATATAAAAGGATTCAATATCCCTTTTGAAGTATTTTCTCAGTTTTTGCAAAATATAAATTTTCTGAACTCTACAAAATTACCAAAAGGAAATTTAGATAATTTTGATATTGAGTATTCTGATTTGATTAAAATTAATTCTCTGAATTATTTAACTGAAAATGGTAGTGAACTTGATTTACAAGGAAGTTTTAATTACATCGATTTCTTAGATACAAATTTTGACTTAAATTTAAACTCATCTTCATCAAATGATATATCTAATTTTTTTCAACTAATCTTTCCCAAATTAGACTCTAATTTAATTAGGTTTGACAAACTTTCTCTCTCTTCAAATATTGAAAATGAAAATATAAAAATTAAAGAATTAAACATCTCAAAAGATGAAACATTGATCAGCATTCTGGGCGATTTCAACTTAGACAATTTTTCAAATCGAGGACTACAAATTAAAATTAATAATTTTAAGGAATTTGATCTTATTCCTAACGTTGAAATTAAAGAAATACTCAATCAACTAAATATTTCTCATTTTACTATGGATGGGGCAGTGATTAATGAAGAGATCATTATCAATTCCCTAGATGTTTTTGAAGAAGATGAATTAAAATTATCTTTAAGTGGGGAAACTAACCTTTCCAATACCCAACAGACATTTTTAAATATCAACTTACAACAATTTGACTCAAATGATCTTAGCAAATTATTGAAATACACTGACCAAGATGAATATGCTAAATATCTTGATCTCTATTTATTTAGTAACGTCGAGGGAAATTTAATAATTGATCTTGCTACTGGTAATTATGTTCTAGAAAATATTGAAATTACTCAAGATGAAAATATTTCCACATTATCAGGAAATATATTTGATGAAAAATTTTCAGGAAACCTCAGTTTGAAAAATTTGGACTTAGAAAACATGGAGAAATTTTTTCTTGAAAGTTCAAGATTGAAAGGCTTTTTAGATTTAAATTTGGATATATCTCAACCCATTGATTTAAATAACATGATTGGAATTAGTGGAAAAATTAATGGTCAAGTTAAGATTAATGTCAAAGAAGACGAAATAGCTTTACTTTTATTCATGCAATCCCTCTCTCAAGATATTGAGGATTTCGAACAAATTAATCAACTTATTAATACGCTTTCTCAATCGTTTATTAATAATGATATTTCGATAGAAGGTGAAGTAACTAACTCGAATAATAAAGAATTAATTATCAAAGATTTAATTTTTACTTCATCTGATAATCAAGAACTAAAAGGAGAAATAGAATATTTTCATCCAAATTATAAAATTACAATATTTGATATTATAGAACAGGATGACTTTATCATAAAATTTGACAAAGGTTCATATTCTTACGAAAGAGTAATTCCTGATGGGACAGTTAGAAAACCATTAGAGGAGTTAATTCAAAAAAATATCAATAAACTGTTCGAGAATTTATTGCAGTGATTTTTCTACAAAATCAATAACATCTTTTTCAATATTAACTCTATTTAATCTGTTTATCTCTTGTATGCCTGTTGGTGATGTAATATTAATTTCTGTCAAATAACCATCTATTACATCTATTCCAACAAAAAATAATTTTTTAGTTTTTAAAAAACTCTTAATAGTAGAGCATATTTTTTTTTCTCTTGGTGAGAGGGTTGTTTTAACAGCAGTTCCACCTGCATGGAAATTTGCTTTAATACTATTTTTTTTAGGAACTCTTAAGACTGCGCCTTTCACTTGGCCATTCACAAGAATTATTCTTTTGTCACCTTTATTGAAATTCTTTAGAAACTTTTGAATAATTACAGGGTTATTTTGGAATTTTGAAATATATTTAGTTAAAAATTTCTTCATATTTGGTTGATTTATTTTAATTTTTTCAATGCCTATTCCTCCATTCCCATAAGCTGGTTTAAGTATGACCTCCTTATGTAATCTAATAAAAGCCAATATGGAGGGGATATGAGAAGAAATCAAAGTGGGTGGTGTTAATTCAGGAAAGTTCATCATTATGTGTTTTTCAGGAAAATTTCGAACTTCACTAGGATCATTAATCAAAACAGGGTTTTGAAGTTGACTGAGTAAATATGTATTAGAAATGTATTCCATGTTGAATGGAGGATCTTGTCGGATAAAAATTGCATTAAATTTTTCAAGATTTGTATCTTTAGATTTTTTACTTTTATAAGTGAGTTTTCCACTCTTAGTTAAAGACAACTCTAAGTTGCTAGATTTAATTTGATTATATTTATTCAAAGATGCATATACCCAACTTGGAGAATTATAAAAACATCGAATACCCCTAGAAAGAGACTCTTTTATCAGCATATACGTAGAGTCTTCTTTAATATTGATTTTTGTAGGATCATCCATTTGAAATAAAAATTTTTTAATCATTTTAATAATAAGGCTTATTCAAAATACCAATAACATCTTTTGAAAGATTATATTCATCAATTAAAATATCTGCGGGTGTTTTTTGATCTTCAATAATATTTTTCAATTTTTTAAGATGTATGCTTTCATCCTGACCTTCAGAATTGAGATAACCTCTTCTTTGCAAACCGCTAGTTGAAATATCTAAAATCATTTTGCCTAATTCATGAAGGGCTTGATTATTGAAATAACATTGTAATCCATTCTTAGCCACGTCTTGGTAAAGTTGAAGTATATCTTCTTTACTCCACTCATTAGTTATTTCCCATAACTCATCTAAATTCTGCTCATCATATAATATACCTGTCCAAAATGCAGGTAAGGCGCATATCATCTCCCACTTTCCTGCATCAGCACCCCTTACCTCTAAGTAGGACTTAAGTCGAACCTCAGTAAAAATAGTAGAAAGGTGATTTATCCAATCACTAATTGTTAAATTATATTCTTTAATGTTTTTCTCTTTTGGTGTTTTGGAAACTAAGTCATTAAAAGAATATGAAGTTGTATCAATATGTTTGCCATTAATTTTTAAAAAATAATTTTTAATCTCTAGAGCAAAATCAACATATTTTTCAATGTTAAATGACTGATCCAAAAATTCCTTTTTAATACCACATCTCTCGCTGTCGGTGTCTTGCCAAGTATGAATTCGATTACTCTTAATAAAATTATGCGAACCTTGTCTAAAAGGTGAATTGCAAAATAATGCCATTACTAAAGGTTGCAATCTATTAGAAAGGACAAATTTTTTAATTAAATCTTTTTCATCAAAGTAATCAAAATTTGCTTGAACAGTGCAAGTTCTGGTCATCATGTCGAGACCTCTAGAACCAACTTTAGGCATATACTCTCGCATGATGCGGTACCGATCTTTAGGAATAAATTCTATATCCTCTCTTTTAGAAATAGGGTCAAAGCCTAATCCGATAATGCAAAGGTTGTTTAGTTTTGCATATTCTTGAAGTTCATGTAAATGTTCATATGTTTCAGTGCAAGTTTGGTGGACGTTTTTTAAAATTTTACCAGAAAGTTCTAGCTGACAACCAGGTTCTAAAGTAACACTAGCTCCATTTTTCGATAAAGATATTAATTGATTAAAAGCATTGTACTCACCTTTTTGCCACCCCTTTTCAATTAAAAATTGAAAAAGGTTTTGAATACTAATTGAACCATCGAATTCTATTCTTTTTTTATCTTTGCAATGAAAAATAAATTTTTCATGCTCAGTTCCAATTCCCTTAGCTTCCGGGCTAGTGAAACTTGAATAAAAATAATTTATTAAATCTGATTTTTGTAACAATTAAAACACACTGTTCTTATGGAAATTACATTTTTTTATTTGATTAGAGTATTCTTTTGCTTGACGCTCAACTTTTTCTGCAACACCTAAAAGCCATTTTTTCTTAATATAGGATTTTTTTTGAAATCCACCTTTCCCTTCATGGTATGCAAGATAATGATTGTATACATCAGATTTTTCTAATTTCAATAAACGATAAGACCCATCAACATACCAGCCTATAAAATCACTAGCGTCAGCAAAGTTTTTTCGATCAGCATTATAGTTTCCAGTTGATTGTTTATACTCTTCCCAAGTACCGTCAAGAGCCTGACTGTATCCATAAGCACTAGAAGGTCGAAGACCAGGTATAAAACCTAATACTTTTTGTCTAGGTGGTCGAGCTGTTCTATTAAAGGAGGATTCTTGTTTAATAAAACTCAGCTGCAAACTTACCGGAACCCCCCATTTTTCCTTGGTTTTCTCAGCATATGATTTCCACTGAGGATTAGTCTTGAAAATATCACACACATTAGATTGGTTAAAGTTTCTGTCAGTGACACATCCAGATAAAATGATCGCCAAAGCAAAAAAAAACTTTCTCATGAAAAGTATTTATTTAGATATTCAATCATAATATCTAATCCTTGAAGAGCGGCACCTTGTGTTTTTAAAATTGAACCTGATGACCAAGCGTAGGTATCGAAGTGTATCCAAGGTGTTTTTTTATTTTCAATAAAATCCTCAATAAACAAAGCAGCTGTTATTGATCCTGCCATGCCATCCAGAGAAGCATTACATAAATTTGCATTTTGAGAGTTGAGTTTATTCTTATAAGGGTGATAGAGCGGAAGTCTCCATGCGCGAATTTTTTTTTGATTTAAAGTATCAATTTTTTTTGCAACTTCTTCATCATTACTAAAGTAAGCTGGAATATCTTCTCCTAATGCCACTCTGGCTGCTCCAGTAAGAGTTGCAAAATCTATAATCAAAGATGGGTTATAAGTATTTGCTAACTCCATCGCATCTGCTAAAAGCAATCTCCCCTCTGCATCTGTATGTGATATTTCAACTTTTTTTCCATTAGAGGAAGAATATATATCTCCTGGCCTCATTGAATTTCCAGATACTGAATTTTCAGCCATGGGAATAATCAGCATAATTTTTGATTTCTTCAATAAGCTGTTAGCCATCAGAAATAAAGAAATTGCGATTGCTGCACCGCCCATATCCTTTTTCATATTTCGCATAGAGTTACCTGGTTTTATATTTACCCCACCTGTATCAAAGGTGACTCCTTTACCAATGATGACAATCGGTTTGTCTTTTTTTGAAATTTTTTTATTAGAGATATGTAAAATTTCTGGTTTGATAGTTGAGGATTGACCAACAGCATATGTTAAGGGGAACTTTGATTTAATTTTAGTTTGGCTATAGTCTGTAAAAATAAATTTTTCAAAAAACTTATTTCTCTTTACTAAACTCAGGAAAGACTTTGGATTTAGTTCATTTGCTGGGGTATTTATTAAATCTCGTGATAAGTTGGTAAATTCTAAATAATGATCGAGATATCTTAAAGTTTCTGGATTTTTGACATAAATTAGATTTTTTGGAGATGATTTATTGAATTTATACCCTCCCCAAGCCCATGCCTTTTGAATTTCTATTTCTTTAGAATCTGCAAACTTAATAAATAAATAATAATTTCCTTTATTTTTAGCGGAAAAATCAGATACGCCAGATAAGTCTTGATTTAGTCCCTCTCCAATTAACACCTCTTTTAGACGGCCATCTGGATAGGGAATTTTTAAAATTTTGCTATTTTCGCCCTTGAAATTATTAGATAAACACCAATTTCTTATAAAAGTGGGTTGTTTTTCAAGCCACTTATCAAACTTATTTTGTGAAATGACAGTAACTTTAGTAGAACACTCAGTATTATCATTTGTAAACATTCGATATAAAAGGATATTAGAAAAAAATGACTAAACAACAAGCGGAAAAGAAAACAGTAAAATTTGAAACAGAAGTATCCAAACTTCTAGATATTGTTGCAAATTCTCTTTACACAGAAAAAGAGATTTTTTTAAGAGAATTAATTTCAAACGCATCAGATGCATGTGAAAAATTACGTTATGTTAGTCAAACTGATACCAATGTCAAAAAAACAGATAAGTTTGAGATTAAAATTCATGTAAACGAAAAAAATAAGACGATTACAATTCAAGATAATGGTATTGGCATGGATGAAAATGATATGCAAGCCAACCTTGGAACTATTGCAAAATCAGGAACGGAAGATTTTATTAAAAAACTAGGCGATAAAAAAGGTGACATTAATCAAATAGGTAAATTTGGTGTAGGTTTTTATTCATCATTTATGGTTTCCGATCAAGTTGTAGTAAGATCGAAAAAATATGACTCCTCTTCTAGCTATTTATGGACATCTGATGGCAAGGGTACTTTTTCTATTGAACCAACAGAATTTAATATGTCTGGTACAGAAATCACTCTATCTATCAAAAAAGATGAGGATGAGTTTTTAAGTAAATATAGAATTGAAGAAATAGTTAAAAAATATTCAGATTTTGTTCCATTTCCTATTTTTGTTACCTCTGAAGAAGAGAAAAAAGAAAAAAAAGACAAAGAGGAAAAAGAAGAACAGGTAAATTCAGCTGAAGCTATATGGCTTAAAGATAAAACTAAAATTAAAGAAGACGAATATAAGTCATTTTTTAACCAAACATCCACCTATTATGACGAACCTTTACAAACAATTCATTTTAAAGCAGAAGGTGTTGTGAATTACACTGCTCTTTTATATCTTCCAAAATCTCAACCACAAGATCTCTACCATCCCGATAGAAAAAATAAATTAAAACTCTATGTGAATAAGGTATTTATATCTGACAAACTAGACTCCCTTATTCCTGCTTGGCTTCGTTTTATTCCAGGAGTAGTCGATACAGAGGATCTAAGTCTGAATATTTCAAGAGAGATATTACAAAATAATGCCGTGATAAATAAGATATCTACTGCTATCACGAAACGAATACTCAAAGAACTGTCCGAACTTAAGAAGAAAAAACCTGAAGAATTTTTAGCTTTTTGGAAAAACTTTGGCCCTGTTATCAAGGAGGGTTTGTATGAATTCAATGATTTTCATGATCAGATTTTTGATTTTTCAATTTTTCATTGTTCTGAAAAAGATGAAATGATCACCCTAGACCAATACATCAATGATTATGCGAATGATAAAAAGAAAATTTATTATATCTCAGGTGAAAATAAAGAAAACTTACTGAACAGCCCTCAAATGGAGCTATTCAAAAATAAAAATATAAATGTCCTTTTGATTACTGATCCTGTGGATGAGTTCTGGATGCCTATGAAGATGAAATTCAAAGAATACGATTTTACATCTATTACAAAGGGAGAGGTAGATCTAGAGGACAGTAAAGATGATAAAAAAGAGAGCGAACAACCAAAAGAGAACAAAGATTTTATCTCCTATCTAAAAGATCATTTAAAAGACAAGGTTAAAGATGTGAAGGTATCTAAAAGATTAACAACAAGCGCTTCATGTTTAGTAGCTGATGAGAATGATATGGATATGCATTTAAAAAAGCTCATGGCTGCAAATAACCAAACAATTTCGGATGAAAAAAGAATACTTGAAATCAATATAAACCACAGTCTTGTTTCAAAGGTCATGTCCTTAGATAAAAACTCAAAAGATAAATTTAGTGAAATTCTTTACGATCATGCAAAATTAATGGAGGGGGAAAACCTTGATGATCCTAAAAAATATACTAATCTTATCGCAGAATTAGTTTCCTTATGATGCAAGAAAAACAAGAACAACAAATTGAAATTGTAGCTCCATCAACAGATAAAGTAATGTGTGATGGGGGAACTGGGGATTTAGGCCATCCCGCTGTTTATTTCAAAATAGATAAAAATAAGGAAGTCGTTTGCAATTATTGTAATAAAAAGTTTATCAAAAAAGATTAATCTTTTTTCTCCTTATTGACCTCTCTAACAAGAAAATCTCTCAAAGCTTCAATTTTTTTGGATCCTTTGAGTTCGGGAGGATAAGTAAAATAAATTACTGCTTTGGGTGTCTTGGCATCAGGAAGAATGGGGACTAAATTATTACTAGAGATTCTCATATATTCTGGAAGGGCTCCTATTCCAGCTCCCCCTCCTATAGCACGCATTACTCCATACATATTTGAGATAAACATAGTTTTAACCTTTTTATTTTTTGGGATTAAATCCAATATGCAATTAACATCTGGAATCGATGGTTCTACATCATGACCAAAAGCAATAATTTTATGCTTAGATAATTCACTTACATCTTTAGGAATACCAAATTTTTCAATGTATTCGGGTGAAGAGTAAATTTTAAACTGAAATTTATATAGAGGAAATCTTATTAGATCTACTTGTGTAGGTTCTCTTAATCTTAAGGCCACATCAGCCTCACCTTGAGACAAATCTGTATATTTGTTTTCAATTCTAATTGAAACATCGATATCCGGATATGAATTAGTGAATTTTACTATTCTCGGAGCTAACCAAGTAGTGCCGAATGCTACGGTTGCAGCAATGGTTAGTGAGCCCGTTGGTTTTTCTTTTGACTCTGTGAGTTGAGCTTCAGTTAAAGCTATCTTTCCAAAAATATCGTGAGCTGTTTTAAATAATATTTTGCCTTGCTCTGTTAATGTAAGCCCCCTTGCATGACGTTTAAACAAAGAAACTTTTAACTCTCGCTCTAAGGCGCTAATTTGTCTGCTGATAGAAGAATGGCTAATATTCATCTTATGAGCAGCCTCTGAAATATTTAAATCCAGAGCTACATTGTGAAATATTTTTAGCTTATCCCAATCCATTAATGATATTTGCCTCTTTTAATTTACTTATACTATCGATTTTATTATTAAACAATGACCAGTCATCATTTTTATCTATAGCTTCCCAAATTTTTTCGATTTCATTGTAATGCAAGGTTTCATAAGGAATCAGATTTAAATTATTTAAATTAATTTCATTAATAGGATCATGATTTTGAAAGATTTTCTCTAATTGATATTTTTGATATTTTAGAATTAAATCTTTTCGATTTTTAATTTTTGCTAACCCGCCTCTTAAGTCATAATAAACCTCTTCGAAAAAGAATTCTTGGTCGCCTAATATTCGATAAAAAGCCTCAAGTATTTCATTGTTTTTGGTAGAATCTGAACTTGGCTTAATCATCAGTCTTTTAAAAAATAACCTCAATACCTCCTGATTATAGAGATCTACAAATTTTTTTAGTTCTTCTATCAAGATTTCTTTATTGACCATTAAGGTAAAAATTGAAGCTAGTTGCTGCACATTCCAAAAAATTGCATCAGCTTGTTTTGAAAAACGATAAAGTCCAAAGCGATCAAAATACGCAGCTGTTTTGTTAGGTTCATATTTTTCTAAAAATCTGTATGGACCATAGTCAAAGCTCTCACCCGTAATATTAATATTGTCAGTATTGAGAACTCCATGGACAAAACCATAAACATTATAGGATGCTGCTAAAGTGGCACATCGTTGAACTGCTTCAGAGAAAATTTTAATGGGTTGATTATTTTGATCATTGAGATTGAAGTAATATTTTCCAATCATATTTGTTAAAAATTCTATACTCTGAGTATCTTGGTGAAATGCATGATATTGAAAGGTTCCAATTCTTAAATGAGAATGAGAAACACGCACCAATACAGAAGAACGAGTGGGTGATGGCTCATCATTTCGACTTAAATGTTCTCCAGTTTCAATTAATGATAATGATTTAGAGGTATTCACACCTAGAGCATCTAAATAATTTGAACACAAAACCTCTCTGACACCTCCTTTTAAAGTTAATCTACCATCTCCACTCCTAGAATAGGGTGTTACTCCACTCCCTTTGGTTCCCAAGTCATACAATTCATTATTTTTATAAAATTGTGCAATAGTAAAACCTCTTCCATCACCAATATCTGGATTATAAACTTGAAATTGATGACCGTGATATCGCATTGCAATATTTTTAATCTTCGGAAGCATGGGACTTTCGAATTTTCCAAAAAGATTAATCCATTGCTCATTATTTAGATTTGCAAATTCCTCAAAGTGAGGGCTTCGATATCTCGTAATAAATTTTGGAAATTTTGCTGGTTCCACTTCGTCGTAAAACTTGTCGTTAAGAAAAGTATACGGTGAAATTAGTTTAAATTCGCTCAGATCACTCAAACAAGATCTTTTGGATCCATAAAAGGGATATCAAATAACTCTGCCACTGGCTTATAAGTTAGGTGACCTTTAAAGGTATTAAGACCATTGAGGTGGTGGTTAGAGCTTTTTAGGAATTCAGACAGACCATTATTTGCAATAGATTCAATATAAGGAAGAGTTGCGGTATTTAAGGAAATCGTAGATGTCCTTGGTACGGCACCAGGCATATTAGCTACACAATAATGAATAACATCATCTACGATATATGTTGGATTTTCATGTGTAGTGGCCCTACTCGTCTCAAAACAACCCCCTTGATCAATTGCAACATCCACTACCACAGACCCGGGTTTCATTAAGCCTAAATGTTTCTTTTGTAAAATTTTAGGAGCTTGAGAACCTGGTATCAGTACAGCTCCAATAACCAAATCAAATCTTGAAATAATTGTTTCCAAATTTATTTGATCAATATTAAGTATTTCAGCCTTAGGAAATTCTTTCTTTAAAACTTCAATTCTTTTTTCTGATTTTTCTAAAATTGTAATTTTAGACTGCATACCGTTAGCAATAAGAGCCGCATTATAACCGACAACACCACCTCCAATTATAAGAGTTTGAGCAGGATTACTATAGCTCGATCCACTTAATAGTATTCCTAACCCTCCTTGATTTTTTTCAAGACAACGTGCGCCAGCCTGAATAGACAATCTACCAGCCACCTCGCTCATCGGCGTCAGTAATGGAAGGCCTTGGGTATCGCTAGTGATAGTCTCATAAGCAATTGAAATACATTTACTATCGATCAATTCTTGAGTTAATTTTTGAGAAGAGGCAAGATGTAAGTAAGTAAAAAGAATTTGATTTGGCTGAAGCTGTTTTGTCTCAATAGTTTGAGGTTCTTTTACTTTTATAATCAATTCACAATTTGAAAATAGTTCCTGAGATTTCTCAATTATTTTTGCTCCAGCATTTTGATAGTCCTCATCAGTAAATCCGGATCCTAAACCTGCACTTTTTTCAACGTGAACTTCATGATTTTGTTGAGTTAATACTTGGGTGCTTTTGGGTGTTAGGCCAATTCTAAATTCATTATTTTTAATTTCTTTGGGTACGCCAATTAGCATATGAGAAATATATTTTTTTTTATGTAAAATGATATCAAGATTTATCTTGTGATTTCCACAAGTTAAGTAAGATATTTATATGCTAGGTTTAGAGGTAGTAAAGAAAAGGGTTAAAGAAGCCCCACAATCCTCAGGAGTTTATTTATTTAAAAATAAAAAAGATATCCCCATTTATATTGGAAAAGCTATCAATATTAAAAGAAGACTCTCTAATTATGGGAATTTACCCAAACTCCCTAGAAGACTTCAAAAGATGGTATCCCAAACTATCAATATTGATTTTGAACTAACAGAGTCTGAGAGGAATGCGCTCCTGTTAGAAGCGCTACTAATCAAAAAGTTTTCACCAAGATATAACATTAGACTTAAAGACGACAAAAGCTTTCCGTTAATCAAAATTACAAACGATCAATTTCCAAGATTAACTCGCTTTAGGAATGATTTTCATAAAGATGATAGAGTATTTGGCCCTTTCACTTCTGCACTGAAAACCGACAAAGTTATTAAAATACTGCAGAAATCTTTCAAATTAAGAAGTTGCACTGACCTTGAATTTAAAAATAGAAAACGACCCTGCTTACTCTTTGATCTCAAACAATGCACTGCACCCTGTGTAAATAGAGTTTCAAAAAAAGAGTATGACTCACAAGTGAATGACACGCTAAAATTTTTTCAAGGAAACCAAAAAGGAATTTTTAATAAACTTGAAAAACAAATGTTAGTTTTTAGTCAAAATCAAAATTATGAAAAAGCTGCTGAAATGAGGGATAGCCTCCAATCTTTAAACTATATAATTAGAGAAGAGATAAAAATTAGCAGTCAAGATACAAACTATGACTATGTTCATATTAACAACAAAGATTACCTCTCTATTTTTATTGGATTTGTAAGGTATGGTCGCTATTTAGGTGGGAACTTAATTTATTTTTCGGAAAAAATTGAAGAGGATTTAGACATCTCCTCTCTTTTGATACAATTCTATATTAAAAGTTTTAGACCAAAAAAAATCATTCTATCAAAAAAAATTAATGGATATGACCAGCTTAAATCGATAATGAAAGAAAATTATCAAATTGAAATATTTTTAAAAAATAACTCATTACCAGGAATTAGACAAATTTCTAATCTCACTAAAAAAAAGAACGACAAAGAAGTATTACTTCAAAAACAAAAGTATAATACAAATAATGAAATTTTAGATTTATTAAGAAATCGCTTCCAAATCAAAAATCCTATTGAAAGAATAGAGGCCTACGACAATAGCTTTTTTGGCAATAATTATGCAGTCGCCTCTTATGTAGTCTTTAATTCAGATGGTTTTAGCATAAAGGACTCAAGAACTTATAAATTTAAAGATTATGATTTAAAAAAATTTGGTGATGCAGATTTAATGAGAAAAGTTTTTGGCTCTCGATTCTCTAAAGATGATAAAATCATACCAGACGTCATAATTATCGATGGCGGAATTCCCTACCTCAAAATCTGCATGGAAGCTCTCCAGAAATATGGGATTTCAGAGGATATTTTCCTATTAGGGGTCACTAAAGGTCATAAAAGAGATTTTCGCTTTGATCGGTACCATACTCTTCAGCAAAAAAATTTATCCTTAAAAGAGAATCCTCAAATAGAAGGCTTTATTCAAAAAATGCGAGATAAAGCGCATAATTTATCTAAGAAAAATAGTTTAAAACGAATGTCTGACGCAATGAAGACAAGTGTCCTTGATGGTATCACTGGTATTGGAAAAATTAAAAAAATGAGAGTAATTAATTTTTTTGGGAACGTTCAAAATCTCAAGCAAGCATCTAAAGAAGAATTAAGTCAAATAAAAGGTTTAAATTCAAAAAATATTAAGGATATATTAGAGAAAGTTAATGGCTAAAATTTATACGATACCTAATATCATTACATTTATCAGAATTTTTCTGATACCTATAATTCTATACCTACTTTTTTCAGAAAACCCTAACATCGTATTAATTGCAGGTTTGCTTTTTATAGTATCTTCTGTTTCAGATTATTTTGATGGATATTTAGCTAGAACTTTAAATCAGTCATCAAAACTAGGCACTCTATTAGACCCAATAGCAGATAAGCTTTTAATCGCTTCCGTGATTGTTGTATTAGTAGATACAGGCGTTATCTCAAACATACATGTTGTGCCCGCAATAATTATTTTACTCAGAGAAATTGCTATTTCAGGACTTAGAGAATTTTTAGCTAAATTAAATACAGATATGCCCGTTAGCAAACTGGCCAAGTATAAAACAACTTTTCAAATGGTTAGTTTATCAATCTTGATTATAAGTCTTGGATTTGAATTAAATGATTTGCTTTGGAACATTGGTTTAATTACTTTATGGATTGCCGCAACTATTACCCTACTCTCTGGCTACAATTACATGGTTAAAGGTTTAAAACATATTTGAAAGTCACAATTAAGTATTTCTCTTGGATAAGAGTGAAAATTCAAAAAAGCCATGAAATATTTGAATTTTCAGATGATTTGACATTTTCAAAACTCAAAAATGAATTAATTCATCATAATTCTTTTTTTGATGAAATTTTCAAAGACAGCAGTATTAAATTTTTTCTTAATTTAAAAGAAATAACCAATGAAGATATTTCATTAAATGATGGGGATGAAATAGCCTTACTTCCTCCAGTAACAGGAGGATAATGATTAAAATCACAAAAGAGGGTTTTAGCCTTGAGGAAGAGTTCAAAAAAATTCACTCCCAAAAAAATGGTGCATATAGTTTTTTCTTAGGAACTGTAAGACAGGATGTAAATGATAATATTGATGGTATTTTTTTGGAGTGCTATGAGGACTTAGCTTACAATCAATTAAATAAAATTAAAGAAGACTCTGTCAAAAAATGGAATTTGTCTGACTGTACAATCATTCATCGAATTGGAGATCTTCGCATATCAGAGAAAATAGTTTTAGTCATAGCCGCAGCTCCTCATAGATCTGATTGTATTGAAGCGTGTGAATATATTATTGATACTTTAAAAGCGAATGTAGCTTTATGGAAGTTTCATATTAAAGGAAAAGAAAAAAAACCTGTTGATCAGAAAAAAAAAGATTTAGATAAATACTTATCTTGGGGGCAAATAATTAGTTAGACTCCTGATAATTGGGGTCAACTTCTTTCATGTATAGGTTTAAAATTTTACTTGTAATATCCCCTACTTTAAAAGTTTGATCATTAATTTTTCCAACAGGTGTAACTTCTACAGCAGAACCAGTTAGAAATATCTCATCAGCTTTTTGAATTTCATCAGGATAAATTTCTCTTTCAACTACTTTGATCCCCTGCTGTTTAGCTAAATCAATAACTGTCTGTCGAGTGATTCCATTTAAAAAACAATCAGGAACAGGAGTATGTATCTCTCCTCCTATTACAAAGAAAATATTTGATCCTGTTGACTCTGCCACTCTTCCTTTGTAATCCAGCATTAATGCATCTGTATAACCATTTTTTTCAGCTTCATGTTTGCTTAAAGTACAAATCATGTAAAGTCCGGCAGCCTTTGCATCAGTTGGTATTGTATCTGGTGCAGGTCTTTTCCAAATAGCGGATTGCAAAGAAATTCCTTTGAGTCGATCCTCTTTAGAAAAGTAGCTGGGCCACTCCCATGTAGCAATAGCCACATTAATCTTATTTTTTTGAGCAGATACAGCCATCATTTCACTGCCCCTCCATACTACTGGACGAATATAACCATATTTTATATTCATTTTTCTAATTGTATCTTCTTGAGCTTTGTTTAATTCCTCTTTAGTGAAAGGGATTCTCATTCCCATTCTTTCAGCAGAATGGAATAGTCGATCAGTATGTTGTTCCAGTTTATAGATCTTCTCACCATAAACTCTAACCCCCTCAAATACGCAACTGGCATAGTGAAGTCCATGATTTAATACATGCGTGGTTGCATTTTGCCATTCAACGAACTCACCATTATACCAAATAAAACCTATTCTTTTATCAAAAGGGATAATTTCCATAATTCGCAATAATGTAATATTATTTATTTCATTGCACAATATAATTATGAATTAGAGATATGAATTTAAATTTTGCCGATACACTCTACTTTAAAAAAGAAAATATCTTAGAGATCATTCTAGGACTCCATCGATCTTACAAATACCTACAAAGAGAAATCCAGACTTGTTGTGAACTAAATAATTTAACTTTTAATGAATTACTTGTCCTTTTGGAAATTAAAAAAGGATTTAAGAAAAAAATAGAAATAGCTAATAAAGTTTATTTGAAAAAACAAAATCTCAACCTTATTCTCAAAGATTTACAAACTAAGAAAATAATCTCAAATGATAACAAGAATACTGAAATTACAACATTAGGTTTAGATTTATTAGAAAAAACAACTAATCGTATAAATGAAAAAGTCATTAAAGTATTTCAGAAAACTGACCCTAAAAATATGGCAGGATTTATCAATATAATTGAGTCTTTGTAATGAATGATCAGCATATTTTACTTGTAGAAGATGATGAAAGTCTCCAACAACTAATTGAGAAATTACTTAAAAATAATAATTACATTGTTTCCAAGGCAAACAATATTGATGAGGCGCAAAAATTAGTAAAACTTTTTATTTTTGATCTGATTATACTTGATGTGATGTTACCTGATAGCACAGGATTAGAATTTTATAAGAATTCAATAAAAGACAGGATCAACACGCCTGTTATTTTTCTTTCTGCTTTGAGTGATGTTGATGACAGAATTAGTGGTTTAGAACTGGGAGCAGATGATTATATTGGCAAACCCTTTGACTCACGTGAATTAATATTAAAAATTAAAAAAAATATCTCAAAAAAACAGTCTTTAGATGTTGTTAATTTAGGAGAAAATACAGAATTTGATTTAAAAAAAGAACAACTGCTTCATAAGAGTGTAAAGGTCAATTTATCAAGCAATGAAGTAAAAATATTAAAACTTTTAATCAATAATTCCCATCAATACTTAACGCGTGATTTATTGAATACTGAGTTAGGCTTAGATTTTTTATCTAGAAGTGGTGATATGCAAATATCAAGGCTGCGATTAAAACTAAAAAAAGAATGTAATTTGGAGGATCTCATAAGGTCAGTGCACGGAAAAGGTTATAAAATTTTTCTTTAATGTTTAAATGGAGTAATTTTTCAGGAAGTTTGTTGGTGAGATCTGTTTATCTCATCACTTTACCAATTGTTTTGGTTCAAGTAGTTGGAATAATCATATTTTTTGAACTTCACTGGGATCTCGTTCTTAAAAGAAGTGCCCAATCAATAGCTAATGAAATTAAAATTTTAGAACTCAATAAAGATGATGAGGAAATTGATAAATTTGCCAATACCCTTCAAATAATTAAAACTGATCAAATCCAAATAGATGAAGTCAAACCAATATCAAATTGGATATTTAAAAAGAGAATGAATCAGAGTTTGGGGCAAATTCCAGGACAATTTACTGCTAGTCAAAATGATAATTTCTACGTCTTTTCGAATACTCTTAATGATGACTATTATTATTTAATTCCAAAAAAAAGAGTTGAAACCAAAACAGTTGCTGGATTTTTTTTATGGACTATTGCTGTAAGTATAATTCTATCTCTCATATCCTATTTTTTTATTAAAAAACAAATTCAGCCACTAAAAAGATTAGGAATTATCACTAAAAGTTTTGGTCGAGGAGTAGATACTCCAAATTTAAAACCAACTGGCTCCTCAGAGGTAAGAGGTTTAATTAGCGATTTTAATAATATGCAAAATAATATTAATAGCACTTTTGAAAATCAAAGAAATATGCTTGCTGGAATAAGTCATGATTTAAAAACCCCTTTAACAAGAATCAATCTTATGATTGAGGAACTCAACAATGAGGAGATTAAAAGTTCTATTTCTAAAAATATCTCTGAGATGAATATCATGCTTAATCACTACCTAGATTTTATAAAAAATGAAAAAAATGAGAATTTAGATGAAACAATCGCTGATAATTTAATTCAAGATATAACAAATAATTATCAAAAAATTTCTATTTTAAGAAATGACTCAAAAAAAGTGTTAATCAGAAAAAACCAAGTAAAAAGAGCATTAATAAATATCTTAGATAATGCTAATAAATTTGCAGAAAACATTTACCTTAGCTCTACTATTCAAAGTGACAAATGGTTAATTAGTGTTGAAGATGATGGACCCGGCACTAACTTAACTGAAGAGCAACTAGTAAGACCATTTGTTAAAGGGTCTGAGCAACTTAATCAAGGAACCGGACTAGGATTATCTATTGTTCAAAAATTAATTAAGTTAAACAATGGGGAATTAAAGTTTGGAAAATCTAATTATGGCGGTCTAAAGGTAACTATTTCTTTTGAAATTCAATAGGCTAAAAAAGCTTCCCGCCATTATTTACTTTTTTTGTAGGCATTACTAAAATTGGATTATTTTCTTCATCGGGGAACCCGAGAACTAATACCTCGGAAATCATTTTTCCAATTTGTTTTGGTGGAAAATTAGTAACTGCAGCTACTTGTTTTCCGATAAGATCTTCAGGCATATAATGTTTGGTGAGCTGAGCTGATGTTTTTTTGTGACCAATAACTTCTCCAAAATCAATTATAAGAATAATACTAGGCTTATTTGACTTATCATTAAATTTAGCTTCAATTACAGTCCCTACTCTGATTTCTACTTTTTCAAAATCGCTATATTCAATCATGAGAATTTGATAAATGATTTTATTTTATTAATACCCTCAAAAGAATTTCCGATTGCCGCCATAGTTTTATCCATATTTTCATCATCCTCGATCCAAATATTAAAAGCGTAAATATAGATCAAATAAGAAGTACCCAAATTAATTGGCGATTTTAAAAAACTACTAAAATACTTATGTATATATTTATTTAGAGTGATCAAAAGCTTTGGATTTTTTTGAGACTCTAAATAAATTCTTATGACAATTTTTTTGAAGTCTGATAAAACGTCAAGTCTATTTACTATACCCTCGAAAATTCTATCTTGTGAATTGAGCTTTGAGGAGGGAACCTCAATTTGATTTTCTAGATATTTCTCAAAATCTTCTAAGAAACTCTCAAAATTTTCATAATTAGAATTAAATGTTTTTAATTTTTTAGGAAAATTTCCTAAATGCGCAAAATTATTAAGATCTTTTAAGTTGGATTTATTTAGGGCCTTGTTTTTCAATGCTAATTTCCTTAGCACGTTTATAAGCCCTATGGAGAGTAGTGTACATAATTTTTTTTAAATTTTGAGATTTAAGAAAATGAACACCAGCTTGAGTGGTGCCTTTTTTGCTAGCAATGGATTGAACAAATCTCTCTAACTTTTGAGAACTATCATTGATTAAAATAACATTTTGAAAAAGATGAATTACATCTCTTTCATTTAATTTTGAATTAGGAGAAATATTTTTACTTGCAGCTAAAAAAGCATTAACTAAGAATGCAATAAAAGCTGGCCCACTACCATATAAGGCAGTGGCAATATTTATTTCATCTTCTTTCGATGCAATATGAAAAGTTCCAAATGATTTAAGAATTTTATTAAAAGTCGTATTAATTAATTTTTTATTTTTAACATAAACATAAGTATGAGATGCATTTTGTTTTGCCATCACATTTGGCATAATTCTTATAATATTTTTTGAATTTATAATCTTTTGGATTCTATTTACAGTTACTCCTGCCATACAGGAAACCACAACTGTTTTGGGACCAACGTATTTACTAAACTCAGAACCCTTTTGATAAAATAAATTTGGCCTTACAAGCAAAAAAATATACTTATAAGAATAATTTATTTTTTTAATTTCCTTTTTGCTATTTAACGAGTAAATCCGGCTTTTGGAGTTAATGGAGTCAATTGTAAAATTTTTTAAAAAAGACTTTGATACTAAAGATTTAGCAAGATGTCCGTAGCCAACAAAAAGAATTTTAGGCTTAAGCGTGACCGACAATTTTTTGATTTATTAAATTATGAGATTGTTGAATAATCTTATCACTCTTTAGCAGAACAGAAACAAGATGATTGAACTCCGATAATATATTTTCAAGGTACAATCTGATATCCTCGGAAGAAGCGTGGCCAGATATTGGCAAGCTATGCTTATAAACTATTTTATTATTAGTATTTTGTTTAAGTGTACCGATTACTAAGTTGTTATTAATCTTGTTAATATGATGAGTTAAAAAGCTATATTCATAATTATCAATACTAAAAGATGTAATCAGCACTTTTAAATCCTTAATCCATTGAAAATCCATAATGACTTTTTGATCATGAATTTCAGTCAGTAATGATATTTCACCGGAATGTGAAGATGTGCCCTCCTGTTTTACATTAAAAATATCCTCTAAGTGTGAAATAGGGCTAGAATCAATGCTTTTTTTAGACATACACCATATATATCACAAATAAACACCTATAACACACTAGATATAGTATAAAGTTGTTAGTAAAATACTTACTTTAATTTTCGAATATTTGCGATGTAAGGTTTAAGTCTTTTAAAATCTGATCTTAAAGACTGAGTCAATTCAAGAAAATCTAACCCTCTATATATAACTTTGGATAAGTGTATATAAAGTTTGTCTTTGTTGGAGACATAAGTTGTATTATTAATTTTTAAAGTGTTTGAATATCCTGAATTTTTATCACCGGTAGCTTTTGAATTTTTTGGCTTAGCCATTCGTTGGTACAGTCTTTCTTATATATTGGGTTTTATTTATTTTTATATATTTGCAGCATCTCATCTTAATGATTTTAACTTAGATAAAAAGAAATTAGATGATTTATTTTTTTATTTATTTTTATCAGTAATTATTGGTGGAAGATTAGGCTATGTTATCTTTTATAATTTTTCATTTTATTCATCTAACCCCCTAGATATATTAAAAGTATGGGAAGGTGGAATGTCATTTCATGGGGCCCTATTTGGAATTATATTGACCACAATTATATTCACCAAAATTTATTCCATTAAATTATTTCTACTTGCTGATTTATTAAGTATTACTGCACCCTTGGGAATTTTTTTAGGAAGATTATCTAATTTTACAAATCAAGAACTCATTGGCAGAAAAACTGATTTTTTTATAAGTATTCGATATTCTGGTGAAGAATTTTATAGACATTTATCTCAAATTTATGAGGCAGTATTCGAAGGTCTTATTCCTTTTATAATTTTATTTTGTATTTTTAAATTATTAAAAAAAATTCCAAAAGGTCTGATAACAAGTATCTTTTTAATTAATTATTCAATCGTAAGATTTCTAATTGAATACTTAAGGGAGCCAGATGTTCAAATCGGAATTAAATATAATCTTTTTACTCAAGGTCAAATTTTAAGCATTCCAATTTTATTCATTGGTTTGGTGATTTTATATTTATGTCTGTACAACAAAAAATAGATTTGGCTATAAGGGCCTCTGGCAGTATAAGCATCCAAGATTTTGTTGAAATATCTAATTTCTCAAAAAAAGATGGTTTTTATAATTCTAAAGAAATAAAAAAAATTGGAAACAAAGGACATTTTATTACCTCGCCAGAAATATCATCTTTATTTGGTATATGTCTAACTAATCAATTTTTATCTGCATTTCCTGATACAAAAGAAGTTCATTTAATTGAATTTGGGCCAGGTAATGGATATTTGACCCTTGATATCTTGAACTATTTAAAATCAAAAAAGATAGAAGTTCAAAAGATTTCGATATTAGAGAAAAGTGATTTCTTCATCAAAGAGATAAAAAAAAAGATACCCTCAGCTGAGGTTTTTGATGATCTACAAAATATTAAAATTAATCCAAATATTACCTCGTTTTTTTATTCTAATGAATTCTTCGATGCTTTTGGATCAAAACAATACATTCATCAAAATCAAAAGTTCAATGAAATAAAAATAACAAAAATTAATAATGAATATAAATTAGTATATGAAGAAAATTTAATTTCTGTACACTTGAAAAATAGATATTCCAATTATGAATTTGAAGATAAAGACATACTAGAACATTCAGTCTTAATTGATAATCTCTTAGTACAATTAAAAGAAAAATTAAAAAAAATTTTTTTTTTAGTACAACTGATTATGGATACTTAAAACTTCCTAGAAAAAGTACACTTAGACTGATATCAAATCATAAGAAGGTTAATTTATTCGAAGAATTTGAAAATATTGACTATTCATTTGGAGTTAATTTTGAATATTTAAAAGACAATTTTGATACTTTTAAACCTAAGGTCATTTCTCAAAAAGAACTATTTGAAAATTATTTGAATCAAAATACTCATTCTGAAAATAAAGATATGGTCGATAAAACTATAGATATGCTTGGTGGCTCTAACTTTGAAAATATGGGTGATCAATTCCTAAATATTTCATTTTATTCAATATGAAAAAATTTATTCGCTATAAATTTTTTTCCAAAAATCATGGTTCCTCAACAGGAATTTATAAATCTTTAAATTGTGGACTTAAATCGTTTGATAATAAAAAAAATGTTAAACTAAATTTAAATTTAGCTAAGAGATCTTTGTTTAAAAAAGATAAGAACTTAATAATTCCTGATCAATATCATTCAAGTAAATGCTTAGTCGCAAAAGCTAATAATCCTTATCCTAAATGTGATGCTCTAGTTACATCAGATAATTCATTAATATTAGGAATAACCACCGCTGATTGCCTTCCAATCATCTTTTATGATCCTAAAAATCAGGTAATTGGAATTGCGCATGCTGGATGGAAAGGATTAGTTAAGGGTGTGATTCAGAATACTGTAAAAAAAATGATTAGCTTAGGTGCTCAAAATAAATCAATAAAATCAATTATTGGGCCTTGTATAAGAGTAAAGTCATATGAGGTAAATGAGGAATTCGTTAATAAATTAAAAACCCAATACCAAAGATTTGCTATCAGGCAAACGCAAAAAATATACTTCGACTTACCGAAATTAGCTAAATATATCCTATCAGAGTCAAATATTTCATCGGTACATGATATAAAAAAAAATACTTTCTTAGATAAGAATTACTTTAGTTTTCGTGAAAGCAAGAAAAAGAAATATAGGGACTATGGGAGAAATATAAATTTAATTTCTATAATTTAAGTTTTGATTGAAATTTTAATTAATATATAAACATACCCACCTATGAAGATAATTTCTGGTAATAGCAACCTAGAATTAGCCCAAGAAATCGCTCAATATACAAAAAATTCTTTAGCAGATACAACCATGACTAGATTCTCTGATAAAGAGATATTTGTAGAAATTGGAGAAAACGTTAGAGGAGAAGATGTCTTTCTAATTCAATCTACGTCATTTCCAGCAAATGATAATTTAATGGAACTCTTAGTGGCCATAGATGCCTTGAAAAGAGGTTCTGCTGCTAGAATTACTGCTGTACTTCCCTACTTTGGTTATGCACGCCAAGATCGTAAAACTGGTCCTAGAACACCGATATCTGCAAAACTTGTTGCTAATCTTATTACAACAGCTGGTGCAAATAGAGTTTTGACTATGGATTTACATGCGGGTCAAATACAAGGATTTTTTGATATTCCCCTCGATAACCTATATGCTTCAAATCTTTTTATCGCCGATATCAAAGACAAAAAAAGAGAAGAAAACTTAGTGTTTGTATCTCCTGATGTTGGAGGAGTATTAAGAGCTAGATCTTTTGCTAAAAAATTAAATGCAGATTTAGCCATTATAGATAAAAGAAGAGATGCTCCTGGGGTATCAAACGCTATGAATGTAATTGGCTCAGTTGAAAACAAAAAATGTATCATTGTGGATGATTTGGTTGACTCAGGTGGAACTATCTGTAACGCAGCAAAAGCTTTGTTAGATAACGGAGCGACTAGCGTTTATGGTTATTGCTCTCATGGAGTCTATTCTGGCAAGGCTCTTGACAACATCAATAACTCTGTTTTAGAGGAAATGGTTTGTACAAACTCAATAAAGCCAACATTTGATGTACCCAAATCCATGCGATATCTATCTGTGGCCCCCCTTTTTGGTGAGGCAATTATGCGTATTAATACCGAAACTTCTATCTCTTCTCTATTTGATTAATTAATTAATTTATTGTATAAACTCAGCCTATGAAAATTAGTGGAAATATACCTGGAAAAGAAAGAAAAAAAGGCAATACGAATCCTTATTTAAAGGATGGCCTAATCCCTTCAATAATTTATGGAGGAAGTGCCGACCCTCTTATGGTTGCTGTCGACAGAATTCAATTAAAAAAACGTTTTGAAGAAGGTGGATTTTACTCAAAAATCTTTGAAGTTGATTTAGGTGAAAAAAAAGAGCCTGTAGTTGTTAAAAGCATTCAAAGACATAAAGTTAAAAATCATCCTATCCACGTAGATTTTCAAAGAGTAGATGATAAAACAAGAATCGTCATCTCTGTTCCTATAGAGTTTGTTGATCAGGAAACTTCACCTGGATTAAAACAAGGTGGTGTCCTGAATGTTGTTCGAAGAGAAATTGAACTAAGTTGTCTAGCTAATAATATCCCAGAAAAATTTGTTATTTCTTTAGAAGGAAGAGAAATTGGAGATGATATCAGATTAAGCTCTGTTACATTAGGTGAAGGTATGAAGCCAACAATTTTAGGAAGAGACTTCATGCTAGCAACTATCCAAGCTCCAAAAGTAGAAAAAGAACCTCAAGCTACTGAAGAGGCCTCTGAAGAGACAGAAGCAACAGAAGAAAAGAAAGAAGAAAAAGCAGCAGAATAATATAATCTGTCTGTATGCTTACTTTATTCTGTTTAGGTAATCCCACTTTAAAACACAAATATAACAGACATAACGCTGGTTTATTACTTGGTGAGTTTCTCATTGAGAAAATGGACTTAAGTATTAAGAAATTTAAGCATTATAAATTGTCTAACTCATTTTTATTAGATGGGGTTCAATGTCAAATAGCTTTATCAGAAAATTATATGAATGAGTCTGGTCTTGGGGTTTTGAGTCTTAAAACAACAAAATTAAAAAAAAGTGATGAACTTTTTGTTTTATACGACGAGCTAGATTTAGGTCTTGGAGAGGTAAAAATTAAGTTTGCAGGTGGTAATGCAGGACATAATGGTTTAAGAAGTATTTCTGGAAAAATTGGAGAGAATTACTGGAAATTAAGAATTGGAATTGGACACCCTGGACACAAAGATATGGTAACTAAGCATGTCCTCGGAAATTTTAAAGAAAATGAAAAAAAAGATTTATATGCACTATTTGAAATCATACACCTTAACCTCTCTCAAATATTTGTTTCAAAACATTTATCGAATTTGGGTATTTAAACTATGAAATGTGGAATTATAGGTCTTCCTAATGTAGGGAAATCAACACTGTTTAATGCTTTATGTGAAAATGAGCAAGCACTAGCTGCAAATTATCCCTTTGCTACAATTGATCCAAACAGTTCATTAGTTCGAGTTCCTGATGATAGGCTTAAAAATTTGTCTGCTATTTGTAATCCTCAAAAAATAATTCCTGCAGCTTTTGAAATAGTCGATATAGCAGGACTTGTCAAAGGTGCCTCTAAGGGTGAAGGTTTAGGAAATGCTTTTTTATCTCATATAAGATCTGTAAATGCCTTATTTCATATTGTTCGATGTTTTGAAGACTCTGACATCCAACATGTAGAAAATAGAATAGACCCTCTTGAAGATATAAAAATCATAAATGCAGAATTGGCATTATCTGACTTAGATATATTAGAAAAAAACTTTCAAAAACAAAAAAAAATTCAAAAGACCGATGATGAAAAGAAAAAAGTTATCATCTTGGAAAAAGCAATAGATCTTATCTCTAATGAGAAACAATTATTAGGCAACCTTGAAAAAGATGAAATTGAATATCTGAATACCTTTCAGTTAATCTCTATTAAACCAGTCGTATATGTTTGTAATGTGGATGAAGACTCAGCCGTTAATGGAAATGAATTTACAAAACAAATTGATGAGTATGCTAAACAAAATAACTCTGAAGTTTTATTAGTAAGTGCAAAAATAGAATCGGAAATTTCACAAATTTCTGATGAAAATGAAAAGAAAGAATTTTTGGAAAGTCTTGGACTTGCTGAAACTGGACTTAAAAGGGTAATTAGAAAGGGATATGAGATCTTAAATTATATCAACTTCTTTACAGCTGGTGAGAAGGAGTTACGAGCTTGGACTATTGTTAAAGGAAGTTTGGCGCCAACTGCCGCTGGAGTTATTCATAGTGATATGGAAAAAGGATTCATCAGAGCGGAAACTATTTCTTATAATGATTATATTGAGTTTAAGGGAGAGGCAGGATCAAAAGAAAAGGGTAAACTGCGCCTTGAAGGAAAAGAATACGTTGTGCAAGACGGAGATGTCATGCATTTTCTATTTAACGTTTAAATAAGCTTTATTTGATATCGCGCCAGATTTGTTGCTTTGAAATATAAGCCAAAATTAAAAGAACAAATAAGAATAAAATCACTTTTAAGCCAATTCTTTTTCTATCCTCTAAGCTGGGTTCTGCGGCCCAAGCAAGAAATGTTGTGATATCGGTGGCCATTTGATCCATAGAGGCCTCAGTGCCATCATCATACTCTACTAGACCCTCAGATAATGGAGAAGGCATGGCTATTAGATTGCCTTCCATATACTTGTTGTAGTATTGACCCTCAGGAACTTCTTTACCTGCAGGAGCATCAACATAACCTAACAATAAAGCTTTTAAATAATCTGCTCCCTTTGGTCTTGCTTTAACGATAAGCGAAAGATCAGGGGGGTAGGCACCATTATTAGCAGCTCTTGCAGCTTGAACATTTGGATAGGGATTAGCAAATCTATCTGAGGGGATAGCTTCTCTTTCAAACATTTCTCCCTCATCATTAGGTCCATCAGGAATTAAGTACTCTGCAGCGATCGCTTTAATATGCGCTTCACTGAAACCCAAATCTTCAAGATTTCGATAAGCAATCAAATCCATTGAGTGACAACCAGCACATACTTCTCGATAAACTTTTAAACCTCTCTGGGCAGATGCTCGATCATAAGTTCCAAAGAACCCCTTCCAGGACCAATCATATTTTGGAATATCTATTTTTGATCCTGCTGCAAATGTGTTCAAACTAAACAAAGAGAGTACTATTATGAATAGACTTCTCATCGCTAAGCTTTCTTACTCTTAAGATAATTAGTAATACTTAAAGGCTGTCTAGGTGTTTCTAGAAAACCAACAAGTGGGGCCAAAACAAAAATAAACAAAAACCAATATGCTGTTCCAATTCTAGAAATCAAAACGTATATACCTTCAGCAGGTTTGCCTCCCATGTACATAAGCACAAAGAAGTTTACAGCAAATAAAAGAACACAAATTCTCCAAACAGGTCTAAATAAACAAGATCTAACTTTAGATGTATCAAGCCAAGGTAATAGTCCCAATGCAGCAATTGAACCAAACATTGCTAAAACTCCACCTAATTTATCAGGGATAGCTCTTAGAATTGCGTAGAAAGGTAAAAAATACCATTCAGGAACAATATGAGCCGGTGTTACCATAGGATTGGCTCTAATATAATTATCGGAGTGCCCTAAAATATTTGGATAATAAAATAATACAAAAGCAAGAATGATGAAAAAGAAGATTGTTGCGTTTAAATCTTTGATGGTGACATACGGGTGAAAACTTACTGTCTCATCCCAACTTTGAGGTTCCGACCCTGTAGGATTATTAGAACCTGTCATATGCAAGGTAATTACATGGAAGACAACTAAACCAACTATGGCAAAAGCTAATAACCAATGTAATACATAAAATCTATTAATCGTTGAATCTCCAACATTAAAATCGCCTAATAATAATTTTAAAATAGCATCCCCCACAAAAGGAATTGCCGAGAATAAATTAGTAATCACAGTAGCTCCCCAGTATGACATTTGCCCCCAAGGAAGCGTGTACCCTAAGAATGCAGTGCCCATCATCAAAACAAACATCGTAAGACCAAATAAATACACTAATTCTCTGGGCGCCTTATACGATCCAAAATAAAGAGCTCTAAATATATGAATAAACGTAGCGATAAAAAAGAAAGAAACTAAGTTGGCGTGCAAATATCGGATTAACCAACCAAAATTAACATCTCTCATTATTCTTTCTACAGAGTCAAAAGCTTCATCAGCTGAAGGCTTGTAATGAAATCCTAAAAATATTCCTGTTAAGATTAATCCGATTAGACAGAACATAGCTATCCCACCAAAAGACCAGAAGTAATTTAATGATTTAGGAACTGGAAACTTTAAATATTCTGCTTCCATCATTCTGACTAAAGGCAACCTTGAGTCTATCCATCCTTTAAAACCTGTATAAGGTGAATTGAGTGTTTTTTTATATCCTTGAGGGTCGTTTGAACTCATAATTTTTTATCCAATCTTTATTCTACTTTCATTTAGGAATACATAAGGAGGTACTGGAAGATTTTTAGGTGCAGGACCTTTTCTTATCCTTCCTGAAGTATCATAGTGAGAACCATGACAAGGACAAAACCATCCACCATATTCGCCTTTAACATCAGAAGTTTTTTGACCTAAAGGGACGCATCCTAAATGAGTACATACACCTAGAACAACAAGCCATTTATCATTTTGTACACGATCGGCATCATCTTCAATATCGATTAAGTCATTCAAATCAGTGTTCTTTGCTTCAGTAATTTCCTGTGGAGTTCTGTGTTTAATAAAAACTGGTTTACCTCTCCAAATAACTGTCAAGCTTTGGCCCTCTTTTAGTGGGGATAGATCAATTTCAGTTGAAGCAAGAGCAAGGGTATCTTTACCAGGATTCATACTAGTGATGAAAGGAATAGCCAAGCTTGCGGCGCCTACTCCTCCAAGAGTCATGGTAGCTAGTTTAATAAAATCTCTTCTAGGTGTTTTATGATCTGACATATTTTTTATAATAAATGTTCCTAGATTTTATTGGTAAGATGTAGCATAAGTAGTAGTCATCATGACGCATAAATTCTCAGTTTGTCTATATCAACCCGATATGCCTCAAAATTTAGGCGTGATTATCAGAACTGCTGCTTGTTTAGAATTTCCTCTCCATATTATAAAACCACTCTCTTTTTCAATGACTGATAAAAGATTCAAGGGGGCGGTTATGGATTATATTGATCATTGTACTCTTCAGCTACATGACTCATGGGAAGATTTTAAAAATTTTTGTTCATCTTCAAATTATCGTTTAATCCTAGCAACCACTAAAACTCAGAATAGTCTTTATGACTATCGATTTAAGGAAAAGGATATAATTTTATTTGGCAAAGAAACAGCTGGGGTTCCTGATTTTGTGCATAATCAAATAAGTGAAAAAATAACCATTCCCATGAGCTCAAAAACAAGATCTCTAAATCTAGCAACCTCTGTTGCAATCGTTTCTTCAACAATAATTAATTCAATTTAAATTAATTGAAGAAAATCTCGCAATTCTTGATGCTTTTCTAAGAAGCTAATCGAATTTATTGGATATGGCATGTCTTTAATTTTACCAAGTTCTTGAGATATTTTTTTTTCTTTTACAAAATCAAAAATATTTTTTGATAATAAGAGAATAGCTTCTATATCTTCACTCCTAGTTTTAATCTTTTTGAAAAGAGATAAAAATCGAATATACCTTATTGCCCTTAAATAATCTTGCTGGATTTGATCAATAGGATTGAAGATAAAACGTAGGTGTTTTTCTTTAAAATCATTTACCCCAGAGTAAAAATCAAATACTTCTCCCTCAAAATTGATATATACACTATTGAATGTAAAATCTCTTCTTTCTGAGTCTTCTTTTAAAGTTAAGGCTGGGGCTACTTTAGAGTGTCTTCCTGTTGATTTGATATCCTTACGAAAAGAATTAATTTGGTATTCAAAATTACCGATCGAAATAGCTAAACTTCGATAACTTGGGAAGAACTTAACGTCGTATTGACAGTTGAGCTCTTCAATTACATCATCTTCTATATTAGGAACGACTATATCAACATCAGTATTATTGTATTCTTCAGACAATATTGACCTAGTAGCACCACCAACAAAATAAATTTTGTTATTTGATAACTTTAAAATTTTTACTAACTCTTTTAATTCTGAATATTTGATAAAATTATCGACTTGTTTTTTATAATTCATTGATTTTCCATTTCTAATAATTCAAGCCATCTATCTTCTTTTTCCTCTAGCAACAGTTGAAGATCACCAATTTTCTCAGAGGTTTCTATAAATTTGTTTTGATCTTCCTCAAATAAATTTGGGTTGGATAATATTATTTCTAACTTAGTTAAATCTTCTTTAATTTTATCTATCTCCTTAGGGAGATTTTCCAATTCAAATTTAATTTTAAAAGTAAGTTTTTTTTTATCAGAGTTATTTGATTTTTTTAAAGGTTCCACAGATTTATCATTATTCCTTAACTCTTTTGAAACGCCAATCAATTCCTCTTTATGAGCAAGGAAGTCGTGGTATCCACCATTAAATACTATTACCTCTCCATTGCCTTTGAAGTATAGAATCTTATTAACAAGCTTATCTAAGAAATCTCTATTATGTGATACGACTATAAGGGTGCCATTATATTCCGAGAGAATGGACTCTACCAAATCAAGCGTATCAGTATCGAGGTCATTAGTTGGTTCATCAAGAATTAAACCACTTTTAGGATTAGCCAGTACTTTAGAAAGTAGCAATCTATTTTTCATTCCGCCTGAAAGACTCCCTACAGGGTCGTTTGCTTTAGATGGATCAAAGTGAAAATCTTTAAGATAACTACAAACATGACGTTCTTTTTGATTAGCCTTAAGATAATCCCCTCCTGAAGGTACTAATATTTTTTTTATAGGCTTTGTATCTTTAAGGTCATTTCTTAATTGATCAAAATATGAAAATTCTAACTCTTGTCTAATTTTAAGAGATCCTTCCTTTAAGGCTACTTCTCCTAAAAGAATTTTTAAAAATGTAGATTTTCCTGATCCATTAGAGCCAAGCAAACCAACACGATCCTTTTTGTTAATCTTAAGATTAAAATTTTTAAGCAAAGTTTGTTCTGAATTATAATAGAAAGATGCGTTATGAAATTCAGCGACATGTCTAAAGTTCTTTGTTTCATCTTTTACTAATTTTACTTCAATTTTTTTAGTAGCTTTTTTAAATGCGCTAATATCTTGCTCTAAATTTTGCTGGAGTTCTCTAGCTTGTTCAAGTCGTCTTGTATTTCTTTTTACTCTAGCTTTAACACCTTTGTTGGCCCAATTAACCTCAATGTTGACAAATTGTTTTCTATTTTGTAGTTCCCGCTCTTCTTGAGCTAATAATGCATTAGACCAGTTCTCGAAGTCAGCATAGCCTTGATGATTAATTTTAATTTTTGATCTATCTATCCAGAAAATCTTATTGGTGAAATTTTTTAAAAATTGTCGATCATGGCTAACACATAAAATTGCACAATCTAATCGTTTTAAATAATTTTCTAACCAAATAATAGTATCTAAATCTAAATGATTAGTTGGTTCATCAAGCAATAAAATATCTGATTTATTTATTAGAGTTTTTATTAAACCTACTCTTCTTTTTTGCCCACCTGATAAATTTTTAATAATTGAATTTTTATCTAAGCCAAGATAATTACAAAAAATATCAATTTGAAAATCCTCATTCTTATCAAGAAGTATTGAGTAGATTTCTTTTTCTATAGATTGACTTTCATCATTGAAAAAAAAATTTTGATTAAAGTAACTAATTTTTAAATTATCTATTTTCCAAATTTCGCCATTATCTATTTCATGGTTTTCTGTAAGCACATTCATTAAAGTAGATTTACCAGCGCCATTTTTACCAACCAAAGCTATGAAATCTTTTCGATGTATAATTAAGTCTAAATCCTTGAATATTTCTTTTTTATGATAACTAACAATTACTTCCTTTAGGGATAGAAGAAGTTGATTACTCATGGGAACATTATTTTAAATGGCTGGGGCGGTAGGATTCGAACCTACGCATGCCGATACCAAAAACCGGTGCCTTACCGCTTGGCTACGCCCCATCAAGAATTTATGAACTTATCCGAAATAATAAGATTTTTCAATTCTAACCAATGGAAATTTTTGCTTAATTAATTGAATTACTGATCTTTCTGAGCTGATTTTATCAAAATTGAAGAAAATACTAGAACCGCTGCCACTCATACCAAAAAAGGAAAAATTTTTTTTTTCAGATATCATCAGTGAATAAATATCAAAAAACTCGGAGTTTACCGCAAGAGAAGATTTCAATAGATCATTTCTAAAAGGATTTTTTGTTGTTTTTTCGCTTATAGAATTTTTTTGAAAATGTGAGAATATTGAAGCTGTTAAATTTTTTGTTCTTGGAAAAATTAAATAAATTTTTTTCCATCTAGCTGTATTTTTATTAAGTATCCTATAGCTTTTTATTCCATCAATAATTTTTGGAGTTTGATTAAAAAATAACAATACATCCGATCCTAGTTCAGGAGCATCATCAAAAAAGTTTTGGGGATTTATTTTATAGAATTTATAAAGATATTTTAAAATAGAAGCAGCATTTGATGATCCACCACCTATGCCGTATCCTATTGGTATTTTTTTATCTACAAGAATATTAAATTTTGATTTTTTTTTGTATTTTTTATCAAAGTATTTGATTGTTTTTTTTATTATATCATTTTTTACAAATATTTTTTTTTTATTAGTATCTCTATAAATTACAGATAAATCATTTGATGGTTTTATTTCTATTACATCATGTAATTTGATAATAGCTATCTGAGATGAAAGCTTATGTTTTTTTAACTTTTTATCAAATTTAATAACTTTTAAATTTAAATTAATTTTTGCAGGGGAAATTAATTTATGAATTTTCATTTCTTTCTTTGATTTCATCTATTTTGAAATAATCTTGATGAAATAGTAAAATTTTATTGTCTAAGAACTTCGCCTCTTTATAGCGACCTAGCTTAAGATATATTTGTGATAAATGATCAATAATTTCTGGCTCTGATGGTTCCAATCGATATGCATCAGAAATCCATTTCTCAGCAAGTTTCAAATCACCTTTTTTAAAATACAACCAACCGAGACTATCAATAATAGCTCCATCTTGGTAATTAGAGTCTTCTACAGCTTTTGTTAACATTTTTTCAGCCTTTTCTAAGTTTCTATTATTGTCGACCCAAAGATATGCCAAATAATTAAGAATATAGGGGTAAGAGTTATTTGAAATATCTAAGCTTTTTTGAATAATTTTTTCTGAAGATTTAATTTTTCCATTTCTTTCCAACAGTATGCCATATTTAAAGAGCTGAAGAGGATCTTCTGAGGAATTAATTGCGTCATAGCAACATTTTTCAATAAACTCTAAAGCTTCCTTATTCAGATTTTGACTGTACATTTCAATTGCAACGACCAAGGCAAGCTCAATAGTTTGCCAATCGCCAGACATCTTGATTAGTTTGAAGAAATTTTTTAATTGATTAATTTCTAAATCAAATTCGGTAGCAGTTTTAAGGTATAGATAATTCTTAAAAAAAGTAAATTTAGTATTTGTAAAACTAAAATTCTCTATTGCTTTTAAACTTTCATTATTAGGATTAAGCTCTGCTAGAAAAGAAACCAACTGATACTCATAGTAAGATTTATTTTTAAGATCATTATTAGATAAGAAAGCCATTAGGGCTAAAGATTGTTTGTACTGTCTTGAGTAGTAATAATAAATACTCGCCTGATATGCCTGTAAGAAAATTAAATCTATGAAATTATTAATTTGAAAATCTTGGTCTAGCTTAATTGTTAAATTATTTAAAGAGGTATCATTTACTGTCAATTCCTCTAATGGAAAATCAAATTCATATGAAGTAAATATCTTATTTAGTAAATTTAATTCTTTTGAGTTGAATAATCCCATAAGCTGATCATCATTTGCAATTCTTGTATATTTGTCGCTAATGACTTGTAAATCTTCATTTAAAAAACCTAAATATAATTCATTTAAAATAGATACATTTATAAATCTTTGATCAATTAAAATTTTTTCATTTTGACTATCTTTTTTTTGACAGTAGTTCATCCAAAAATTTATACTTTTGACCAAAGTCTCTTCAAATACATAGTTGGCTTCATCGATTTTTAGAGGGGAGCAATCTCCATTATTAATTTTTTTTAACTTATTGATAAGCAACAAAGTAAAATTATCATTTAGGTCAGATTGGTTAAATTTTTCACCAACGATAATTTGATTCATGCGCAAACTTGAAGGGTCAGCATATTCCTCAAATGGTGGGAGCTTTTTCCATGACAAAAAATCATTGTTATAGTCAGCATAAAGTGTGCCTAATAGTTGATTATTATTAGCAGTGCTGATTTGTGACGCATTCAAATGTACATTTATCAAGAAAAAGCATATAAAATTCGCAATATATCTTACAAATTTAATCATGGATCATAAACAGTATCAAAAAAAAATTCTTTTGGAATTGATGAAATTAGAAGAATTTAATGAATATTTTGATCCAATTCAGAAAGTGACTTCGACATCACAAGATAAAGCTACCATAAAAAAAAATATTAGCCCATCAAGACCAGATACATACAACAAGGTTGAAGACATCGAGTCTAATCTTTTAGCAAAATATAGTATTAAAACTTCTTTTATAGAGGGAGATCGTCACTCTAAAATTATGTTTTTTTATGGAAAATGTAATAAGGATGATAAAAAAATTTTAGATGGCGAGCCTGGTAAGCTTTTTGATAAGATGTTGGGGTCTATTAATTTATCAAGAGATAATATTGCTCTAGCTTCTTATATTCCAAGAGGTTTTGAGAATTACTATGATAATGAAAATTTTTTAAATGAGATTCAATTATTCAATTATAGAATTATAGAATTAATAAATCCTCGTTATTTAATCATTATGTCTAATTATTGTATAAAAATGCTACTTGCTACCGATTTATCCTCTATGTCTTTAAGGGGGAAGTGGTTTGATTTTAATACCCCTAATGATACAAACCCAAAAAAAACTAGAGTACTATACGAACCAACACTTCTTATGAATAATCCTGATCTAAAGAAAGATGCTTGGGAAGATCTTAAGGAAATTAAAAGCAAACTTGGTGGATAAAATGAAAATAATCTTAACCCTGCTTTTAACTTTTTTTATTCATCAGTCATATGCTCTTTCATCTAAAGATGTTCAACTTTATCAAACTATTTTTAATGATTATAGAAATGGTGATTTTAAAAAAGGTGATGAGAGTATAGCTCAATTAGAAGACCAAATATTAATGGGGCATGTCCAAGCTTTAAAATTACTTCATCCAACTAAACACAGATCAAGCTTTTTAGAGTTAAGGGATTGGCTTGATAAGTATAATGATCAATATGAAGCAAAAAGAATTTATAAATTAGGAGTTAAACGAAAACCTTCAGGTGCTAAAAATCCAAAAAAAAATATTTATCCAGAATTAAATGAAATATTTTTAAAAGATAGCGAAACTCCAAAGAAAATTAGCAATTTAAGAAAAATATTTACTTCCAAGAATTATTCCAAAAAAGTAAGTATTTACAATACCGTACGATCTAGAGTTGGTAGAGGCTGGCCAACTGGGGCTCTAGAATACCTTTCCCATCATGAAAAATATTTTAATGACAAAGAAAAATCATTTTTATTATCAAAAATAGCCAATGGGTATTATTTGGCAAATTTGGATGATAAAGCAATTAATGTTCTTAATGATTCCTCTTTTATTAATGAGCCTTATTCGGAAGGACTCTGGATCAAAGGTTTAGCTTTTTATCGTAAAGGAGATTTTCAAACTGCATCAAGACAATTTTTGATTTTATCTAAAATTACAAACAGTAAGTGGCTAAGTAATGCTGGGGCCTATTGGTCTTTCTTGTCTTCTACTAAAGATGCAAATGATAATATTACCTTTCAAGCTTCATTAGATGCATTAAATACTGCTTGTGAACCAAGTTTTAATATTTATTCAATTCTTTCTTGTCGTATTTTAGATAAACCAATTAAGGACAATGTATTTGATGATATCGAAATGAAAAAAGATCTTGGTTCTTTTTTGAACACTGATTTTGGGAGAAGAATTCAGGCTTTAATAGAAATTGGTGAACTTCCAGTTGCTGAATTAGAATTAAATCGACTTCAAGGAAGATCTAATGATCGTTTTAAGAAAGTGATCTTGGGTTTTGCTATTAAAAATGACTTAAGCTCCATGCAGATCAAAACGGCAAAATACTTGTTCGAGGATAAGGCCCCAATACAATTCCTGTACCCGACACCAAAATGGATAGAAAATTTTAACTTTAATAATATAGATCCCACAATCGCTTTGAGCATGATTAGACAAGAGTCTCAATTTAGTGCTTTTGCAAAAAGTGGTAAAAGCGCTTATGGATTAATGCAAATACTTCCCTCCACTGCAAGAATGGTGAATAAAGATCATAATTTTAAGTCAAACCCGAGAATATTATTTGACCCCAAAATTAATGTTGAAACAGGAACAAAATATATCGAAAGCTTACTAGAAATTGGTTACATCGAGGGCGATCTTTTAAAAGCACTCATTTCTTATAACGCAGGACCTGGTAATTTATCTAAATGGATGAAAAAAACTAATTTTAATAATGATAGTTTTCTCTTAATTGAGTCAATACCATCTCGTGAAACAAGGATTTTTGTTGAACGCGTTTTAACAAACCTTGTGATTTATGAATTAATTAATCATAATTCATTTAATTATGCAGATGAATTAATTGAGTCAAATACCATAATTATTAAAAATGATTAATGAGAGCATCCCTTTTAAGCAAATAAACATATCTGTGATAACTATCTCAGATACAAGAAATAAGGATACTGATAAATCTGGCGCATATTTAGTAAAAGCTATTAAAGAAAAAAATCATAAATGTGAAGATTATGAAATAATCAATGATGATCCTGATGGAATAATCAAAACTATTAGTGAAAAATCAATTAATAAAAATATTGACGTAATAATCACTACAGGAGGAACTGGTTTAACTGGACGAGACAATACAGTTCATAGTGTCAAAAGTATTGCAGAAATCGAAATACCAGGTTTTGGAGAACTATTCAGACAACTGAGCTATCAGAAAATTGGTACTTCAACTATTCAATCTTTGGCTTCTGCATTTTTGGTGAATAAAAAATATGTTTTTTGTCTTCCAGGCTCAGTTTCAGCAGTCAAAGATGCTTGGAATGATATCCTATTTTATCAACTAGATATCAGACACAAACCTTGTAATTTTATTGAATTAATCCCAAGACTTGATGAGTGATTATATCGTTGGGATTGACGAAGTTGGAAGAGGTTCTTTAGTTGGGAGTGCGGTTGTTTGTGCCTTCCGTGCTGATGATCAGTTTTTTCAAACTTTACCTTTTGAAGTAATTGACTCTAAAAAAATTTCCCAAAAAAAAAGAGAAGTGATCTATGATTTTTTTAATTCCAATAAATCATTAAATTTTTCTTATAAAATAGTGATAGTAAAAAAAAAGGAAATTGAGCAAAAAAATATTCATACAGCTATTTTGGAATCAATGGCTAAGGCCGCTTTAGGAATATCAAAAATATCTGATCAAATAATTATTGATGGTAAATTTTTACCGAAGGAACTTATACACTTAAAAGCAGAAACATTAGTCAAAGCTGATTTGAAAATTAAACAAGTGTCTGCCGCATCCATAATTGCCAAAGTTTATCGAGATAAGATTTTAAAAAAATTACATTTAAAAGAGAATTTCTATGGATGGGATAAAAATGCAGGTTATGGAACCAAAAATCACCTTGATGCCATTACAAGCATAGGTGTAAGTAAATTTCATAGAAAAACTTATCAACCGATAAGTAAGCTTATTACTAAGTTATCTACGTAGTTATCAACAGGGTGAATCGCAACTACTATCCTTGAATCCATTAAAAAAATAAGATTCAAATTGTGATTTCAATAAATAAAATTCATTTAGGAGATTGTTTAAAGAATTTTCCAAAAATACCAAACAAATCGATAGATTTAATTTTCTTAGACCCTCCTTATAACCTTCAACTGAATAAAGAGCTAACAAGACCAAATCATTCAGTAGTCAAGGGAGTAGATCAAGAATGGGATAAATTTGATAATTTTAATTCTTATGACCAGTTCTCAAAAGAATATTTGAGCGAGTGTAAAAGAGTATTAAAAGATGATGGGGGCTTATGGGTAATAGGCTCGTATCATAATATTTTTAGAATTGGAAAAATTCTACAAGATTTAAATTTTTGGATTTTAAATGATGTAATTTGGGAAAAATCAAACCCACTTCCCAATTTTAGAGCTACTCGCTTAACAAATGCACATGAGACACTTATATGGTGCTCTAAAAACCCTAAGGCTAAATATCAATTTAATTATCATACTTTAAAAACAAGTAATGAAGATAAACAAGAGAGAAGTATTTGGAATTTTCCAATTTGTTCAGGTAAAGAAAGATTAAAAAATCAAGAAAATCAAACAGCTCACCCAACCCAAAAGCCTCTTGCTTTGATGAAAAAAGTTATTTTACAATCTTCTGTAAAAGGGGACTTGCTACTTGAACCTTTTGCAGGTACAGCGAGTTTTTGTGCAGCTGCTAAATTTCTAGGTAGAAATTTTATAGGGTTTGAGCAAGATAAAGATTATCAAAAACTGGCTAATAAAAGATTGAAATCAATTCAACCTCTGCATGAAGAGTTAGTTGAAATTAGCGACAAAGATAAACCTCAAAAGAAAATTCCTTTTGGCACATTAATAAATTCTGGTTACTTAGAGCCAGGATCCAGTCTTTATAATAAAAATAAAAGTTGCAAAGCTAAAATCCTACCAGATGGAAGTTTAACTTTTGGAAGTGACAGGGGTTCTATTCATAAAATAGCTGCTAAAATAAATAATACTTCAACATTTAATGGATGGGATTATTGGCATTACGAAGACTCTAAGAAAAAACTAGTTTCAATAAATGAAATTAGAAAAAAAATCAGAAATTAATTTAGGATTTTTTTAAATAAAGTAGGAATAGGAATTTTACTAACCTCACTTTTTTTAATCCATTCAGTATCAGGAATATCATTAAATTCTTTAGATAAAATTTCGAATACATTTATTTTAAATCTGTAATTCGTAATTGAATATTGAAAGCTAAACTTCAAAATTTTTTGATCTTTTTTATATTTATTTAATAAGTCAATATCTAAACTAGAAGGCAAGTGCTTAAAATTCTTATAAAATTGGAATTTAGGATTTTTAATAAAACAAATTTTATTTTTAGCTTTAATCAGATAAAAATTAATATTTTTAGATAAAAATTCATTTTTTTTCTTTGGTTTAAAATCTGTAAAAGCAGACTTACAATAACTTTGAAATATGCATTCTTCGCATTGGGGGGAATTTTTTTTACAAATTGATGAGCTATAATCCATCATGGACTCTGCAAATTTTCTAAAATTTCTTTTCTTGAAAGTGATCCTATCCAGGATTTCTGATACTTGCTGATCAGTAAGGTTTTCCTTAATCAATCTTGAAATTAATCTCTTAATGTTCACATCTACTGGAAAAGCTCGTTTATTATATCCAATAGCTATTATAGCATTAGCTGTATACTCCCCTATTCCTGGTAAATTCAATAATTCATTTTTATCCTTGGGTAGAATTCCATTAAAATTTTTATTAATGATTGATGCTGATTTATAAAAATTAATTGCTCTATTATAGTATCCAAGTCCTGACCAACATTTGAGAAAATCATCAGTCTTTTTAAACTTAAATGACTTAAAATCTGGAAATTCTTTTAAAATGGATGGGAGCTTGTTTTGAACAGTTGAAACTGTCGTTTGCTGAAGCATAACTTCAGTCAGATAAGTTAAATATATCTTTCTATTATCTCTCCAATACAAGTTTCTTTGATTTTGTTTAAACCAAGATAAGATAGTTTCATAAAACTGATTATCATGAAGAAGATTGCTAAGTTGAATGATGTTGCTTTTCATTTAATAAACAAAGTAAATAAAAAAAAATTAAAGATAAATACCCTTCTTATAAAGAATTGGGAAAAAATATTTGGAGAGAATCACAGCAAAGTTAAAATCAAAAAAATTACTATGTTAGGAAAAGATAGCTTACTGAATTTTGAATTTTCTATCGATTCCAGTATATCCTTTGAATTACATACACAGATGGAAATTATTAAATTAAAATGTGAGGAACTTCTTGGTCAAAAAGTTAATAAAATCCTTTTTTTTCATGATCTCATTGAAAACTTTAATGATGATAAATTTAGCGACAAAACAGATAAGGAATTGCAATTAAAAGATGTTAATAATCAAACTTTTAATGATATAAAAGATGAAAAAGTGAGAGAAATTTTTATTAACATAAAAAAAAGAATTGATAGTGATGCTTAAACTCATTTTCATACCTTTCTTTTTAATTATCACTAGTTTTTCACAAGCTAAAGAATATGAATATCAACAGTTTTTAGCTGATAATGAAATAACTCCTTTAGTAAAATCAGATGCTGATCAGACTGTAGACGTAATTGAATTTTCTTCTTTTAGCTGCTCCCATTGCGCAGCATTTCATAACGAAACATTAAAAGAAATTAAAGAGAGTGATATTTATAAAAATATTAACTACTACATTGTTGACTACCCTCTTAACCAAGCTGCTTTTTATGCTTCTATAATTGCAAATTGTAATTCTGAAATCCGACCCTCTTATACTGACTCTGTTTATGAAAATTATGATGTATGGACTAAATCTGAGACGGGTGAAGAAATTATTGAACTTTTGAATAACTATGGATTACAGTTAGGATTAGAAGATGAACAATTACAATCATGTCTAAAAGATGAAGGTTTGCAAAATAATCTTCTATCCTTACAAGTGGCAGCACAAAGCAACTTTGGAGTTGAAAGCACACCAACTTTTTTAATAGATGGTGAAAAATTTCAGGGCAACCGCCCTGCTTCTGAATTTATTAAAGCGATAAAAAAGAAACTAAAAAATAAATAATTTGTTATCCCTAGATAAATTATCAATCAAAGGTTTTAAATCTTTTGTTGAACCAACTGAATTTGAAATCAAATCTGGTCTGACAGGTATCGTAGGCCCAAACGGCTGTGGGAAATCTAATATTGTCGAGGCAATTCGTTTTGGTCTTGGCGAAGTATCTGCGAAACAATTACGAGGGAAAGAAATAGATGATCTCATATTCAATGGGACTGACAATAGACCTTCATGGAATTTAGCTGAAGTTGGTCTTTTTGTTAATATTGATGGAACAGATTTAGAAAATAAGTTTGAATCTAAATCATTAGAAATAGCGCGAAAGATTTGGAGAGGAGAAGGAACAAACTCCTATATTAATGGCAAAGAAGTTAGACTAAAAGATATTCAGTTACTTTTTGCTGATGCATCTACTTCTGCTAGATCAACATCAATAGTTAGCCAAGGTAGAATTGGCGCTATTACTCAAGCAAAACCAGAAGATAGAAAAATGGTTTTAGAGGAAGCGGCCGGAATATTAGGACTCCAATCTAGAAGGCATGATTCTGAACTTCGTTTAAAAGCTGCCACAAACAATCTTCTTCGTGTTGAAGATGTTATTACAACTTATGAAGAACAACTTGCTATTTTAAAAAAGCAATCCAAAGAAGCTGAGCGGTTTAGAAACATTTCAACACTTATTAAAAATGCGGAGGCTTCAGTTTTTTATGTTAAAAGAAATCAAATTCAAACCATTCTTCAAAAACTAGAAGATGAAAAAAATGAAATAAAAATAAAATTAGCTGATTTTCAAGGAGATGTATCTTCGCAGGATCAAGCATTTGAGGATTTAAAAGTCAAAATCCCTCCGATGCGAGAGAAATCATATTCACTTAATAGTGAATTGGATAGACTAAATATGACAGTTGAAAACCTTAAACAAGAAGAATTACGTTTTGAAGAACATAAAACTAATCTTGAGCATCGGGTTAAACAATTGCAGCAGGATCTTGAAGTCGAGAATAAACAAAACAATGATACTCAGATAAAAATTCAAGAAATAAGAAATGAGATTAATGATATTAGTTCCAAAGATTTTGAGAGCAATCCTGAAAAAACCATAGGCCAATCTGACAGAAGTCTTTTAAATAATATCTCTTTTGAAAAAGAGTATGAAAATTCAGTAGCCGCGATCTTTGGTAAAGAGTTATTGGCTTCTCTTGATAAAGATGAGGTTTTTTATTGGTCAGAAAATATAGTCGAAGAAGTTAGCAGTTCCTTCAACTTTCCTTGTAAAGTAGCTTCGGAACTTATCAAAGCCCCAGATAGGATCGCCAATAAGCTAAATAATGTTGCTGTTATTGAGGAATCATCACAAGGTTATGAATTTCATAAAAATTTAAAACCAGGTCAGGCAATTGTCGACAAGGAAGGTAACCTTTGGCGATGGGATGGCCTATTTGTCTCTAGTTCTTATGAAGCAAATATTTCCTCTATTTTGTCAGAATTAAAAGAAAAAAGGCTTAATGATTTAAAAAAACAAATTTTAGAATGGGAAAGAATAAGTGAAATAACTATTCAAAAAATTAATGATTTAAATGACAGGATCAAGACTGCTAAAGAGGAACTTGATATTTCTCAAAATAATCCTGGTGATATTGACAGTAAAAGACAATTTTTATTAAACAAAATTAAAGATTTAACTGAAGAAAAGAGATTATTTGATAATGAGTTACAAGAAAAAGAAAACTTATTAGAACAGCTATCGAAAGATTTGAGAAATAAAGAACAAAACTTTTCTGTTGTTAAAGAGGATCTCATTAGGAAAGAGTCTGAGATATCAAACTTTAATAATAATCTTCAACAGCTCATTCTTTCTTGTCGTGAAAAAATTAATGTTGATTTGCTAAATTTAGAAAATGAAATTGACAAACTAAAGAAGGATGAAGACTTAGAAACAGCTGAAAAAAGAGTAATAAGATTGGTTACTGAAAGAGAAAGAATAGGTGCTGTAAATTTATTGGCAGAAGATGAGTACACAAAACTTAGAGAGAAAGTCAATGATACGATCAAAGATAAAAATGAAATACAAGAGTCTATAGAAAAACTTCATGATGCAATTAATAAAATAAATAAAGAGGGTGTTTCAAGATTGCGTGATGCTTTCCAAATAGTTAATGAAAATTTTGAAAGGCTATTTACTAAACTATTTGGTGGTGGCAAAGCGTATTTAAAACTAATTCAAAATGATGAAGATCCCTTAAATTCAGGTTTAGAAATTTTCGCAAGTCCACCAGGTAAAAAAATGCAAAATATTACCCTTCTTTCTGGTGGCGAACAGGCATTAACTGCAATTTCTTTATTATTTGCTGTTTTTATAGCTAATCCATCACCCTTTTGCATATTGGATGAGGTTGATGCACCTTTAGATGATAATAATGTTGACCGCTTTTGTAGTATGGTTGAGGAGATATCAGAAAAAGTTCAAACCAAATTTATTATTATCACTCATAATAGAATGACTATGTCCAGAGTTGATAGGCTCTATGGTGTTACCATGCCAGAGGAAGGTGTCTCTCAAATTGTCTCCGTTGAATTAGAAGAAGCGGTCAAATATGCAGAATGAGGGTAAAAGCAAATCAGACCTTAAAGGTCTAAGTTTTGCCTATCGAATCTCATCAGAACTTGTAGCTGCCCTGATCGTCTCAGTTATTTTAGGACTTACCATAGATAATTTCTTGGATACGAAACCTATTGCACTAATAACGTTGATAATATTGGGTTTTTTTGCTGGCTTACTTAATATTTACAGGCTTATACGTCGCATAGAAAATTCCAAATAAATTTGTTTTATTAGCGCATGGCTAAAGGCGAGAGTCCCTTAAAACAGTTTGAAATTAAACCTTTAATGGATTTAGAATTGTTTGGGTATGATATTTCCTTCACTAATTCATCTCTATGGATGACAATCACTACCGTCTTTATCTTAGTTTTTTTTACTATCCCTTTTCTAAAATCAAGAAAAACTAACTCTGTTGAAGATCTATACCCCTCTCGTATGCAAGTAGCTGCTGAGATGGGATTTAGTTTTATTAACAACTTGATTACTGACACTGCCGGCAAAGAGGGGAGAAAGTACTTTCCTTTAGTTTTCTCATTATTCATGTTTATTTTATTTGGAAATCTATTTGGAATGATCCCGTATAGTTTTACCTTTACCAGCCACATAATCGTTACTTTTGGATTAGCTCTGGCGGTATTTTTATTTGTAACAATATTAGGCTTTGTTAAACATGGCTTGAAATTCTTTAGTTTCTTTGTGATTCCTGGACTGCCAATTTACATGCTACCACTTCTCATTCCAATTGAGGTGATTTCTTATCTTTCAAGACCTATTAGCCTTGCCGTTCGATTATTTGCCAATATGCTAGCAGGCCATACACTTTTAAAAGTTTTTGCAGGTTTTGTATCTGCTTTAGGTTTTTTTGGAATTTTGCCATTAGTATTTATAGTTGCCTTAACGGGGCTTGAAATACTAATTGCTTTTTTACAAGCTTATGTTTTTGCAATATTAACATGCTTGTATATTAACGACGCTTTACACTTACACTAGATGAACATAAGGAGGTAAATATGGAACTAGTTGAAGCTTTTAAATACTTAGGTGCTGGATTAGCGGTGATCGGTGTGATCGGTGCAGGTCTTGGTATCGGAAATATCTTTGCTGCATTTATTACGGCTGTTGGAAGAAACCCAGCTGCAAAAAATGAAGTTTTCACAATGACTATGCTAGGATTTGCTCTCGTTGAAGCGATTGCACTTTTTGCGCTTGTTATTGCATTAGTGATTTTATTCTCATAGTTAAAATTTAATAAAATCACTTAATGCCTCAATTAGAACAAATAGAGTTCTTTATATCTCAGCTTTTTTGGCTGGGTGTTTTTTTTGTCATACTCTTCGTAGTATTGACTTATATAACGCTACCCAAAATTAGAGCTTTTTTGAACAAGAGAGACGAATTCGTTCAATCTCACATCTCAAAACAAGATGAATTAATCAAAAAGGCTGAGCAACTGATAGAAAACTATGAGTTGAAACTGAATGAGGCAAAAAATCAGGCTAGTCAAATTATTGCTGATGCAAAAGAAAATGCCCTTCAAGACAGTGAAAAATTAATTAAAGCTACTGAAGAAAAAATACAGCAAGAAATTAAAAATACTGAAGAGAGAGTAAGCAAAGAAAAGAGTCTTGCTATTGCTGAATTAAACGATCAATTAAAAGACTCTGCATCTACTTTTTTATCTAAGATAACAAATTTCGATAAAGGAAACATAAAGGTTTAAAATGTTTGAAGATCCAAAATTCTGGCTTTTAGTTTCATTTGTATTATTTGTAATTTTAATGATTAAACCTTTCAAATCTATGTTGATTGGAGGTCTTGATCAAAAAATCGAAGAGATAAAATCTAATATAAATTCATCTCTAAAATCTTTTTCTGATGCGGAAAATAAACTAAAAGAAGCTGAAAAACAAACAGCAGACTTAGATAATAAGATACAAGAATTATTAAACTCTGCTAAATCTCAAGCTGAAACCATATCTAAAAATATTGTTGATAAAACAGCTCAAGCTATTTCCTCTAAAGAAAAAAACTCTTTGGAGAGGATTAAGCAAATCGAAATCTCTGCTATACAATCAATTAAAAATCAGGCTTCAATTGAACTAAATAATATGATCACCAATTACTTATCGAATTTATCTGACTCTGATAGAAATAAAGTGTTAGAAAAAAGTGTTAGTGATTTTAAATCAATTAATTAATAGCTAAAAAAGTTTTTACGCCATTTTCATACAATTTTTGATCTAAGATAATTTTATCACTGAAATTTGTTATTTGATTGTATGACTCTGGCATTTCATCTTTAGAAATATCTAATTGTATATCTTTATTAAAAGTTTCTTCGTGAACCTTTAAGTCTTCTGTTTTATTTGTAACAAACACAATAAATACAACCTTTTCTATTTCTGTTGAAGGGTTATTGAGAGTGGTTTCAATAGTATAATTATACTCAAATACTACCTTGCTTGACTCGGGCTCAGGTAAATAACAATTCATAGAATAGTTCTTATTTAGTGTCATCGTGATTTGATCATTAGATATCTTTGAGCCTGGGGCTAAAATTAAAGTTTTAGGACAATCAATATATGTAATTTTAGATTTTTTACTTAGAGGATTTTTGATGCTACATGCATTAAAAAAAAGTAAAGACGATATTAACAATATGAAAAATTTTAACATTATGATAGATGATATTAATAAATTACTATCAAATTACGAATTCTTTTTTGTAATTAATAAAAATGGCAGTTTACACAAAAATTACTCAACAAGACATCGACTACCTTTTTCAAGACTATGATGGGATTGAACAAATAAAAGGTATTGCAGAGGGTGTAGAAAATACAAACTATTTAGTTAATACCAAAAATCAAAATAAATTTATTTTTACAATTTTTGAGAAAAGAACCAAGCGCTCTGATTTGCCTTTTTTTCATAAAGCGATGAGTGAATTCTATCATAAAGGTATTGCTTGCCCTACTCCCATCAAAGTAAATGAAAATGATATATTTAATATAAAAGAAAAACCTTGTGCTATTTATTCTTTTATTGAGGGCAGTCAAATCCAATCTCTAAATAATGATGCTATGGTATCTTTAGCAAAAAATATTTCCACAATTCATCATATTGGTGCGCAGTCTAAATTATCTAGAGAAAATGATATGCTACTACCAAGTTGGAAATATATAATTAATAAATTCAAGGATTATGATGGAGAAAATATCAGTGAGTTTAACTATATTAAAAATTTAATCTCTTCGCTCGAGTCACAATTTCCTCAAAATTTAAAAAAGTCTTTAATTCATGGAGATCTATTTAAGGATAATATTTTTTTTAAAAACGATGAAGTATCTGGCTTTATCGACTTCTTTTTTACTTGTTCTGATACCATTGTTTATGACTTGGCGACATTGATAAATGCTTGGTTTTTAAACTATGAAAATTTTAATGAAAATTATTTTGAAATATTCTTTGACCACTACTTTGGTTCTATTTCGTGGTCAAATGAAGAAAAAGAAAGTTTTAATTTTTACTTAAAAGCCAGTGCAATAAGATTTTTTCTTACTCGTATTCATGATAAAAATTTTAACAAAGATGGTGAAGTAAACCATAAAGACCCCATGGAATTCTTTGCCAT